>VGER01000007.1 GCA_016869235.1 Alphaproteobacteria bacterium | reverse complement strand
GACACGCGGCACTCCGCGCGGCTTGTTGGGAAGCAGCGGAGCGATCAACGCCCACTCCCCGTCGCTGAGATCGAAGCGCGCCATCGTCAAGCTCCCACAGTTTGGAAGCTTGAATCACAGCCGGCCCCTAAAGGGAATCCCTTTTATGGGTACAGGACCTAGCGGGCGGGCGCCTCCGGCGCGATGCGTGCGGCTACCTCGGCGGGCGCCGGCGGCCCGACGCGGGGCGCGCACGCGACGACGCCGGGGGTGCCGAAGTCGCGCAGCACCGCGTCGTGGAACGCGGGCAGCGCGGCGACGCACGCCGCCTCGGTCGCGAAGGTCTCGCGAGCCAGCAGCAACGTGCCCGAGGGTGTGGGCAGGCGCGCGTCGCCGGCGAGCCACAGCACGACGACTATCCAGGTCATGTGCCCACCGCGTGAGCAGCCCCTGCCTGCGCCGTGTGCGCGGGAGTCCGGCGGCGAGCACACGAGGCGCTGCCGCCGGACCTCCTGTCGCCAGGAAAACTGCGCGTCTCGGGGAGGACGGAGCACAGGTCCATGCCCCGCCTGGAGCAAAGGCCGTGCCGCAGCAGAAGGGGCGAGAGCAGCGCCCTCGCCCCTTTGGGTTCGGCAGAGCGGCCAGCGCTCAGGACTTGGTGCTTTCGCCCTTTTTCGCCGCCTTCTCGGACTTGCCGGACTGGGAGCCGCGCCAGGCCTCGAAGCCCTTGCTCCACTTGTCCTGCTCGTCCTTGCGGAACTTGGCGTACTCGTCGCTGAGCTTCTTGGCCTGCTCGTCGCGCCACGACCGATAGTGGCGATCGTGCGTGGACAGGTGCTCGTTCATGTAGGTGTGGACGTGTGGGTCATTGCCCCACTCAGGACTCGACTTGCCCGGGCCGCTGCCGCCGGCCGATCGCTTGCCTGACGTCGCGGTGACTCCGGCGCCGGTCGCTCCGCCGGTGGTCACTCCAGATCCCGTCACGCCCGCGCCCGTTACCCCGATGACTCCTGCGCCGGGCGGCGCGGGCGGATTCGGCGAGAACCTGGGTGCGGCGCCGGCGCCGGTGACGCCGCCCGCGGCCGCGCCGGACGCGCTGGCTCAGGCGCAGACGCAAACGGCAACCGGACGCGTGGACGAGTATGACCCGCTGCGCCGGACCCTCACGCTGGAGAACGGCGATACGTTCATCCTTGCCGCCAACGTCCCGGGCGCCGACACGCTGACGCCGGGTACGAACGTCACGCTGACCTATCGCATGAGCAACGAGCAGCGCATCGTTCAAGGCATCACCCGGCCAGCTGCACCTGCGGCTCCGGGAGTGCCGGATGCCGCGCCGATGGCGCCGGGAGCGGTACCGCTGCCGGTGACCTCGTAGCAGCTGGCCGCTACAGTCCGGGCGTAGAGATCGAGGGCGTGCGTCAGACCGACGCACGCTCTCGTTACGTCGGCCGGGCATCGACCGCCTTGCCCTGGCCGGCGCGGCCTGGAATCCTTATCTAAGGAGCGGGTTGCCAACCGATTTCAGAGGCTGGAGGGAAATACGTGCGTAAGTTCGATCAGGGCGTTGCCCTTGCCGCAATGTTCGCCGGCGCGCTTGCCGCGGGCAGCGCGTTCGCGCAGCTGATCCCGCCGACCGTGATGGACGGGCCAAGCATGAACAGCATGGACATGCTGTATGGCCGCGCGGGGCGCGTGCTGAACAACATCACCACCCGCATAGAATCGATCGACCTCAACGCGCGCACCATGACCATTCCCGGCGGGAAGGTGCTGACGTTCGCCAACAACCTGAACCCTGCCGGACTGCGCGTCGGCCAGTCGGTGATGCTGCAGTACGAGGAGGAGGACGGTAAGAATGTCCTTCACGGCGTGACGCCGATCGGCAACTGACGGCTCGATAGCCGTCATCGCGAGCGCAGGGAAGCGATCCCCAGCAACGCTCGGCCCACTGGATTGTGTCGCCCCCGGATGGGCGCTCCGCGCCTCCGGCGCGCTATCCGCGCGACTTCGCTAAGCGCCTCGCAATGACAAGAGAATAGGGCTTACGCTTCCGCGGCTTCCGACTCGACCTGGCGCTTGTAGCGCTTGCGGTCGGTCTGCAGCAGATAGCGCTTGCGCAGGCGGATGGACTTCGGCGTCACCTCGACGAGCTCGTCGTCCTCGACGTAGGTGATCGCCTGCTCGAGCGTCATCTTGCGCGGCGGCGTGAGGCGGATGTTCTCGTCGTGCGAGTGCGTGCGCACGTTGGTGAGCTGCTTGCCCTTGAGCACGTTGACGTCGAGGTCGTTGTCGCGCGTGTGCTCGCCGATGATCATGCCTTCGTACACGGCCATGCCCGGGTCGATGAACATCGGCCCGCGCGCCTCCAGGTTGAACAGCGCGTAGGCGACGGCGTTGCCCTGCGAATTGGAGATCAGCACGCCGGCACGCCGGCGCGCGATGGGGCCGCGATGCGCGCCGTAGCTGTGGAAGATGCGGTTCATCACGCCGGTGCCGCGCGTGTCGGTGAGGAACTCGCCGTGATAGCCGATGAGCCCGCGCGTCGGCGCGTGGAGCACGAGCCGCGACTTGCCGGCCCCGGAGGGGCGCATCTCCTGCAGCTCCGCGCGGCGCTGGGACATCTTGTCCACCACCGTGCCCTGGTAGGCCTCGTCCACGTCGATCACCACCTCTTCGATGGGCTCCTGACGCTGGCCGGTCTGCGGGTCGGTGCGGAACAGCACGCGCGGGCGGCTGACCGACAGCTCGTAGCCCTCGCGGCGCATGGTCTCGATGAGCACGCCGAGCTGCAATTCGCCGCGGCCGGCGACCTCGTAGGAGTCGCCGTCCTCGTTCTCGCGCACGCGGATGGCGACGTTGCCTTCCGCCTCGCGCAGCAGGCGGGCGCGGATGACGCGGCTTTGCACCTTGTCGCCTTCCTGTCCGGCGAGCGGTGAGTCGTTGACGGAGAAGGTGACGGCCAGGGTCGGCGGATCGACGGGGTTGGCGTGGATCGCGTCGGTCACGCTGAGATCCCCCACCGTGTCGGCGACGGTCGCGGTCTTGAAGCCGGCTAGCGCGACGATGTCGCCCGCTGCGGCCACCGGGATGCCGGTGCGCTCCAGGCCGCGGAAGGCGAGCACCTTGGTGACGCGCGCCTGCTCGATCTCGGCACCGCTTTGGCCGATGGCCTTGAGGGTCGTGTTGGGCTTGACGCTGCCGGACAGGATGCGGCCGGTGAGCACGCGACCCAAGAACGAGTCGTACTCGAGCGTCGTCACCAGCATGCGGAACTCGGGCCGCTCCTCGATGGTGGGAGCGGGCACGTGACGGACGATCAGGTCGTAGAGCGGCGAGAGATCCTTGCGCTCGCCCTCGAGCGAGAAGCTCGCCCAGCCCTGGCGGCCGGAGGCATAGAGCGTCGGGAAGTCGAGCTGCTCGTCGTTGGCGCCGAGCGCCACGAACAGATCGAAGATCTCGGTCAGCACCTCGTTGGGGCGCGCGTCGGGACGATCGACCTTGTTGATGAGCACGATGGGCTTCAAGCCGAGGCGCAGCGCCTTGCCGGTGACGAACTTGGTCTGCGGCAGCACGCCTTCGGCGGCGTCCACCAGCACCAGCACGCCGTCCACCATCGAGAGGATGCGCTCCACCTCGCCGCCGAAGTCGGCGTGGCCGGGCGTATCGACGATGTTAATGCGCACGTCCTTCCACACGATCGACGTGCACTTCGCCAGGATGGTGATGCCGCGCTCGCGCTCGAGCTCGTTCGAGTCCATCGCGCACTCCTCGACCTTCTGGTTCTCGCGGAAGGTGCCGGACTGCTTGAGCAGCGCGTCGACGAGCGTGGTCTTGCCGTGGTCGACGTGGGCGATGATGGCGATGTTGCGGATCTGCATGCGACCTGTGCCCGGAGCCGCGGCCCAAAAAACGGCCGACGCGACCGCGGTTCCCCGCGACGCCCGGCCGGTGCAAGAAAACCTTGGTTTGCGCGCGGTTTATATGGGACGCGCGGTCCTTCTGGCAAGCCGCCGCGGGCGGTACCGCCCGGTCTTGCGCCTTAGGCGGCGCGGAAGAAGCGGCCTTCGCCCACCAAGTCCTGGCCCGAGATGGCGTTCTTCGGCACGCGGACGATCCCGGCCTCGGCCGTCACCGTGCCGATCCGCGCCGCCTTCTTGCCGTGCCGGGCGGCGATGGCCACGACCTTGGCGACATCGGGCACCGAGCACACCACGCACAGGCCGATACCCATGTTGAACACCGAGTACATGTCGGTGGCCGGTACCTTGCCGCGCGCCGCTATGGCGCGGAACAGGGGCGGCGGCTCGGGCAGGGCGTCGAGCAGGAAGCCGACCTTGGCGGGCACGCGCGTGAGGTTCATGAAGCCGTCGCCGGTGATGTGGGCGAGCGAGCGCACGGTCGGCACCTCCTCGATCATCTGCATCGCCTCGGCGACATAGATGAGGGTGGGCTCCAGCAGTTCCTCGCCAACGCTGCGGCCGACTTCCGGCAGCCGATCGGTCGCCTTCAGCTTGGACTGGTCGAACAGGACGCGGCGCGCCAGCGTCATGCCGTTGGAGTGGATGCCGCTCGACTGGACTCCGACCACCGCCTGGCCGGGCTGGCAGTTCTGGCCGATCAGGATGCGATCCAAGGCCACGATGCCCGCCGCGGTCGCCGCAAGGTCGAAGCCGGACTTGGGCGCGTGGCCCTTGATGAGGTCCGGCAGCTCGGCGATCTCGCCGCCGGTGATGGAGACGCCGGCGCGCTCGGCGCCTACCGCGAGGCCCTCGGCGATGGCGCACATGACGGCGGGATCGACGCGCTCGACGGCGATGTAATCGACGAGTGTGAGCGGCCGAGCGCCGACGCAGATTACGTCGTTGACGTTCATCGCCACACAGTCGATGCCGATGGTGTCGTACTTGCCGAGCATCTCGGCGATCAGCGTCTTCGAGCCGACGCCGTCGGTGGAGATCGCCATCCCCATGCCGCCGCCGATGTCGACGACGTTGGCGTAGTAGCCGAAATCCAGCGCGACCTTGCCAAGCCCCGACGCGGCGTTCCGGTGGGGCCACGTGCGCCGCAGGCGGGCGGTCAGGCCCTCGAGCGCCGTCTCGGTGGCGCCGATGTGCACGCCGGCGGAATCGTAGGCGCTGGCGGGCGTCCCTTGCGGCGCGGCGGGGGGCTTGGACACGGCGGCTGGACACTACTCCGCCGCCGGGCGCGACGCCACGCCGGGAAGTCAGCCGGGGCTGAGCACGCCGACGAGGGCGCGGAGACTGGCGAGGCCAACGGCGACCGCCGTGGCAAAGGCGCCGGTGAGGATCAGCGCGGCGCCCGAGGCACGCAGGGCACGCAGGAGGTTCTGCCGCGCGTCCAGGCGTCGCACCGGCAGCGACTCGTGGAAGGCGGACTGGATGGAGCGAGTGGTCTGGCTGGACATCGGGTCGCTTTGACCTCCCGGTCAAACGGATCGCGCGGTGCGCATTCGGCGCGGCGCGGTCGGGGCCGCTCGTTTTCGCTGGAAGCGAGCGCGTTACCCGCGCGCATCGCATCCTTCAGCGGCAGCGTCACCTTAGCGGTGGACGCATCAAGAAGACGTGAAGCGTGAGCGGTACCTCATTGGCGCGGCAGAACGTCACGCCCGGTCCGCAAATTCGTTGCGCAGCCACCCGCTGCGCAGCAATGCCGTTGCGCGCCTGCGCCACCGCCCGGCAAGTTTGTTTTCTTCTTCGATTCCAACAACTTGAAACATGGCCGACATCGCGCCGACATCGATGCGCTCTATGCCTTCCATCCCTTCCGTCGCGGCACCGCCGTACCTATTTTGAGGGCACGGGCGCCTCCGACTAAGGCCGGGACCGCCTCGGAAATACAGGCAACCCCGCAGCACGGCGCAGCTCCCGTTGGGAGCGCTGCCGATTCGCCTCGCGGGCAAGGAGGAGACAAATGACCGTACGCACGTGGAATGGCGAGCACGAAGTCAACCTCGCGGACGTCGCCCGCATCGGCGCCGCCGGCGCAATGGTTGTCGCATTCACCGGAATGTTCCTGCTGGTGATGTCGCAGATCGCCGCAGTGATCTGGTAAGCAACCGCAGGGGAAGGTTCGGGCCCGGGGAGCACATCCCCGGGCCTTTTGATTCCGCCTATTCGATGACGGTCTGGCGCGAGCGCCAGAACGTCCAGATCGCGCCGACCAGCACCGTGCCAGTCGCCTTGGAGCGGAACAGCGGGCTGTCTTCGTTGGCGGCGCCCTGGTGGAAGTCGCCGCGCACCTGGCCGAGCACCCGCAGCGATGCCGTCAGCGGCAGGGCGAATCCAGCCGACAGCTTGGCCCCCATGTAGCCGCCCTTGGCGGCGTAAGCCGGGCGCGAGGCGGTGGCGAATTCCTCCGGCACGCCGTAGAGGACGTCCTGGAACTCGCGATCTGCGAACGTCAGGCCGATGCCGGCCTTCACGCGCGTGCCGTTGCCGAAGAAGTTCTCGTGCTGGTAGGCGAGCTCCGGCACGCTCATGAAGCCGATATGGTGCACGCGGGAGAAGTCGGTGGACAGCACCGCCCGCGCCGGCAGCTCGAAGTCGATGTGCGCGGCGCGCGCGGCGCGCGCCAGCGTGATCTGCAAGCGCGGGCCGATCTGTCCCATGAAGTCGAGATCGGGCATGCCAGCGCGAGCCCGATTGTCGGCGGACTTCGAGTCGAGCGCTCCCGCAACGCTGATGTCGAACTCGATGCGCTCGGATTGGAGGATGCGGCCGCGCAGCAGGCCCGACTCCTCGGAGCGGAAGATCCTGCCGCGGTAGACGAAGTACGGCAGCGGCAGGATGCGCTTGGAGTATTCGTCCGCCGCGGGATAATCGGGCAGGTAGCCCGCGCCAACCACCCCGCCCAGCTCCCACAACGGAAGCCGCTGTTGCGCATTTGCCGCTAGCGGCGCGCTCGCCAGCAACGCCGCGGCCATTGTCGCCCACCGTGCCACTCGATCCATGAGCCCTCCCGGCCCAAGCAGGGCGGCGAGTTTCTCACGGTTCGTGCCGGAATCAAGGACGTGCGCGCGCAGCCCCGTTGCTCGCGCCGGCTTGCCTTGTATCCCCTCCGCCACAGGTGCATCCTTGCGGCCACGTGCGCGACCATGAGCCAGCCGCGGGGGCGGCGCATCTGACCAACGCCGCTGAGCCGGGCGCCGGGGGACCGGCGATGTTCCCCGTGATCGTGGCGGTGCTGCTGTTGCTCGGCATTCCTTTTGGCGCCAGCGCGCAACTTGCGGCCGCCGGGCAGTGGGTGACCGCCGATGGCCAGGCGCGCGTCGCCACGTTCGAGTGCGGGGGCGCCCTGTGCGGCCGCATCGTCTGGCTGAAGGAGCCGGTCGACGAGTCCGGGCGGGTGCGCCGGGACGTCTCCAACCCGTACGCCGACCTGCGCAATCGGCCCTTGCTCGGCCTGCAGGTGCTGACCCGCCTGCAGCCCGACGGACCCGAGCGCTGGAGCGGCGGCACGGTGTACGTGCCGGAAGCCGGACGCGAGTATCGCGCCAGCATTTCGATGGAAGGCCCCAACATCCTGGTGGTGCGCCGGTTCGTGTGGCTGCCGTGGCTCGGCTGGCTGCCGTGGCTCAGCAGCACGGAGCGATGGATTCGCGTCTCCGCGTGACGGCGACACGCGCAGCACTGATGCCAGAGCAGGTCACCACGCGCGCCCGCGTGGGATGGGCGCTGTTCGACTGGGCCAACTCCGCCTACGCGACGCTCATCGTCACCTTCGTGTTCTCGACCTACTTCGCCCTCGCGGTGGTGGAGGATCCGGTGCGCGGCCAGCAGCTGTGGGGCTGGGCGGCGAGCGCCAGCGGACTGGCGGTGGCGCTGCTTGCGCCGCTGGTCGGAGCCATCGTGGACGCCGGCGGCCGCCGCAAGCCGTGGCTGCTCGCCTTCACCGCGCTCGCCACCGTGGCGACCGCGCTGCTGTGGTGGACGCAAGCCGATCCCGCGTTCATCGCCTGGGGCATGCTGTGGTACGCGGTGGGCAACCTCGGCATCGAGTTCGGCGTCGTGTTCGTCAACGCCATGTTGCCGGACCTGGTGCCGCGGGCACTCATCGGCCGCTGGTCGGGATGGGCGTGGGGATTGGGGTACGCCGCCGGCATCGTTTCCATGGTCGTCGCGCTCGTCGCCTTCGTGCAGGCCGACGAGCCCTGGTTCGGACTCGACAAGGCGAGCTTCGAGCACATCCGCGCGGTGGCGCCGCTTGCCGCGGTGTGGCTCGCCATCTTCGCGATGCCGCTGTTCCTGTTCACGCCCGACCGGCCGCCGCTCGGCGCCGACCTCGGCGCGCAGGTACGTACGGGATTGCGCGCGCTGCGCGCCACGCTGGCGCGCGCCCGCCAGGACGGCAACCTCGTGCGCTTCCTGATCGCCAACATGATCACCATGGATGGCCTGGTGACCATCTTCGTGGTGGGCGGCATCTTCGCGGCAGGCGTGTTCGGCATGAGCCAAACCCAGGTGCTGGTGTTCGGCATCGTGCTGAACCTCACCGGCGGCATCGGCGCGGCGCTGTTCGGCTGGATCGACGACATCATCGGTCCAAGGCGCGCCGTGCTGATTGCCATCGCCGGATTGTTCGTGACGGCACTCGGCGCCGTCACCGCGCCGAACGCCACGCTGTTCTGGATCTTCGGCTCGTCTCTCGGCCTGTTCGTCGGGCCGATCCAGTCGGGCGGGCGCTCGCTGATGGCGCGCATGGCGCCGCCCGGCCAAAGCACTGAGTTCTTCGGCCTGTTCGCCCTGTCGGGCAAGGCCACCGCGTTCCTGGGGCCTGCCCTGGTTGCCGCGGTCACCGCCGCCACCGGCAGCCAGCGCTGGGGACTCTCCGTGCTGCTTCTGTTCTTCGTCGCTGGCGGCGCGCTGTTGTGGACCGTGCGCGAGCCAACAAGCGAGCACCTCTAACTTCGCGCGAGTGCACGCAGCGCGGCGCGTACCTCTGCCACCGGAGTGGTCCAGTCGCCGATGCTGCGTTGGCGGAACAGCCGCGCGGTCGGATACCAGGGACTGTCGTCGCGACCCAGCAGCCAACGCCAAGTCGGCTCGAAAGCAAGAAGGAGCCACACCGGCTTGGCCATGGCGCCGGCGAGATGCGCGGCCGCCGTGTCGACCGTTACGATCAGGTCCATCAGCTCCAACAGCGCAGCTGTGTCGGCGAAGTCGCCGAGCTGATCGCCGAGCTGCCGGATTTCCGGGTGGGCGGCGAGGGAAGCGCGATCGGACTCGCGTACTTCCTTCTGCAAGCCGAAGACCTCGACATCGGCATCAAACAAAGTTGCGAGTTCCGCGAGCGCAATCGAGCGCTGATCGAACTCGAGCCCGCCACTGCCCGACCAGACCAGGCCGACGCGCAGCCTGGTTTTCGTGCCCAGGCGCGCGCGCCATCCATCGATCAGCTCCGGGTCACTGCGCAGGTAAGGAACGCGCGATGGAATCGTGGCGAGCGTCGTGCCAAACGCCAGCGGCAGGCTGAGGATCGGGCAGTGCAGATCGAATGGCGGCAGCGCGTCCCCGCGCGCCAGAACCTTGTGTACCCCCGCCAAGGTTGACAACACGCGCACCAACGCCGGCTGCACCTCGAGCACGACGCGCGCGGCGCGCTCGGCGACCAATGTCGCGTAGCGGCAGAAATGCAGGGTGTCACCGAATCCCTGCTCGGCGTGCAACAGGATCGTCTTGCCGGCGAGGTCAGCGTCGCCGCGCCACGCCGGCTGCGCAAGCGTGCGCGCAAACCCTGCAACGCGCTCGGTCTTCCAGCGCCACTCGTACAGCTGCCACGCTGGGGCGAAGTCGCCGATCACCAGACGCGCGAGGGCCTCGTTCAAGTAGAAGTCGGCGCGGTTCGGATCGAGTGCTTGTGCGGCCTGAAACTCGGCCAGGGACTCGCGCGGGCGGTTGAGCGACACCAGCGCATTCGCCTTGCCGTACCGCGCCTCCGCGTGACCGGGATCGAGCGACAGCACCTGCTCGTAGCTGTCGAGCGCTTCCTGCGGCCGCTGCAAATCGGCGAGCGCGACGCCTCGGTTGTAGTGCGCCAGAATGTTACGGCGGTTGATGGCCAGGGCACGGTCGTAAGCCGCCACCGCCTCGGGAATGCGTTTCAATTCCAGCAGCGCGTTGCCGTAGTTGACTTGCACAGTTGCGTCGTTCGGATTGGCACGCGCCGCCCGCGCCAGGAGCTCCGCTGCCTCGCCTGGCCGGCCGCGCTGCGCCTCGACCACGCCCAGCGCATGCAGCACGTCGCCATTGCCCGGCAGCTCCCGAAGCACCTCGCGGTACAGCGCCGCCGCGCGCGTGAGGTCGCCTTGTCGCTGCAGGCGCAACGCTTCCATTGCTTTCGCTTGCAGCGCGGCCACGGTTCGCTGGTGCCGCGTGGGCATCGCTAATGGCGGAAGTGGCGCAGCCCAGTGAACACCATCGCCAGGCCGCGGTCGTTGCAGGCTGCAATCACCTCGTCGTCGCGCATCGAGCCGCCCGGTTGGATGAAGGCGGTCGCGCCGGCGTCCGCAGCGGCGATGAGTCCATCGGGAAACGGGAAGAACGCGTCCGACGCGACCACGGAGCCGACCGTGGTCGGCCGCGCGGCGACGGCCGCCCTCGCTGCGTCTTCCGCCTTCAAGCGAGCGATCCGCACCGAGTCCAGGCGGCTCATCTGGCCGGCGCCGATGGCCGTCGTGGCGCCGCCCTTGGCGAACACGATGGCGTTCGACTTGACGTGCTTGCACACACGCATGCCGAACAATAGGTCGCGCTCCTCGCTCTCGGTGGGCGCGCGCCTGGTGACCACTTTGAGCGACGCTTTGTCCACCATGGCCGCGTCACGCGTCTGCACCAAGAGCCCGCCAGCAATGGTGCGTGCGGTCAGCCCGGGGCCACGCGCATCCGGCATGCGTCCGGTAAGCAGGAGCCGCAGGTTCTTCTTGGCGGCGAATTGCGCGAGCGCGTCGGCGTCGGCATCGGGAGCGATCACCACTTCGGTGAAGATCTTGACGATCTCGGCCGCCGCGGCGCCGTCAAGCGGGCGGTTGGCGGCGACGATGCCGCCAAACGCGGAGACGGGGTCGCAGGCGAGCGCGCGCCTGTAGGCTTCGGCGAGGCTGGCGCCCACGGCAACGCCACACGGGTTGGCGTGCTTGATGATGGCAATGGCCGGCTGCTCGAACTCCGCTGCGACTTCGATGGCGGCGTCGGCGTCGCCGATGTTGTTGTAGGACAGCTCCTTGCCCTGTATCAGGCGCGCCGCGGCGACGCCGGGTCGTGCGTCGACGGTGCGGTACATTGCGCCGACCTGGTGCGGATTCTCGCCGTAGCGCAACGCCAGGGCGCGCTCGCCGATCAGCGCGATGCGCTCGGGCAACGCCTCGCCGCCCGGCTGCTGCCGCGCGAACCACGCGGCGATGTGGGTGTCGTAAGCGGCGGTGCGCGCAAACGCCTTCTCGGCCAAGCGCCGGCGCAACCCGGGCGACGTGCCGCCGCGATTGATCTCCATGTTGCGCATCACTTCGGCGAGGTCACCCGCATCCACCACCACGGTGACATGGGCATGGTTCTTGGCGGACGAGCGGATCATAGCCGGACCGCCGATGTCGATCTGCTCGATGCACTCCTCGAACGTTGCGCCGGCGGCGACCGTCTTCTCGAAGGGATAGAGGTTCACCACGACCAGGTCGATGGGCTCGATGCCGTGGGTGCCCATCGCGGCGGCGTGCTCGGGGTCATTGCGCAGGCCGAGGATGGCGCCGTGCACCTTGGGGTGCAGGGTCTTCACGCGCCCGCCGAGCAGCTCCGGAAAGCCGGTGAAGTCGGACACCTCGCGCACCGGCACTCCCGCCGCGGCGAGGGCCTTGGCAGTTCCGCCGGTGGACAGGATCTCGACCTTGCGCGTCGCCAAGAACCGGCCGAACTCCGTAAGGCCCGACTTGTCGGAAACGGAGATCAGCGCGCGGGAGACGGCGTTTGCGGCGGCCACGGGCAGGCTCCTTGACAGGAAGCGGTGAACCGGAACGCTCCGGCGCCCAGGCGATCGGCACTGTCGCCCGCGCTTCCCGATGGTTCAGCCCATCCGAAGTCGCCAGTCACGCGGACGTGTTCTTATAGGAGCAATCGCATTAGAGCGGCAAGCCGCTCGCCGCCCGCGCCTATGGGCGCAGGACCAGGCCTTCCTTGGCGACGATGGAGCCGGGGCGCTTGGCGGTGACGTCGGTCGAGACCTTGTCCATGAAGTCGTCGTCGTGGTCGGGGTCATGGTGGAAGACGACAAACGTCTTCGCTCCGGCGGCGTCGCACAGGCGCACGCCTTCCTCCCACGTGGAGTGGCCCCAGTCGGCGCGCTTGGGAAACTCGGCATCGGTGTACGTCGAATCGTAGATCACCATGTCGGCGACCTTGATCAACGCGAGGACATTCTGATCGGGCTTGCCGACGACGTGCTGCGTGTCGGTGAGATAGCAGATCGACTTTCCGTTGCACTCGATGCGATAGCCGGTGGCGCGATCTGGATGGTTGAGCCGCGTCGTGCGCAGCTTCACCCCGGGGCGCGGCTCCAGCGTCTCGCCGGCGTCAAAATCGAGGTACGCCACGTTGGCGGTGAAGATCTCCGGCGGCACCGGGAACAGCGGCGAGAACATCATTTCGGAAATGACGTACTTCACCGTCATCTCGCGTGCCTTGAGGTGGCACGCCCATATGCGGATCTGACTGTTCTTTATGAAAAGCGGGACGAAAAACGGCAGTCCGCAAACGTGGTCGAAGTGCGTGTGGGTGAGGAAGAGGTCGGTGTCGACGGGCCCGCTCTTCACCAGCTCGTTGCCGAGGTACCGCAAGCCGGTTCCCGCATCGAAGAGGAGCATGTGCTTGCCACACCGCACCTCGAGCGACGACGTGTTGCCCCCGTAGCGGGCCGTCCGTGGCCCCGGGATGGCAATGCTGCCGCGCACGCCCCAGAACCGGACGTAGAAGTCCTCGCGGTCCACCACCAAAACCGCGCACACGCCTGGAATCCCCCAGCTTGGGGGCATTCTGCCCAACTCCCCGTCTGTTCGGAAGCCGCTTCCGGGTGGTTTTCCCGGTAGTTAGCCCCTACGTGACGAGACGATAGCCGCCTGGCTCGGTGACCAGGAGCACAGCGGCAGACGGGTCCCGTTCCATCTTCTTCCGCAGGCGATAGACGTGAGTTTCGAGCGTGTGGGTGGTCACGCCGGAGTTGTAGCCCCAGACCTCGGACAACAGCGTCTCCCGGTTCACCACGCTCGCACCCGCCCGGTACAGATACTTGAGGATCGCCGTCTCCTTGTCGGTCAACCGTACTTTTTCGCCGCTTTCCGCGTTGATCAGCAGCTTTCCGGCCGGCCGGAACGAATAGCGCCCGATGGCGAACACGGCGTCCTCGCTCTGCTCGTGCTGGCGCATGTGGGCGCGCAGCCGCGCCACCAGCACCCCGAGACGAAAGGGCTTGGTGATGTAGTCGTTGGCGCCCGACTCCAGGCCCAGGATGGTGTCGGCATCGCCGTCCTGCGCCGTCAGCATGATGATCGGCGCCTTCACGCCCGACCGCCGCAAGAGCTTCCCCACCTCGCGGCCGTCGAGGTCCGGCAAGGCGACGTCGAGCAGGATGGCATCGAAGTGCTGCCCCCTGGCGAGCTCGAGCGCGCGCGCACCGTTCTCGGCCTCGGTCGTCTCGAGCTCCTCATGGAGGTCGAGCTGCTCGTGCAGCGCATCGCGAAGCGACTTGTCGTCGTCCACGAGCAGGACCTTCTTGGCTGCAGCCATACCAAAATGCTCCCGCAAGTTCGTCCGGAAATCCCGGGAAGCGGCCGCAGCATGCAAAAGATTCCAGTGGCTGACAACCAAGCTCAGGATGAATTGTGCGCGAGGACTAAACCGCTTCCACAACCACCGGTTACTGCCTGCCGGGCGGTGCGGGGACCGGCAAAAGATTCCCGGTGGCCGGTCCTGCGCTTCACGAAGCTGCAGATTCCGGCCGGGCGTGCTGGCCTGGGGCTTGCTTGGTAAACGCGCATGCTCGGACCGTCTCACGGCGCCGCGAACCTCGTTAGCGGCGCGCAGCCCGCCAGTCACGTCGGCGCCGCCAAGGCGAAGGGCTCCGCGTGGGGAGAGGACGGCTTCACGTTCGGCGACCTCATCGACGTCGTGAACCCGCTGCAGCACATTCCGATCGTCTCGTGGGCGTATCGCGCGCTCTCCGGCGACAAGATCGCGCCCGCCGCCAAGATGATGGGCGGAGCGCTGTTCGGCGGCACGGTCGGCTTCGCGCTCGGCACCGCCGACGCCGCCTTCCAGGCCACCACCGGCACCGACGCCGGCGGCACGGTCGTCGCGATGCTGACCGGACGGAAAGGCGCGACCGCACCGCGCGGCGACGCGCCAGCAACCGCGGTCGCCATCGCGGACAATGCGCGGCGGCAACCGCAGCCAACGCCGGCACAAGCGCAAGCTGACGCCGCGACGCTCACCTTGTCGGAGCAGCAGCTCGCGCGCTTGATGGACGGATTCGGCAGGACACCGGCGCCAGCGACGGCCGCACCGGCGATGGTGCCCCCGTGGCAGGAGGCCGCCGCGGCGCTGCCGCCGGAACAGGTCGCGCTGCTGATGCAATCGGTGGGACTGCCGGCGGCGAAGGCCGAGCCGCGCGCCCCGGCCGTCACCGTTGCGCCGGCGGGAACGGTGCGCGTCAACGCGCCGGCGATGCCGGCCTTGCCCGCGCAAGCCATCTTCATTGCCGAGTTGCCGCCGCCCGACGGCGCCGCCGCCGACACGCGCGCCGCCACTGCAGCAGCGGCACGGCAGCGCGCCCTCGATCAGGCTGTCGCCGCCGGCGACGAGCTCCGCCGCCTCTACGCGGCGCCCTAACCCGCCTTAGGCGCGCGCTCGCCGAAGATCGCCGTCCCGACACGGACGATTGTAGCGCCGAGAGTGACCGCGTCCTCGTAGTCGCCGCTCATGCCCATGCTGCGCTCCGCCAAGCGGTGGCGGTCGGCAAGCTTGGCCAGCAGCGCGAAGTGCGGCGCCGGAATCTCGCCGAGCGGCGGGATGCACATCAGCCCGACCACCGGCAGATTGAGCTCCGCCTGGCACAGCTCGAGGAACTGCGGCAGCTCGGCCGGCAGCACCCCGGCCTTCTGCGGCTCCTCACCGATGTTGACCTCGATGAAACACGGGGGCCGCTTGCCGCTCGCCGCCAGCTCGGCGGCAAGGGCATGAGCGAGCTTGGGGCGGTCGAGCGTCTGGATGACGTCGAAGGTCGCCACCGCCGCCTTCACCTTGTTGGTCTGCAGCGGCCCGAGCAGGTGTAGAGTGATGTCCGGAAACCGCGCGCGCAGCGCCGGCCATTTGGCCTGCGCCTCCTGCACCTGGTTCTCGCCGAACGCGCGCTGTCCGTCCTGCAACGCCGCGGCAACGCGCACCGCCGGTTGGTTCTTGGAGACCGCCACCAACGCGACGTCGCTCGGCCTGCGGCCGACGCCCGCGGCGGCGGCGGCGATGCGCCGCCGCACGTGCGCGAGATTGGCGGCGACGTCGTCGCCGGGAACGAAGGCCGGGGCGCGCGGCGAAGGCATCGCTCGACCCTAGCAGAGCCGCGGTGGAGCCACTACCGCGCGGCTTCAGGAGTTGCCGAGCCGCGGCGCTCGTGGCTTTGTGTCGTCGTGGACGGCACCGCCGAAGCACGGATGCAGGCGCTGATCGCCGCGGCGGCGCAGTTGCGCGAGCGCGCGGGAGCACCGCGCGCACGCGACGGCAGTGCGTTGCCAGCCTTGATTCTGGTGACCGACGCGGCCCGCCATCCGGATCCGCTTCCCGCGGTGGGTCGTCTGCCGCAGGGGAGCGCCGTGTTGCTGCGGGATTACGAGCATCCCGAACGTGCCGCGCTCGCAGGGGCTCTTGCCGATGCTTGCCGGCTGCGAGGCCTGGCGCTGTGGGTCGGTGCGGACGTCGAGCTGGCGCGCAGCGTGAATGCGCGCGCACTGCACCTGCGCGAGCGCGACTTGGTGGCGATGCGGCCGGCGCGGTGGCACGGGGTGCTGACGGCGGCCGCACACTCGGCCGTTGCCTTACAACGTGCACACGCCATCGGCGCCGACGCCGCGGTGCTGGCACCGGTGTTTGCCACGGCAAGCCACCCGCGCTCGCCGAGTCTCGGACCGGCACAAGTGCGCGCGCTGGTGCGCGGCGCCGGATTGCCCGTCCTTGCGTTAGGCGGGATCGACGCCGACAACGTCGCCCGGCTGCTCGATTGTGGCGTCGCCGGCATCGCCGCGGTTGGCGCCTTCATTCCGCGCCGAGGAGCCGGCCCCTAAAAACACTCGGGGCGGACCGAAGTCCGCCCCGAGCCATCCCCCAAAACCTCGGGAGAGATTAGAACGCGAACCGGGTCCGGATGCTGACGCCGTTCGCCGTACGCGTTCTTTGCGTATTGGTAGCGTCGAGGCCGGTGTGGTGCGTGTAGCGGTAGTTGGTGTAGCCCGCCGTCAACGAGACGCCGGGGCCAACAGCCCACTCGTAGACCGCGTCGATCGAGCGAATCTTGGACTCGAGGTCCGGATCGTTGTTGTTGTCCTGCCAGTCCTCTTCGCGCGCGCCGAGGCGAATGACCCTGCCTTTGCCGAGGCCGGTGTAGGTCGCGCCGACATCCCAGCGGACCGCAACATCCTCACCCGTGCCGCGGTTGTTGGAGTCAACTGCGGTAATCGCCGGAGTGCCGATGTTGGCACCCACGGTGGCGGCGACCGCGGCGACCGCGGTGACCGCGGCATCGCCCTTCTGCTCCGTGATCGCTCTCTCGTAGGTTGCGCCGAATTCCCACACACCCATCTTGTACGTGGCGCCGACGCCCCACGTCTTCATGTCCTCGTCCTGAAGGACCGACACAGCGTTGCGCAGGCCCTGGCGGTAGTGACCACCGAGGGTCAGCTGGCCGAACTGGTAGTCCGCGCCGATACGCCAACGGACGTTCGAGTGGACCATGGTCTGGGTGGGATCCCTGTTTTCCGCCGACGAAGTGGCCCAACCGCCCGACAGGCGCAAGCGGTTGCCGGCAACAGCACCGGACCACTGGGCCTGGATGTGAATGTCCTGGTCGGCTTGATCAACATCGTCTTCTTGCGACTTGATGGTAGTGTTCTCGGCGCCGAGATCCGGGGCATATGCCAGCATCAGACGGACGCCGCTCATCGCCGGGGCCTCATAGATAACGCGATTGCGGCCGGCGCTGACCGAGATGCTGTTCGTGAAGCTTGCACGGTTAATGCCGGCGACGTTCAGCGTTTCGCCAGCTTCGTCGACGAGCTTTATGCCGTTGCCCGAGGTGTAGGCGCGCGGAGCACTGATGGCGTAGCCAGCCGGCTCGCCGACGCCGCCCAGGGTCACCTTGCCGTAGCGCCCATCGACGAACATGAAGTTGTCGTCGATGTAGTCGGCGCAGGCGAAGCGGCTGCGTGCCGTCTTGGCGCTATTCGCGCCGGCCGTCGTGGTGGGTGTGCAGAACTTGTTGAGGCTTGGTTCGGCGCCGGCTGTCTCGAGCTCGAACTCGAAGCCCACCTTGACGCCATTGGGCAGCGTCGCGTTGCCCCGGAACTCCAACTCGCCGTCGAAGCCGAATACCATCTTGCGCGGCTGGTCCGTCAGGGTTCCGTCCCCGTCGAGGCCCGTGATGTTCTGGTCGGGAAACTTGTCCTGGTACAAGCCTTCGAACTCGGCAAAGCCGCCCAAGCTCAGATTGAAGTTGGTGGCGGTCATCGCCGTGCGGGCCTGACCCAGCGCCGGGCCGGCGAACATGCCGGCAGCAAGCAGGGCCGTGGTCCCCAACAGTACTTTCTTCATCCCCTCGTCTCCTCAGTCTTCATTGTTGCGCAAAGGAATCCGCTCAGCAGCTGCCCCTTCGCCGGAAGGAATCCGCGAAAGAACTGGGAAATCTAGTGACACCGCGCGCCCCCCACGGTCAAGGTTTTGGGGGCCTGCGCTGTGTCGAATTTTCCCCAGTGTGACTCTCGAGTCACAGGAGTTCGTGGGCCGCGTTGGCCGGATTCGCACCCAGGCCGCGACGGGAGCGCATTTGCGGTTTGGCGGCGTGGCGCGCGCCCGTCTATACTTCGGGCGCTTGTTTTTCTTGGCGTTTCTTGGCATGGCCCACGTTTTTCAGTCACGGCGTAGCGTCGCCCTTGCACCTGGCGCCTGTCTGGCGCCGTACCGCCGGGCGGTCCCTGCCCTGGGAGTGGCTGCCTACTTGGCTTTGACGGCCTGCGGCGTGTTCGAGCCGGCGCCCCCGCCGCCGCCGCAGCAGGCGCAGGGATTATTTGGACCCGAGGGCATCGTCCTGTTCACCAACCAGGAGCGCGCGCAGCGCGGCGGCGGAGAGATCGGCGTCAACGCGTTCCTGTGGCGCGCTACCCTGGACACGATCTCCTTCATGCCGCTCGCCTCGGCCGACCCGTTCGGCGGCGTCGTCATCACCGACTGGTATACGCCGGCCACCGCCCAGACCAACGAGCGCTTCAAGCTGAACGTCCTGATCAAGGACCAGCGGCTGCGTTCGGATGGCGTGAAAGTGACGGTTTTCCGCCAGGAACGGGCCGGCGTCGAATGGCGCGACGTGGCCACGAACACCGCCACCGGCGTCGAGCTGGAGAACGCCATCCTGACCCGCGCCCGCCAGATGTGGCTGGATGCGAACGCGGCCCCCTAGGGCGCCACCGACCTCCGGCATCCATGGCGCGCTACGAACCGGCTGTCGCCGAGCGCAAGTGGCAGGCGGCGTGGGCCCAGCGCGGTGCGTTCGCAGGCCGCGACGATGACCCGCGGCCCAAGTATTACGTGTTGGAGATGTTCCCCTATCCGTCGGGGCGCATCCACATGGGCCACGTGCGCAACTACACGCTTGGCGACGTGGTTGCACGCTACAAGCGCGCGAAGGGCTTCAACGTCCTGCACCCAATGGGCTGGGACGCATTCGGCCTGCCGGCCGAGAACGCCGCGCGCGACAAGGGCATCCACCCCAAGGAATGGACCCTGAACAACATCGCCACCATGCGCGGCGAGTTGCAGCGCATGGGGTTGTCGATCGACTGGTCCCGGGAGATCGCGACCTGCCATCCTGGCTACTACGCCCACCAGCAGAAGCTGTTCCTCGACTTCCTCAAGGCCGGCCTGGCCTACCGCAAGAAGGCCAAGGTCAATTGGGATCCGATCGATCAGACGGTTTTGGCCAATGAGCAGGTGATCGACGGCAAGGGCTGGCGCTCCGGCGCGCCGGTGGAGAAGCGCGAACTCGAACAGTGGTTCTTTTCCATCACCCGCTTTGCCGAGGACTTGTTGTCGGCCCTCGACCGCCTGGAGAACTGGCCCGAGCGCGTGCGCGTCATGCAGCGCAATTGGATCGGTCGTTCGGAAGGTTGCCGTGTCCAGTGGGACGTCTTGGGCCGCACGCAGCGCCTGGAAGTCTACACAACCCGCCCCGACACCCTGTTCGGCGCGGCGTTCTTGGCCGTTTCGGCCGACCACCCGCTGGCGACGGAAGTGGCCAAGAACGATGCGAACGCACGATCGTTCATCGCCGAGTGTCACAGTCTGGGTACCAGCGAGGAGGCGATCGAGGCCGCCGAGAAGCGGGGGTACGACACCGGCCTGCGCGCCCGGCACCCGTTCCGCGCCAACGAGCAGGTGCCGGTGTTCATCGCCAACTTCGTGCTGATGGAGTACGGCACCGGCGCCATCTTCGGCTGCCCGGCCCACGACCAGCGCGACCTCGACTTCGCCCGCAAGTACCGCCTGCCGGTGCGCCGGGTGGTAGCCCCCGCCAACCCGTCGGAGCCGATCGAGATCGGCGACGTCGCCTACACGGGCGACGGCGTTTTGATGAACTCCGACTTCCTCAACGGCATGACGGTGCCGCAGGCGAAGAACGAGGTCGCCATGCGACTGGAGAGGGCTGGCCGCGGCAAGCGAGAGTTGAATTTCCGCCTGCGCGACTGGGGCGTCTCGCGCCAGCGCTATTGGGGCTGCCCGATCCCCGTCGTGCACTGTCCGAGGTGCGGCGTGGTGCCGGTGCCGGAGAAGGACCTGCCGGTGCGCCTGCCCGAGGACGCGCGCTTCGACCAGTCGGGCAATCCGCTCGAGAACCACCCGACGTGGAAGGACACCAGCTGCCCGTCGTGCAAAGGCAAGGCGCGGCGCGAGACCGACACCCTCGACACCTTCGTCGACTCATCGTGGTACTTCGCGCGCTTCTGCTCGCCGCGCGCGAGCGTGCCGATCGAGCGCAAGACGGTGGACGCGTGGCTGCCGGTCAAGCAGTACATCGGCGGCATCGAGCACGCCGTGCTGCACCTGTTGTACGCGCGCTTCTTCACGCGCGGCCTGCGTGCCACCGGACACTTGAGCTTGGACGAGCCGTTCGAGGCGCTGTTCACCCAGGGCATGGTCGGCCATCAGACCTACAAGGACGAGCATGGCAAGTGGCTGTTCCCCTCCGAGGTCGCTGTTGGCGACGATGGCCAAGCGCGCCACAAGGAGACCGGACGCCCGGTTACGGTCGGTCGCTCGGAGAAGATGTCGAAGTCGTTGAAGAACGTCGTCGACCCCGGCGCCATCATCGACAAGTACGGCGCCGACACGGCGCGCTGGTTCATGCTGTCGGACTCGCCGCCGGAGCGCGACCTCGAGTGGACGGATGCCGGCGCCGCCGGCGCGTTCCGCTTCGTGCAGCGCCTGTGGCGGCTGTTCGACGAGAGCGCCAACGCATTGCCCAGGCCGCGCACGCCGGCGCCGAAGCAATTCGGCGCCGAGGCGGCGCGCATGCGTACGCTGACTCATCGCACCGTGGCGAAGGTGAGCGCCGACCTCGAGCGCTTCCGTTTCAACGTGGCGGTGGCGCGCATCTACGAGTTCGTCAACACGCTGCTCGACCCGGCCGTGGGCGGCGCCGCCAAGGGCGCCGACGGCGGCTGGGCGCGGCGGGAGGCCCTGGAGGCCTTGGCGCGCCTGGTGGCGCCGATGATTCCGCACAGCGCCGAGGAGGCGTGGCAGCGGCTTGGCCACACCAGCATCGTCACCGACGAAGCGTGGCCCGCGTTCGACGAGGCGCTGGCGCGCGAGGACGTCGCGACGCTGGGCGTGCAGGTGAACGGCAAGCTGCGCGGCACCATCGAGGTTGCGGTCGGCATGCCCGAGGCCGAAGTGCGCGCGCTCGCCCTCAAGGAAGCCGAGTCACAGGAGCGCATCAAGAACGCGCTTGAAGGCAAGCCGATCCGCAAGGTGATCGTCGTGCAGGATCGCGTCGTCAACATCGTCGTGTGACCCCGCGCTTTTCCTTTCGCGCAGTCCTCGCCGGCATCGTCGTGCTGTGGGCGAGCGCGTGTGGCTTTCAGCCGCTCTACGGCGTGGACGCCGGCGGCGCGCACATCGTGGGCGAGCTCGCCGGCATTCACATCGCCGAGGTCAACGACCGCCTGGGCCTTGCGGTGCGCAACGACCTGCTCGACCTCGTGACGCCGTTGGGCGAGCCCGCCGAGCCGCGCTACGTCCTGCGCGTGTCGTTGTTCGAAGAGAGGCAGGGGATCGCCATCGAGCGCGACGCCACCATCACGCGCTTCACCCTGACGCTGACCGCGAACTACGACCTCGAGGACGCGCGCACGCGCATGCGCGTCAACAGCGGCACCGCGCGTGCGACCGCCGCATACAACGTGCTGCGCGCCGAGTTCGCCAACGTCGTCGCCAAGCGCGACGCGGAGACTCGCGCCGCGCGCGTGGTGGCCGAAGAGATCAAGACGCGGCTGTCGATCCACTTCGCGCGAACGCCGGGGGCGCTATGAAGATCTTCCCGCGCGAGGACGCGCGATGACGATCTCGACGCGCGAGGACGCGCGATGAAGATCTCCCCGCGCGAGGCGGATGGGTTCGTGAAGGCTCCGCACGTCTCGTGTGTGCTGGTCTACGGACCCGACCAGGGGCAGGTGCGCGAGCGCAGCCGCGCACTCCTCGTCTCGGTACTGGGAAGCGACCTCAACGATCCGTTCCGCTCGGCCGAAGTCTCCGGCGCCGCGGCCGCCGCCAGCGCAGCGGCCCTGGTGGACGAGGCGCAAGCACTGTCCCTGGTAGGAGGGCGGCGCGCGGTGCGCGTCACCGCGGCAGGCGACGGCGTCGCCGAGGCGGTCGATGCGATTCTCAAGCTGCGCAGCGGCCGCGAGGCGAAGTCCGAGGCGCTGGTGGTGGTGGAGGCCGGGGAGCTTGGCCCGCGCTCCACCTTGCGGCGCCTGTTCGAGGGCTCCCCCGACGCGGCATCCGTTCCCTGCTACGTAGACCAAGACGAACAACTGATCGAATTTGCGCGCGCAGTCTTGCGAGCGCTCGGTCACTCCGTTGATCCCGAGGCTCTGGAGTGGATCGCCGGAGCGACAGGAGGCGATCGTTCGGTTTTGCGCGGAGAGCTGGAGAAACTGAGCCTTTTCGTCGGGCCCGGGAACCCCATCTCGGCGGCGGATGCCGAGGCGTGCCTGGGGGATACGGCGCTTCTCGACCTCGACGACGCAGTGCTGGCCGCCGCCACCGGCGACTTATCCGGACTGGACCAGGCCATGGTGCGCGCCTACGCGGCTGGGCACGCCCCGGTTACGATCCTGCGGGCGGTCACGCGTGAGTTCATTCGTCTGCACGCGGCTGCCGGCGTGGTGGCGGCCGGAAGCTCCGTCGACGGAGCATTGGCGCAAATGCGACCGCCCGTCTTTTTCCGCCACAAGCCCGCGTACCAGCGCGCGCTCCAAGTCTGGAAGCCGGACGAACTGGGGCGTGCGCTGGAGATGGTGCTGGAGGCGGAGGTGGGCTGCAAGACCGCGGCGGCGGCCGATGAGGCCGTGGCCTGGCGCGCCGTTCTGCGGGTGGCGACAGCCGCGGCGCGGCGCGCTCCCTAGGCTACATCCGATCGGTCGGAAAGGGCGGCAGGGGATCGTCGCCGGCTTCCGCCGACCTCTGGCCCTCGGTGAAATCCGACTCCTTGGGCGGCACAGTGTCTGCCGGGGTGCTCAAGACCCGGGCCAGCCGTTTGCAGATTTCGTCCAGCTGTTCGAGCGTGCGGTAGCCCACCCGCACCTCCCCGCCCTTGTCGCCGCGGTGGCGGATGGCAACCGGCAGACCCAGGGTGCCCGTAATGTCGTGCTCGAGCGCCCGGGTGTCAGCGCTCTTCTCCGGCGCGGGGCGGCCCTGCTTGGCCGGCGCATCGCCGCCCTGGGCGAGCTTCTCAACCTGACGAACGTTCAGATTTTGGCGAACGGCGCGCTGCGCAAGGCCGACGGGGTCGGACGCCCCCAACAGCGCGCGGGCATGGCCAGCCGTGAGGCTGCCGTCGTCGAGGAGCGACTTCACCTCCTCGGGAAGGCCCAGCAGCCGCAGGGTGTTGGCGAGGTGGCTGCGGCTCTTGCCAAGGGATTTCGCCAGGCGCTCCTGGGTGTGCCCGAACTCGTCCATGAGCCGGCGGTAGCCCTCCGCCTCCTCGAGCGGAGTGAGGTTCTGGCGCTGCAGGTTCTCCACCAGCGCCACCTCGAGGGCGTCGGCGTCGGAAAGATCCTTGATGACCACCGGGACCTGGTGGAGCTGCGCCTGCTGCGCCGCCCGCCAGCGACGCTCGCCGGCGATGATCTCGTACGCCTCGTCGGCGCCCTCGCCGACACGGCGCACCAGGATGGGCTGCAGGATGCCGCGCGCGCGCACGGAGGCCACCAGCTCGGCGATCTCCTCGGCGTCGAAGCGGCGCCGCGGCTGGTACTTCCCCGGCCGCAGGCGCTCGATCGGCACTTCCTTGGTGGCCCGCACCTTGTCGAGGGCGGCATAATCGGTCGAGTCCTCGCCCAAGAGCGCGGACAACCCGCGGCCAAGGCCGTGGCGCTTCGTTGCTTCTTCGGTCATGGTGCCTCCCGCGTCAGCCACCCCGAGGGGCTGCCCCTGGGCCAACGGCTTGGCCGGCGCTCCCCTAGGCGGCTAACGAACGTTCGCGCCGCAGAATTTCCCGTGCCAAATCAATGTAGGCTTGGCTTCCGGAGCACGTGTGGTCGTATAGAAGCGCTGGCTTGCCGAAGGACGGCGCCTCCGAAATGCGGACGTTGCGCGGAATGACGGTGTTGTAGACCTTGTCGCCCAGGTGCCCGCGCACGTCCGCCGCCACTTGGCCCGACAGGTTGTTGCGCTGATCGAACATGGTCAAGACGATGCCCTGGATCTCCAGTCGCGGGTTCAGGGAGCTCTTGACCCGATCGATCGTACGTAACAGGTGGCTCAGGCCTTCCAGCGCGTAGAACTCGCACTGAAGCGGCACCAACAAAGCGTCAGCGGCCACCATCGCGTTCAGCGTAAGGAGCCCCAGGGACGGGGGGCAGTCGATCAAAATATGATCGTACGCTCGTGCTGCTTCGTCCATCGCATCGCGGAGCCGATGGGCTCGCCGCTCCATGGACACGAGGTCGAGCTCAGCGCCCGACAGGTCCACCGTTGCTGGCACGACGCTCAGGCCCGGGATATCGGACGGAACGGTCGCATCGGCGAGCGATGCATCGCCCAGAATCACTTGGTACGCGCTGGTGCCGCGCTTGGTGTGCGCAATGCCCAGGCCGGTGCTGGCATTCCCCTGCGGGTCCAGGTCGATCAGGAGCACCTTTTGCCCGACGGCCACCAATGCCGTGGCGACGTTGATTGCCGTGGTGGTCTTGCCGACGCCGCCCTTCTGGTTGGCGATGCAAACGATCCGCGCGCGCTTGTCCGTCAGGCCTTCGGAAATCAGAGCTTCATCCACGGGAGACACCCTGCAAACGGACCACCCAGGACGTTGGGTCGGACCGGCTTGGAAACTCGTCCGCTTGCATCTTCCAACGCTTTCGCGCGTCGGTCAATGCTCGCGGGGCGTCGCGCCCAACGAGCAGCAGGAAGCAGGTGGCCTCCTCTGCAAGGTGCTGGGTTTGCACCAGGACCTCCGACAGGGAGGAAAAGGCTCGGGCCGTGATGCCCTGGACCGCTCCGGTTGTTTCACGTGAAACACGATCCAGGCGTTGGGCATGGATGGCCACGTCTACCCCCATCTCGCGCGCCGCCTCCCGCAGGAAGGCGGCTTTGCGGGCATCGCTCTCCACCAAGTGAAAGTGCCCCAACCCCATCGCCGCTAGGACCAGCCCGGGGAAGCCGGCCCCCGACCCGACGTCGACCCAGGTACCGCCCGTGCTAAGGGCTAGCGGCGAGAGTTGGGCCGAGTCGAGAAAGTGGCGGCGCCAAGGATCCCCCAACGTCGCCGGTCCCACGAGATTGATCGACGGCTGCCACTTACGAAGCAGGGCTTCGTAGATCCGCAGCCGCGCCAGTGTTTCACGTGAAACACCGGTCGCCTCCCGGAACCCGTCCAGCGTCAGCGGGGACGCCCCCATCTAGGCTGCGGTCCGTCCCCGTACGAAACCGAGGAGGCGGGTGAGGGCGGCCGGGGTCATGCCAGGGATGCGCGCGGCGGCCCCGATGGTTTCCGGCCGGGAGATGCTGAGCTTGGTGCGAGCCTCAACCGAGAGACCGGCGATTCTGCCGTAGTCCAAGTCGGTGGGGAGGCGCAGCGCCTCGTCGCGCTCGAAGGTCGCGATGTCCTGTCGCTGCCGCCCTACATACGACTGGTACCGGCACTCGATCTCAAGCTGCCCAAAGACGGCCACGCTCAGGCCGTCGAACTCCGGCCAGATCGCGGTGAGCTGCGCTCGGCTCGCCAGTCCTGCTCCCAGCATCGCGCCCGCGGTCCGGCGCTGCCCGTCCTGGTTCAGCTGGATTCCGTACGCCCGGGCTTGTGGCGGCGTGAGCGCACACTCCGTCAAGAGGGCGCGACCCGTCGCCAGCGCCACAGCCTTCGCGCCGAAGGCCGCTGACCTGTGGGGTCCCACCAAGCCGGCGTCCATCCCGCGCTGAGTCAGCCGCAGGTCCGCGTTGTCGGCGCGCAGGGTGAGCCGGTATTCCGCCCGCGATGTGAACATGCGGTACGGCTCCGTAGTCCCCCGCGTCACCAGGTCGTCCACCAACACGCCGATGTACGCCTCCGCCCGCGTGAGGGCGAGCGGACCACGCTCCGTGGCGGCCCGCCCCGCATTGGCGCCGGCAAGGATCCCCTGGGCTGCTGCCTCCTCGTATCCCGTCGTTCCGTTGATCTGCCCGGCCAGATACAGGCCGCGCACCCGGCGGGTCTGCAGATCGTGGCCCAGCTCCCGCGGGTCGACATAGTCGTACTCGATGGCGTACCCGGGCCGCGCGATCCGCGCACGCTCGAGGCCAGGAATGGAATTGACCAGCTGCTCCTGAACGTCCGCCGGCAAGGAAGTGGATATCCCGTTCGGGTAGACGGTGTCGTCGTCCAGTCCTTCCGGCTCGAGGAACACGGTGTGCGAGGTGCGATCCGAGAAACGCACAACCTTGTCCTCGATCGAGGGGCAGTAGCGCGGGCCCACGCTCTCGATCTGTCCCGAGTACATCGGCGAGAGGTGCAGGTTCGCCCGAATGATAGCGTGCGACCGTTCGGTGGTCGCCGTCAGGTGGCAGGCCACCTGGGGCGTCTCGATGCGTTCGGTCAGGTAGGAGAACGGCTCGGGCGGATCCTCACTGGGCTGGCGCTCCAATCCCGCATAGTCGATCGACTTGCCGTCGAGTCGCGGCGGCGTCCCCGTCTTGAGCCGGCCCAACGCAAACCCCGCCCGCGCCAGCGTGTCGGATAGCCCGACGCTCGGCGCCTCGCCCACCCGGCCGGCCGGTGTGCGTTGCCCGCCCACGTGCATGAGGCCGCGCAGGAACGTCCCGGTCGTCAGAACGACCGTGCGGCATCGGAGAAACTCTCCGCCCGCAACGCGCACCCCGCGAACCACAAGACGGCCGTTCGCTTCGGCGAGATCGAGGTCCTCAACAGAAGCCTCGGCAATGGCGAGGCCGCGGGTAGCGGACAGCTCCCGCTGCATCCACAACCTGTAGAGTGCGCGGTCAGCTTGGGCACGGGGACCGCGCACGGCCGGGCCCTTGCTCCGGTTGAGGACCCGGAAATGAATGCCCGCCTTGTCGGCGACGCGGCCCATCACTCCATCCAGCGCATCGATCTCCCGTACCAGATGGCCCTTGCCCAAGCCTCCAATGGCCGGGTTGCACGACATCGCGCCGATGGTGTCGAACCGGTGGGTCAGCAGCAACGTGGCGGCGCCGACGCGCGCCGAGGCAGCGGCGGCCTCGCAGCCGGCGTGTCCCCCGCCGATCACGACCACGTCGAACGACTGGTCGAGAAGCTCCCCGATGGGCTGAAGGTTACTTGCCGATGCAGAAGTCGCGGAAGACCACATCCAACAGCTCCTCGACATCTACACGCCCCGTAACGCGCCCGAGGGCACGCGCCGCCAGGCGAAGGTCCTCGGCACGCAACGCCAGCTCCTGGCTGCAGGAGAGGAACCGCCGCAAGGCCTCGACGCAGTCGCGCACCGCAGCGATTTGGCGAACGCTCGTGAGCCCGGGCTCCTCGCTCATACCCGCCCTTTCTCCGGCGTGCCGCGCAAGCTCCTGAACGAAAGTGCGAATTCCCGCTCCGGTCTTGGCGGAGACGGGCCATACGGGCCGTCCCGAGGGGGTGCGGTCCGGTACCAGCCGCGTGTCGACCTTGTTGACTACGACCATCGCATCGGGCCCGGCGGTGGCCAGAGTGCGCTCGTCCAGCGCTGGCCAGTCGGCCGCGTCGAAGACCGCCACCCGGACGTCCGCCTGTTCGCTTCTCGCCACCGCGCGCCGGATTCCTTCGCCTTCGATCTCGTCGCAGGCCTCGCGGAGGCCGGCGGTGTCCGCCAGAGTGACCGGCACACCGGCCAGATCAAGGTGCACCTCGACCACGTCCCGGGTGGTGCCGGCCCGGGACGAGACGATGGCGGCGTCACGCCCGGCGATGGCGTTGAGAAGGCTCGACTTGCCGGCGTTGGGCGGGCCCACGATGGTAATCTGCACGCCCGTTCGCAGCCGCTCCCCGCGTCGCGCCTCGCCCAGGGCCTCTTCCATTTCGGGGACCAGGCGATGCACGCGGGCCGCAACCCCGGCCAGGACCTCGGCCGGCGGCACCTCGTCCTCGCCGAAGTCGATCGCGGCTTCCACATGGGCGAGGGCGCGCAGGACCTCGGTCCGCCACCGCTCTAGGCGCTGGCCCAGCTCACCGTCCATCTGCCGCTGTGCCTGACGCCGTTGGCCTTCGGTCTCGGCGTTCACCAGGTCGGCCAGGGCCTCGACCTGGGTCAGGTCGAGCTTGCCGTTTTGGAAGGCGCGACGGGTGAAATCGCCTGGCTCCGCCTGGGCCAGGCCGGGCAAGGCGGCGAGGGCATCCAGCACGGCGCGCACCACGGCGCGGCCGCCATGGATCTGAAGCTCCGCCACGTCCTCGCCGGTGACGCTGGCCGGCGCCGGGAACCAAAGCACCAAGCCGCGGTCCAAGACCTCGCCGGATACTGGCCGGCGCAGGGCGGCCAGGGTCGCCTGGCGTGGACGGGGCAGCTTGCCGGAAAGCGCACGCAGCGCCTTGCCGGCCTGGGGTCCCGTCACCCGCACCACGGCGACGCCGGCCGGCCCGGGGGCGCTGGAGAGGGCGAAGACCGTGCTCACGAGCCTGGGCCTAGGCGGCCGGCGCACGCGGCGGCATCAGCAGCCGCGCGACGATCTCGCCCCGAACCACATGGCGCAGGAGAATCTCGTCCATGTCCTCCTTGGTGCGCGCCGTGTACCAGACGCCTTCGGGATAGATCACCACGCTCGGCCCCAACTCGCAGCGGTCGAGGCAGCCGGCGTTGTTGATCCGCACGTCATGCAGACCCAGCTTCTTGGCGCGGTCCTTCATGTAGTTGCGCAGCGCCACCGAGCCTTTCATGGCGCAGCAGCCGCGCGGGTCATCGGGCGGCCGTTGGTTGGTGCATACGAAGACGTGCTTGCGGTAAAAGAGCGGCTCCGCCACCTGGACTCTCCTCTGGAACCTGGCCGCTGGAACCGGCCCGGGACCTTGAGTCCTCGGGATCTGGCCGCAACCTGTTTCGCGTAATCTGGTTCATGCCGAACGCGCTTGCCAACGCAACCAGCCCCTACCTGCGCCAGCACCGGGACAATCCGGTGGAATGGCTGCAATGGGGGCCCGATGTGTTCGCCCGCGCCGAAGCCGAGCACAAGCCGATCCTGCTTTCGATCGGCTACGCTGCGTGCCACTGGTGCCACGTCATGGCCCACGAAAGCTTCGAGGACCAGGACACGGCGCGGCTGATGAACGAGAACTTCGTCTGCGTCAAGGTCGACCGCGAGGAGCGTCCCGATCTCGACCTGGTCTACCAGTCGGCGCTGTCGGCATTCGAGTCACAGGGCGGCTGGCCGCTGACCATGTTCCTGGCCGCCGACGGCGTGCCGTTCTGGGGCGGCACCTACTTCCCGCCCGAGCCGCGATGGGGCAAGCCGAGCTTCGGCCAGGTGCTGCGCTCCATCGCTGACGTGTACCGGGCGGCGCCCGACAAGGCGCGCCACAGCACCCAGGATCTGGCGCGGGCCCTGATGGCGCTTGGCGAGCCGACCGCACAGGGCGCGCGCGCCGAGCTTTCCGCCAACACCCTCGACCTCGCCGCCAATGCGGTGCTCAACGCCATGGACCCGCACGACGGCGGCCTCCAGGGCGCGCCGAAGTTCCCGCAGCTGACGGCGCTCGACCTGGTGTGGCGCGGCTACCTCCGTACCGGCGTCGGCGCCATGCGCCACGCGGTGACCCTCAGCCTCGATCGCATGTCCCAGGGCGGCCTCTACGACCACCTCGGCGGCGGCTATGCCCGCTACTGCGTCGACGACCGCTGGCTGGTGCCGCACTTCGAGAAGATGCTCTACGACAACGCGCTGTTCGTCGACGTGCTCACCACGGTGTGGCGCACGACCAAGAGCCCGCTGTACGCGGCGCGCGTGCGGGAGACGATCGCCTGGCTGTTGCGCGAGATGCGCACCGGCGAGGGCGCGCTCGCCGCGTCCTTCGACGCCGACTCGGAAGGCGAGGAAGGGCGCTTCTACGTCTGGACCGAGTCCCAGATCGACGCGGTGCTGGGCCCCGACGCGCCGGCGTTCAAGAAGGCCTACGACGTCACTCCCGGCGGCAACTGGGCCGAGGGCGATCATCCCAAGGTCATCCTCAACCGGCTGCACAACATCGCGCTCGGCGATGCGGCGAGCGAGGCGAGCCTGGCGCGCTCGCGCGACAAGCTGCTCGCGGTCCGCGCCAAGCGCGTGCCGCCCGAGCGCGACGACAAGGTACTCGCCGATTGGAACGGCCTCGCCATCGCGGCTCTGGTCAATGCGGCGACGTCGTTCCTAGAGCCATCGTGGCTGAAGGCCGCCGAAGACGTCTTCGCCGTAGTGGTGAAGATCCACGTCGTGCCGGAGGCACGCTCCGCTCGCCTGGCGCGCGATCCGCGCGATGACGACGGGAACCTCTACCACTCGTCGTTCGCCGGCACGTCCGGCGCGCAAGGATTCCTCGACGACTACGCCAACATGGCGCGCGCGGCGCTCGCCTTGTACGAGGCGACCGGCAAGTCCGCGTACCTGGAGCGCGCGCTCACCTGGGTGCGCACGCTCGCCACCGACTTCGCCGGCAACGACGGCTCGTTCTTCTATGCGTCGGCGCACGGCGACGAGCGCCTGCTGGTGCGCCCGCGCCACGCCAACGACGGTCCGCAGCCGTCGGGCAACGGCACCCTCGCCGGCGTGCTGGCGCGGCTGCACTTGCTCACCGCCAACCAGTCGGCGCGGGTGAGCGCGTCGGCCATCCTCGCCGCGTTCAGCGGCATGGCGAGCAAGTATCCGGTGGCGTTCGCGACCCTGCTCAACAGCTTCGAGGCGCTCATCAGCGCCCAGCAGATCATGGTGATTGCCAAGAACGACGATCCGCTGGTGGGCGCGGCGTTCGGGGCGCCGCGTCCCGATCGCGTCGTGCAGGTGCTGCCGCCCGGCGCCGAGCTGCCCGCCGGCCATCCGGCGCACGGCAAGCAGCAGGTGGGTGGCAAGCCGACCGCGTACGTGTGCGTCGGCACGACCTGTTCGCTGCCGGTGCATACCACGGCCGAGCTCAGCGCGCTCCTGCAGGCGCCGCGCGCGTCGTGACGGCGAGCGCTCTCCACCAGACGCCGTTCGGCGTTCTCTGCGTGCGCGCCGAGGACGACGAGATCGTCGCCATCCAGTGGCTGGAAGGCCGCAAGCCGGCGCGCGCCGCGCCCAGCGGCCGCGAGCCGGTCGCGCTGCGCCTCGCCCGCGCCTGGCTTGACGACTACTTTGCCGGAGCGTTCCGGCCGGTCGGCTTTCCCCTGCGCGCCGAAGGCACGCACTTCCAGCAGGCGGTGTGGCGCGCCATCGCCGCGCTCCCGCCGGGGCGGACCGCGAGCTACGGCGACATCGCCCGCACCATCAAGTCCGGCCCGCGCGCCGTCGGCGGCGCCTGCGGCGCCAATCCGATCTGCGTTGCCGTGCCGTGCCACCGCGTGCTCGCCGCCAACGGCCGCGTCGGCGGCTATTCCGGTGGACGTGGATTGCCCACCAAGCGTCTCCTGCTGCAACACGAAGGTATCTCGCTCGTCGCCCCCGCGGCCCGGCGCCCCGCACCGCAACCGTTGGGTCTCCAGTGAGCAAAGCCCTGTCGTTCGAAATGGGCGCGGTGATGGCCGACGCCCGCATCGCCTACCAGGAGGCGCGCCTCCAGGATGCCGAGACCCTGGTGCGCCAGGTGCTTTCGGCCTACCCGAACAACCCCGAGGCGTTGTACCTGCTCGGCGCGGTGGCGTACCGCGCGCACCAGTACGCCGACAGCGCGCGCTACATGCAGCGCGTGGTTGCGCTGCAGCCGAGCCACCACGACGCGCAGCTCACCCTCGGCATGGCCTATCGCGCCATGCGCAAGATGCCCGAGGCGCGCGTCGCCCTGCGCAAGGCGGTGGACCTCAAGCCGAGCTCGATGGACGCGCGCTACAACCTCGCGCTCACCGAGCTCGACGCCGGCGACTTGAAGGCCGCCGCCAAACACCTCGAGCGCGCGGTGAAGATCAACCCGGAATCCGCGCATGTGCGCAACACCTTCGCCGGCGTGCTGTTCCATCTCGGCGAGCGCGAGGAGTCGATGCGCCAGTTGCGCAAGGCGGCGGCGCTCGCGCCCGAGTCGGCGGAGATGCAGCAGAACCTCGGCGTCGCCCTGGCGAACAACGGCGAGCACGCGGAGGCCGTCGAGCAGTTCCGCGCCGTGCTGCGCCTGCAGCCCGATCATCCCGACGCCCTGTACGGCCTGGCGACGTCGCTCATGCAGGTGCGCCAGCTCGACGAGGCGTACACCCTGTTTCAGCGCCTTCTCAAGGAGGGACCGAAGATGGTCCCGCCGCGCTCGAACTACGGTCTCGCGCTGCGCCACGGCAACCGTCCGCACGAGGCGGTGGAGCAGCTGCGCCAGGCGCTCAAGGATTCGCACGGCGAGCCGTTCATCGCCTCGAACCTCGCCGAGGCGCTGGTGAACTCCGGCGCGTCCGATGAAGCAATGCAGGTGATGCGCGCCTCCTTCGAGGCGCGTCCCTCCGAGGGCATCGCCCTGCAGCTCGGCGACCTCTTGGCGCGTCTCGGCAAGTTCAGCGAGGCGGCGGCGCAGTTCGAGCGCGTGCTCGGCCGCCAGCCGGAGAACGTCGTCGCGCTCGTCAGCCTGGTGGACATCCACGGCAAGGACCTCGCGCGCGAGCATGAGGATCGCCTCACCGTCGTGGCAAACGACGAGCGGCGCGTGCCGCTGCACCGCTTCGGCGCCCATTTGGCGCTCGGCCGCCTCTACGACGCGCGCGGCGATTACGCGCGCGCCTTCGAGAACTTCGCCGCCGGCAACAAGCAGCGCGCCGGCTGGCAGGCCTTCGACATGGCCGCCTTCCGCGCCACCATCGCGCGGCAGATCGCCTTCTTCACGCCCGAGTTCCTCGCCGCGCACCGCGATCAGGGCAGCGAATCGGACCTACCGGTGTTCCTCGTCGGCCTGCCGCGCGCCGGCCTCTCGATCACCGAGCGCATGATCGCCGCCCACACCCGGGGCTGGGGCCTCGGCGAGGTGCAGGATCTCACCGTGCTGGCCCGCCGCCTGCCGGCGCTGGTACAGCCCAAGAGCGAGCCCGGCTGGGGCGACCTCGCCTCACTCGCCGGCCAGCCGAGCGTCGCCGCCAGCGCCAAGGTCGAGTACCCGGAGTGCCTGCGCGACCTCACCGCCGAGGTCGGCAAGCCCATCGCCGATGACTTCGTCGCGCTGCGCCAGCGCCACGCGTCGAACGCCAAGCGCGTCGCCGACAAGAGCGCCCCGCACTGGCAGTTCATCGGCCTTGCGCGCCTGATGTTCCCCCGCGCCGCCGTGGTGCACGTCACGCGCGATCCGCTCGACACGCTGTTGTCGATCTTCGCCAACCAACTGCCGGGCGACCACCCGTTCCCATCCGACCTCGCTGCGCTGGGCGTGTACTGGCGCGAGCACCAGCGCCTGATGGCGCATTGGCGCACGCTCGGGGCGCTGCCCGAGATCAAGTATGAGGATCTGGTGGCCTCACCAGAAGCCACGGCGAAGGCGCTGCTGGCTGCCGTGGGCCTTGGGTGGGAGCCGCAGGTGCTGCGCTGCGCCGAGCTCGCCCGGCCGGTGCCGACGCAAAGCAAGCGCCGCTTGCGCGAGCCGCTGACGTCCGCCCGCGTCGGCAACGCGAAGAACTATGCGGAGTTCCTGAAGCCGCTCAAGGACGCGCTCGAGCGGTAGCGCCAGTGTCGGACCGAACGCGTCCTACGCGTTCATCGAGTCGAAGAACTCGGCGTTGGTCTTGGTGCCCTTGAGCTTGGAGAGCAGGAACTCCATCGAGTCCACCACGCCCATCGGCATCAGGATGCGGCGCAGCACCCACATCTTCGACAACGTGCCCTTGTCGACGAGCAGCTCTTCCTTGCGCGTGCCGGAGCGCGTGATGTCGATCGCCGGCCAGGTGCGCTTGTCGGACAGCTTGCGGTCGAGGATGATTTCCGAGTTACCGGTGCCCTTGAACTCCTCGAAAATCACCTCGTCCATGCGGCTGCCGGTGTCGATCAGCGCGGTGGCGATGATGGTGAGCGAGCCGCCGTTCTCGATGTTGCGCGCCGCGCCGAAGAAGCGCTTCGGCCGCTGCAGCGCATTGGCGTCGACGCCGCCGGTCAGCACCTTGCCCGAGGACGGCACGACGGTGTTGTAGGCGCGCGCGAGACGCGTGATAGAGTCGAGCAAGATCACGACGTCGCGGCCGTACTCCACCAGGCGCTTCGCCTTGGCGATCACCATCTCGGCGACCTGCACGTGGCGCGACGCCGGCTCGTCGAACGTCGAGGACACCACCTCGCCGTTCACCGAGCGCTTCATGTCGGTGACTTCCTCCGGCCGCTCGTCGATGAGCAGCACGATCAGGTACACCTCGGGATGGTTGTGGCTGATCGAGTGCGCGATGTTCTGCAGCATCATCGTCTTGCCGGTGCGCGGCGGCGCGACGATGAGCCCGCGCTGTCCCTTGCCGAGCGGACAGATGAGGTCGATGACGCGCGCGGAGGGATCGCCCGGCGCCTTGTCGATCTCCATCTTCAGCCGCTTCTCGGGGTAAAGCGGCGTCAGGTTGTCGAAGTTGACCTTGTGGCGGACCTTCTCGGTCTCTTCGAAGTTGATGCTCTTGACCCTGAGCAGCGCGAAGTAGCGCTCGCCTTCCTTGGGCGCACGGATCTCGCCTTCCACCGTGTCGCCGGTGCGCAGCGCGAAGCGCCGCACCTGGCTCGGAGAGACGTAGATGTCGTCCGGGCCCGGCAGGTAGTTCGACTCCGGCGAGCGCAGGAACCCGAAGCCGTCCTGGAGGATCTCCAGCACGCCCGTGCCGGTGATCTCGATGTTGTCCTCGGCCAGCTGCTTGAGGATCGCGAACATCATGTCCTGCGTCCTGAGCGAGTTGGCGTTCTCGACGTTGTGCGCCTCGGCAAACGCCAGAAGCTCGGTCGGCGACTTGCGCTTCAGTTCTTGGAGGTTCATGGGCGGCCGGGGGATTCGGAGCCTAGGATTCGGGCGGGGATTCGGGCCGCAATGCTCGGGATTTCCGGAAAGAAGTGCCGCGAGGGGCCCCGAGCAGCGACGGGACTTGGCGGAGAAACGGGCAGGTGGGCGCCCGCAGTGCTTACCCCTCCATTTAAGGCGAACATGTCGCCCGAGTCAAACGTGCGGAGGGGGAAGAGGCGGCGGTGTGACGGCGGTCAGTATTTCAGGAAGATGGTGAAGACGATGACGATCATCAGCACCGTCGGCACCTCGTTGACGATGCGATAGAAGCGCGCCGGCCTCTTGTTGCGGTCCGCCTCGAAGTCCTTGCGCCAGCGCGACAAGTTGCCGTGCAGCGCGCTCATGGCGATCACCGCGGCGGCTTTCACCCACGCATAGGCGCGGCTCCAATCCACCACGCCGGGCGTGAACACCAGCAGCAGGCCGAATGTCCACGCGGCGATCATCGCCGGGTTGATGATGCCGCGCAGCAGGCGCCGCTCCATGACCTTGAACGTCTCGGACTTGTCCGAGCCGACCGCGGTGTCGGCGTGATAGACGAACAGGCGCGGCAGATACAGCATGCCCGCCATCCACGCGATCACCGAGATCACGTGCAGCGCGGTGACGATCTGCCGCCACGGATAGTCCGCCAGGAAGCTCATGCGATTCTCACGCTCGCGCCGGCACTTTGAAGCCGCGGGTGTTGGTGGCGACACACAAGCCGCGCGGGCAGCGCCGTCCGGCATGCAACGGACACGCGCCCAACGCTCCGCTCAACGAACGCTGCACGAGAGTCGCGAGGCCGTCGATGAAGGCGGCGTTGGTACCCACCGCCGGCGCGCGAAAATACGCCGGCACGCCGGCCCTCAGCGCCGCCTCGCGCAGCTCGATGTCGAGCTCAACCAATGTCTCCGAGTGCTCCGAGACGAACGAGATCGGCGTCACCACCACCGGCACGCGATCGGCGCCGGCGCGGTGCACCTCCTCCTCGGTGGAGGGACCGATCCACGCCAGCCGGCCGACGCGGCTCTGGTAGCACAACCGCCAGTTCGCGGCGACCAGGCCGATCTCCGCTGCCACCGCCGCCGCCGTCTGCTGGGTGTGCAGCAGATAGGGATCGCCTGCGTCGGCGATGCGCTGCGGCAGTCCGTGCGCCGAAAAGAGGACGCGGGGATTGCCCTTTGCGCGCGCCTGCTCCAGCACCGGCCGGATGACGTCGGCGTATGCTTTCACGAACCACGCCTCGGCGCCGTAGCAGCCGATGATGGAGGTGCGCGCCACGAGCGCGACCGTCTTTGCGGTCACGGCCATGCGCTGCCATTCGGCAAGCGAGGACTCCGTCGTCGTGGTCGAGAACTGCGGATAGAGCGGCAGCAGCACGACGCGATCGGGCTTGAACGCTTGCACAGCGGCGGCGACATCACCGGCGCGCGGATGCCAATAGCGCATGACGACGAACGCCTTCACCTCGCTGTTCGGTACGATGTGTTGCACCGCCGCTTCGAGAGCGCGCGCTTGTGCTTCGGTCTCCGGAACGATCGGCGAGCGCCCACCGATGCGCGAATAGATTTCGCGTGCCACCGGCGCACGCCGGCGCGCGATCGCCTCGGCCAACAGCACGCGCACCAAGCCGGGCACGCGCAGGATCGCCGGGTCGCGAAACAGATTGCGCAGGAACGGCAGCACCGCTTCCGGACGGTCGGGCCCGCCCAGGTTGAACAGGACAATGCCGATGCGCTGAGTCGAATTGCGCGGGTTCATGGGCGGCGGCTGCGCACGCGCTCGATCAGCTGCGCGACATGCTCGGGTGGCGTGTCCTGGTGGATCCCGTGTCCCAGGTTGAAGACATGCGGCGCACCCGCCATGAGGTCGGTGATGCGATCGATTTCGCTGTCCAAGGCCGCCCCGCCTTCGACCAGCACCAGGGGATCGAGGTTGCCCTGGATGGCGACACGGTCGGGAACGACAGCGCGGGCGACGGCCAAGGAGGTGCCCTGGTCCACGCCGATGCCCTGGACGCCGGTCTCCTCGGCATAGCGCGCCAGCCAGGCGCCGGCGCCGCGGGGAAAGCCGATCACCGGCACCTCTGGGGCGGCCGCCTTCAGCCGCCGCACGATCTCCGTCACCGGCTCGATGCACCAGCGCTGGAACAGGGCGTCCGGCGCCGCTCCTCCCCAGCTTTCGAACAACTGTACGACTTCCGCTCCGGCCTGGATTTGCGCCAGCAAATGGCGGGTGGTGGCCTCCACCAGCAGGCCGATCAGGGCGGCAAAGCCTTGGGGATCACGCCAGGCCCAGCGGATCAGGGTGGCGTGGTCGGTGCCTCCCTGGCCCTCGACTATGTAGGCCGCCACGGTCCACGGCACGCCCGCGAATCCGATCAGGGTGGTTTCCGGCGGCAATGACTTCGCCAAACCCTGCACCGTGGCATACACCGGCGCCAAGCGTTCCTCGATGGCCTCGCGGCTGAGTTTCGCCACCGCTTCGGCAGAACGCACCGGCTGCAGGACGGGACCTTCCCCCTCGCGATAGTCCAAGGGAACGCCCAGTGCGTGCGGGACGACCAGGATGTCTGAGAACAGGATCGCTGCGTCGAACCCGAACCTACGGATCGGCTGCAGAGTGACTTCGATCGCCAGCTCCGGATTGTAGCAAAGGTTCAGGAACGAACCGGCCTTGGCCCGCACCGCCCGGTATTCGGACAGATATCGGCCTGCTTGCCGCATCAGCCAGATCGGTGGAGGAGAGACGCTCTCTCCTGCCAACACCCGCAGGAGCTTCTTGTGCTTCACGCAATGCTCCCTTGGTCGGCCAACGAGTCGAGCTTCGTCCCTCTTAGAATTATAGATAAGTAAGAAAGGTGGTAGAGGTGATTGGACCACCGGAACAGGGGAATTCTTGGCGCACCTGGATCGATGCACAAAGAACGAGTGCTCGGAAAGAGCACGGTTCCTTCGGCAGTCCTTCCCGTCGAAAAGGTTGTCCCCGTTATGCAGAAGCCGTGGATGGATTCATTCCCCTGTGCGAAGACCCTGGGATGAATCCAGGACCCTGCACGTCCGAGCCATGGTAGCGGATCGGCGCGACACTTATCCCGCGGCTAGCGGAGAAAAGTCCAAGGGTGGCGGCGCAGTCCTCGTGCTGGCGAGCGGAAGCGCGATGCGCGCGCGTCTCCTGCGCGCCGCCGGCGTGGACTTCGTCGTCGACGTTCCTTCCGTTGACGAAGTTGCCCTGCGCGCCACGGCTACGAATGGCCCGCAGGCCGCGGGCATCATCGGCGCGGAAAAAGCTTTGGCCGTCTCCAAGCGGCGCCCCGCCGCGGCGGTGGTAGGGTCCGACCAGGTCCTCGGCGTCGACGGCGAACTGCTCGGCAAGCCCGGAACGCGGGACAATGCCCGCGCCCAATTGCGGCGCCTGCGCGGGCGCACGCACCAGCTCCTGACGTCGGCGTCGGTGGCCATGGGCGGCACGGTGATCTGGCAGCACGATGAGGTCGCCGAGCTCACCATGCGCGCCTTCAGCGACGAGGCGCTGGAAACCTACCTTGCCCAGGTCGGCGACGACGTGCTGGGCAGCCCCGGCGCGTATCACCTAGAGGGTCTCGGCGCGTCGCTGTTCGAAGCCGTGCGCGGCGACCATTTCTCCATCCTCGGCCTGCCGCTGCTGCCGTTGCTCGCATTCCTGCGCGGCCGTGGCGTGATCCCGCAATGACGGCAACGGCATGACTGTGTCGGGCAAGGCGCGCGTCGCCGGCGTCATGGCCTGGCCGGTGGCGCATTCGCTGTCGCCGCGCCTGCACGGCCACTGGATCGCCCGCTATGGGTTGGACGCCGCCTACGTGCCGATGGCGGTGCCGCCCGAGAAGCTCGAGGCTGCGGTGCGCGCGCTGCCTGCGCTCGGGTTCGCCGGCGCCAACGTCACGGTGCCGCACAAGGAAGCAGCGTTCGCCGCCATGGACAGCCTCAGCGACGAGGCGCGCGCCATCGGCGCCGTGAACACCATCATCGTGCGCAAGGATGGCTCGCTGTTCGGCGACACCACCGATGGCCGAGGCTTTCTTGCCAACATCCGCGACGCCCATCCCGGCTGGTCGGCGCGCGGCAAGGCCGTGGCGATCGTCGGCGCCGGCGGTGCCGCCAAGGCGATCGCCTGGGCGCTGCACGCCGACGGCGCCGACGAGGTGCGGATCATCAACCGCACACCCGCGCGCGCGGTAGCGTTGGCGCAGGCCCTGGGCGGCCGCGCCAAGGCCGTGGCATGGGAGCACAGCGCCGCCGCCCTCGAGGACGTCGCCTTGGTGGCCAACGCCACCACGCTGGGCATGAAGGGCCAGCCCATGCTCGAGGTCGATCTGGGCCCCTTGCCGCAGAACGCCATCGTCACCGACATCGTCTACACGCCGCTCGAAACCGACCTGTTGCGCCGCGCCCGGCAGCGCGGCAATCCCGCCGTCGACGGCCTCGGCATGCTGTTGCACCAGGCCAAGCCCGGCTTCGCGGCTTGGTTTGGGAAGGAGCCCGAGGTGGACGCCAAACTGCACGACTTCGTCCGCAAAGGGCCTTGACCGGTTGTTCGTCCTCGGCATCACCGGCTCGGTGGGCATGGGCAAAACCACGGCGGCCCAGGCCTTTGCCCGTGCCGGCTATTCGGTGTTCGACGCCGACGCGACGGTGCGCGCGCTGCTCGCCCACGACGCTTCCGCCATCGCCGCGGTGAAGCGCACCTTCCCGGCCGCCGTGCGCGGCGGCACGGTGGATCGCACTGCGCTGGCCGGGCTGGCGTTCGACGATCCCGCCGCCCTGGCGCGCCTCGAAGGCCTTCTGCACAAGCGCGTCCGCCAGCGCGAGCGGCGCTTTCTTGCCGACGCGAAGGCCTCCGGCGCGCGCCTTGCCGTGCTCGACATCCCGCTGCTGTTCGAGACGGGCGGCGAGAAGCGCGTCGACGCCGTTCTGGTCGTGACGGCGCCCGCGGCGGTGCAGAAAGCGCGCGTGATGAAGCGCCCCGGCATGACTGCGCACCGCTTCCGCGCCATGCGTGCGCGGCAGATGAGCGATCGCGAAAAGCGCCGCCGTGCGACATATGTCATCGACACCGGCGGCGAGAAGCGCAACATGTTGCGCGAGATTCGCCGGCTGATCAAAATGCTCGAGCGCGAAGCGCGGCCCTCATTCAACAAGAGCCCGCTGCAGGCCCGGAAAAAGCAGAAGTAACGTGCGCGAGATCGTCCTCGACACCGAGACCACCGGCCTCGATCCGGCGTCCGACCGCGTGGTGGAGATCGGCTGCGTCGAACTGATCAACTCCATCCCGACCGGCCGCGAGTTCCACAAGTACGTCAACCCGCAGAAGATGATGCCGTACGCCGCGCAGGCGGTGCACGGCATCACCGACGAGTTCCTGCGCGACAAGCCACTGTTCGCCGAAGTGGCCGAGGAGCTGCTCACCTTCCTCGACGGCGCACGCGTCGTGGCGCACAACGCCGACTTCGACATGGGCTTCCTGAACTCCGAGCTGGCGCGGCTCGATCACCCTCCGCTCGCCGGCGACGTCATCGACACCGTCCGCTTGGCGCGCCGGCGCTATCCGGGCGCGCCGGCCAGCCTCGATGCGCTGCTCGATCGCTTCGCCATCGACCGCACGGCCCGCGCCAAGCACGGCGCGCTGCTCGACGCCCAGCTGCTGGCGGAGGTCTACCTCGAGCTGATCGGTGGGCGGCAGCCCGACCTGGCGCTGGCGGTCAGCGAAACCACCGGCGTGCTCCTGGTGCGCCGCGAGCCGCGGGCGGCGCGGCCGCACGCTGCCAGCCCCGAGGAGCTGGCGGCCCACGCCGCCTTCCTGGCCAAGATCAAAGAGCCGATCTGGCTGAGTTGACTCGGGAGTCCTACTTGCCGCGTTTCGCTGGCGCGGCGGTGGCCTGACCGCTGGCGGCCATCGGGCCGCGGTGCTGTCGCAGCAGCCGCGCGAAGTCGATCGGATCGAGCAACAGAGGCGGGAAGCCGCCTTCGCGGGTTGCGTCGGCGACGACGCGCCGCGCGAACGGGAACAACAGGCGCGGGCACTCGACCAGGCAAATGTTCTCCAGCTTGTCGCGCGGGATGTTCTCCAGGGCGAACAGGCCGGCGTAGACCAGCTCCAGCACGAACACGTTGGCGTCGTTGCGCGCCGCCGTCGCGTTGATGTGCAGCGCCACCTCGTAGTGGTCCTTGCCCATAGGCCGCGCCTCGACGTCCACGTTCACTTGGATCTGTGGCGGTGTGGCCGTATCGGCGAGCGCGCGTGGCGCACCCGGATTCTCGAACGACAGGTCCTTCACGTACTGGACGCGGACGGTCACCCGCGGTCCCGCTTGCGCTTCGGCAGCGCCGGCATCGGTCTTGGCGTCGGTTTCGGCCATGATGGCGTTCTCCCCGCCCCAGGAAGGCATGCTGCACTGCGGCATGGGCGCGCAGCCGCGCTTGCACGCGCGCGCACCATCGTTCGCGTGTCGTGGGCCTGTCAAGCGAGGGGCCTACGCCGCGCGGGCCGCGCTCACCTTCTCGTGCACTCAGGTGTTGCCGGCCGCGAGAGCCCTGGGATTCCGCCGTCGGCAAAAAGCGGCTGCGCTGGACTCGCGGCGGCTGCGACCGCTAGTCTGTTGACAAAGGTTCCGCCGCCGCAGCACGCGCGGCGACCGGCGCCAACAGGCGTCCGGCCGGCGTGTTCGGAGGTGGCCAGGGTTGGGTCCCCACCGTGCAGTACTTTGACGTCATCCTCCTGGCCCTCTTGGCGGCATTCGTTCTCTATCGTCTGGGACGCGTGCTCGGCCGCCGCCCCGACGACTCGGGCTCGCGCATGTTCCGCCGCCCGGGGCGCGACGACAACGTCGTCTCCCTGCCGGGCCGTCCTGTGCGCAACGCGTTGCCGCGCCGCGCGGCGAAGAAGTCTGAAACAGGCGACGAAGAGGCGCTTGCCGCCGCCGGCGTCGCCGAGATCCGCATGCAGGATCCGACGTTCGACGTGCAGGATTTCCTTGCCGGTGCCCGTGCCGCCTATGAGATGGTGGTGACCGCGTTCGCCAAGGGCGATCGCGACACGCTCAAGCGGCTTCTCACTCGCGACGTCTTGGAGAGCTTCTCGCGCGCCATCGCCGAGCGGGAGGAGCGCGGCGAAACCCTCGAGACCACCATCGTCGGCGTGCGTACCGCCGACGTCACCGACGCGCGCATGGCCGGCCGCATCGCCGAGGTCACGGTGAAGTTCGTCAGCGACATCATCAACGTCGTGCGCAAGACGGGCGTCGTCGCCGACTCTCCGGGCGCGCCGCCGGTGAAGGAAGTCACCGACATCTGGACCTTCGTGCGCGACGTGCGCTCCGGCGATCCCAACTGGGCGCTCGCGGAGACTCACAGTCCCACCTGATCATCGATCGGCCGTGCCGTGGGCAGACGCAAGCTGACCGCGGATGAGGTGCGCCTGTGGCGCCAGGCCATGGGCGAGGCGCCGCCGGAGTCACCTGACGCGGCAGATTCCAATTCGCGGCTCTACCTGCTGGCCAAGCTTCCGGCGGCGCCGCGCGCCAAAAAGTCCGCGGCGCTGCCGCAGCCCGGCGACATCGACGCCCACGATCTCAAGGCCCTCCGCCGCGGCCGCATCGACATCGGCGCGCGCCTCGACCTGCATGGCATGACGCAGCAGGACGCCCACGCGGCGCTGGTTCGCTTCCTGAAGCGCAGCGCGTCCGACGGCGTGCGCTGCGTGCTCGTCATCACGGGGAAGGGCAGTGTGCGCGCCGCCGATGAGAGCCCCTACGCCGGCTTCGGCGCCGGCGTCCTGCGCGCCGTGCTGCCGCGCTGGCTGGAGGCGCCCGAGCTAAAGCCGGTCGTGATCGCCTCGGCCCAAGCCGGCGCGCGCCACGGCGGCATCGGCGCGCGCTATGTCCTGCTCAGGCGCAAAGGCGCGCGAAGCGCGTCTCCATCACGCTCCAGTTGAGGTTGAGGAAGAACGCCTCGACGTAGTCGGCCTTCCCGGCCGGCATGTAGTCGACCATGTAGGCGTGCTCCCACAGGTCCATCGCCAGCATGCTGCACGGTGGAAAGCTGCACGCTCGCCGAGCGCGCGATGTCCGCATGCTGAACCATGGGCGCTCCTGGCTTTCAGGAGCACCTAGGTACGGCGATCCGCGCTCGCAATCGAACGGGATAGGTGGACCGAGCTAAAGGATGAACCGGCTCAAATCGGCGTTCTTGGCCAGGTTCCCGACCTGGGCGCGCACGTAGGCGGCGTCGATGGTGATGGTCTCACCGCCGCGGTCGCTGGCGGAGAAGCTGATCTCATCCAGCAGCCGCTCCATCACCGTGTGCAGGCGCCGCGCGCCGATGTTCTCGACGCCGGCGTTCACCTCCGCGGCGAGCGTGGCGATCTCGTCGATGGCGTCGTCGGTGAAGCGCACCGTCACCTGCTCGGTGGCCAGGAGCGCCGTGTATTGGCGGATCAGCGAGTTCTCGGGCTCGGTGAGGATGCGGCGGAAGTCGTCGCGGGTGAGCGCCTGCAGCTCGACACGGATCGGCAGGCGTCCCTGCAGCTCGGGCAACAGGTCCGATGGCTTGGACAGATGGAATGCGCCTGAGGCGATGAACAGCACGTGGTCGGTCTTCACCGGCCCGTACTTGGTCGCCACCGTGGTGCCTTCGATGAGCGGCAGCAGGTCGCGCTGCACGCCCTCGCGGCTCACGCCGGCGCTCATGTAGCCGTGCTCCGAATCGCGGCCGACAATCTTGTCGACCTCGTCGAGGAACACGATGCCGTTCTGCTGTACGGCGTCGATCGCCGAGCGCGTTGTCTTCTCGGGGTCGAGAAGCTTGTCGCTTTCCTCGGTCACCACCGTGCGCCACGCTTCGTCCACCGTGGTGCGCTGCTTTTTCGTGCGCTTGCCGAACGCCTTGCCGAGGATGTCGTGCAGGTTGATCATCCCCACCTGGCCGCCGGGCATGCCGGGGATGTCCATCGTCGGGAAGCTCGCGCCCGTTCCCCCGTCGGCCATGTCGATCTCGATCGGCTTGTCGCCGAGCTCGCCCTCGCGCAGCCGCTTGCGGAACGCCTGGCGCGTGTGCTCGCCGGCGGCGCCGACCAGCGCGTCGAGGATGCGCTCCTCGGCGGCGGCCTCGGCGCGCGCGCTCACCTCGGCGCGGCCCTTCTCGCGCTCTAAGGCGACGGCGGTCTCGACCAGGTCGCGGATGATCTGCTCGACGTCGCGGCCGACATAGCCGATCTCGGTGAACTTGGTGGCTTCCACCTTGATGAACGGCGCGTTGGCGAGGCGCGCCAGGCGGCGCGAGATCTCCGTCTTGCCGACGCCGGTTGGGCCGATCATCAGGATGTTCTTCGGCAGCACCTCGTCCTTTAGGTCGTCGGGAACGCGCTGGCGGCGCCAGCGGTTGCGCAGCGCGATTGCGACGGCGCGCTTGGCGTCGCGCTGGCCGACGATGTAGCGGTCGAGCTCGGAGACGATCTCGCGCGGGGAAAAGTCCGCCATGTGCGGTTACAGAGTTTCCAGGGTGACGTGGTTGTTGGTGAACACGCAGATGCCGGCGGCGATCTCCAGGGCGCGCCGCGCAATGGCCTCGGCGTCCATGTCCTGGCGGTCGATGAGCGCGCGCGCCGCGGCGAGCGCGTAGTTGCCGCCCGAGCCGATGCCGATGATCTGGTCGTCCGGCTCCACCACGTCGCCGGTGCCCGACAGGATCAGGCTCACCTGCTTGTCGGCTACCGCCATGATCGCCTCCAGGCGGCGCAGGTAGCGGTCAGTGCGCCAATCCTTGGCGAGCTCGACGCACGCGCGCGTCAGCTGGCCGGGATGTTTCTCCAAGCGCGACTCCAGGCGCTCGAACAGCGTGAACGCGTCGGCAGTGGCGCCGGCGAAGCCCGCGATCACCTGGTCGCCCTTCAGCCGGCGCACCTTGGTGGCGCTGTGCTTGAGGATGGTGTCCTTCATGGTCACCTGGCCATCGCCGGCGATGACCACTTTGTCGTTCTTGCGCACCGAGATGATGGTGGTGCCGTGCCACGCGGGGGTGGTTTCCGCCATGCCGCCTCGACTTGCCTTGGGTAGCTGGGCCGTGGCTCACGGCCAGGAACGAGGCCCAACATGTGGGGAGCCTCGGACCCCCGTCAAGGCGGCCTGGCCACCGGTACAGGACCCCTAAACCCATGGATTCGCCGGGGTCTTCCTGCTATAGGGGCGCCGAAATCCGCCCCTTTCCGGCCCGACTCATGCGCACCGCGACGGTCGAACGCAGCACCACCGAGACCCGCATCTGCGTTGAGATCAACCTCGACGGCTCGGGCGTCTACAAGGTGGCGACCGGCATCGGCTTCCTCGACCACATGCTCGAGCAGCTGTCGCGCCACTCGCTCATCGACCTCACGGTCGAGGCCAAGGGCGACCTGCACATCGACGCGCACCACACCACCGAGGACTCCGGCATCGCCATCGGCCAAGCAATGTACAAGGCGCTCGGCGACCGCCGCGGCATCCGCCGCTTCGCCGACGTGCACGTGCCGATGGACGAGACGCTGACACGCGTCGCGCTCGACGCCTCCGACCGCCCGTACCTGGTGTGGAAGGTGAAGGTGCCGACCCAGCGCCTCGGCGACTTCGACACGCAGCTGTTCAAGGAATGGTTCCAGGCCTTTGCACAGAACTGCGGCCTGACGCTGCACATCGAGAACGTCTACGGCGAGAACAGCCACCACATCGTCGAGTCGTGCTTCAAAGGCCTGGCGCGCGCGCTGCGCGAAGCCTTCACCATCGACGAGCGCAAGGCCAACGCCGTGCCCAGCACCAAGGGCGTGCTGTCGGGGAATGTCACTCCCCCGTCCGCCAAGAAGGCGGCCGCACCGAAACGCACCGCGAAACGCGCGAGCAAGAAATGACTCGCCTCTACGCAGTCTTCGAGCGACGTGTCGAGACGAAGGTCAAGGGGCGCGCGCGCAGCACGCCGGAGGACTCGTACGTGCTGGTGAAGGAAGGCGTCTGCTGGCCGGCGCTGTTTTTCGGCCCGCTGTGGGCGCTCGCCAACCGCATGTGGGTGGTGTTTGCGCTGCTTGTCGCAGTCGGCATCGCGCTCGTGCCCAGCATGCTCGGCGCCGAGGACGACCTCGCCCGCTGGCTCGGCCTGGGCGTGCTGCTCCTGCTCGGTCTGTTCGGCAACGACCTGCGCCAATGGTCGCTGGCCCGCTCCGGCCACGAGCTGGTGAGCGTGGTGAGCGGCGCCGATCTGGGCGACGCCAAGCGCCGCCTGTTCGCCTCCATGAACTCGATGTACGGCGTCTAAGGCCCCGTGGCAAAGACCCTCGGCGTCGCCATCGTCGACTACGGCTCCGGCAACCTGCGCTCCGCCGCCAAGGCGTTCGAGCGCGTCGCCGCCGAGCGTCGCTACGCGGGCGAAGTCGGCGTCACCTCCGACGCCGATGCGGTGCGCGCCGCCGAGCGCGTCGTGCTGCCCGGCGTCGGTGCTTTCGCTGACTGCATGCATGGCCTGGAAGCGGTCCCCGGCATGACCGACGCCATGGAAGAAGCGGTGCTGCAACGGCGCGCGCCGTTCCTCGGCATTTGCGTCGGCATGCAGCTGCTGGCCGACTGGGGCTTCGAGCACGGCGAGCACGACGGCCTGGGGTGGATCGCAGGCGACGTTACCGAGATCGAAGGCGACGCGCTGAAAGTCCCGCACATGGGCTGGAATGACCTCACCGTCACTGCCCCGCGACATCCGGTGCTGGCCGGCATCGAGAGCGGCGCGCACGCCTACTTCGTGCACAGCTACGCCATGCGCAGTCGGCATGCCTCCGACGTGCTGGCCACCGTCAGCTACGGCGGCCCACTTGCTGCCATCGTCGGCCGCGACAATATCGTCGGCACGCAGTTCCACCCCGAGAAGAGCCAGGCGGTGGGCTTGCGGCTGATCGGCAACTTCTTGGAGTGGCGTCCCTAATCGCGGGCGCGTGCAGCATGGCCGCCGAAACCGAAATCCATCCGGTCAGCACCTCCGTCGAGTGGCTGGCGCGCTTCGCCGGCACCGACCTCGAGGACCTTTGCTGCGCCACCGAGGAAGCCATCGTCGACGGCAACGGCTTCGGCTGGCTCAAGCCGCCGCCGCGCGAGAAGCTCGAGGCCTACTGGCGTGGCGTGCTGCTGGTGCCCGAGCGCGAGCTGGTGGTGGCGCGCTACGACGGCACCATCGTCGGCTCGGCGCAACTGGTGCGCCCGCCCGCCAATAACGAGGCGCAGGCGTTCGCCGCCATGATCACGACGTTCTTCGTCGCGCCGCACGCGCGCGGCCATGGGCTCGCGCGCGGGCTGCTGCAGGCGATCGACCGGCGCGCCGCCGAACGCGGCTTCGAGGCCATCGAGCTCAACGTACGCGACACCCAGAAGGCGGCCATCGCGCTGTACGAAAGCCACGGGTTCGTGCGCTGGGCGACCAAGCAGAAGTACGCCAAGGTCGACGGCAAGTTCATCGTCGGCCACTACTACGTCAAGGAGATCATGCCCATCGGCAAGACCGCGCTCGAGCGCGCGCGTGAGGCGAGCCCAGCGTCGGTGACGCCGATCGTGCGGCGCCCATGATTGGCACAACGTGACCCTCTTCCCGGCGATCGACCTCAAGGACGGCCACTGCGTTCGCCTGGTGCGCGGCGACATGGCGGCCGCCACCGTGTTCAACACCGACCCCGCCGACCAGGCGCGCACCTTCGCCGGCCAGGGCTTTCCGTGGATCCACGTCGTCGACCTCAACGGCGCGTTCTCCGGCAAGGCGGTGAACGGCGCCGCGGTGGAATCGATCCTCAAGACCGTGCCGCAAGTGCAGATCCAGCTCGGCGGCGGCATCCGCACGCAGGCAGCCATCGAAAGCTGGCTCGAGAAAGGCGTCGCCCGCGTCGTGATGGGCACCGCCGCGCTGCGCGAGCCCGAGCTGGTGCGCGACGCGTGCAAGCGCTGGCCCGGCAAGGTCGCCGTCGGCGTCGACGCGCGCGCCGGCCGGGTCGCGGTCGAAGGATGGGCGATGAGCTCCGACGTCACGGTGATCGCGCTCGCGCGCCAGTTCGAGGACTCCGGGGTCGCCGCCATCATCCACACCGACGTCGACCGCGACGGCGCCATGCAGGGCCTGAACGTCGAGGCGACCATGGAGCTCGCCAAGTCCGTCTCCATGCCGATCGTCGCCTCCGGCGGCGTCTCCAGCCTCGACGACATCCGCCGCCTGAAGTGGGCAAAGGTGCAAGGCCGCGCCGCCAACCTCGCCGGCGTCATTGCCGGGCGCGCCCTCTACGACGGCCGCATCGATCCCGCCAAGGCGCTCGCCCTCATCGGCTAGCCGCATGCTGAAGCCGCGCATCATCGCGTGCCTCGACGTGCACGAAGGGCGCGTCGTCAAAGGCGTTGAGTACGTCAACCACCGCGACGCCGGCGATCCGCTGTTACAGGCGCGCCGCTACGACGCCGAGGGCACCGACGAGCTCTGCTACCTCGACATCTCCGCCAGCCACGAAGGCCGCGCCGCGCTGTTCGACGTGGTGGCGCGCACCGCCGAGGCGTGCTTCATGCCCGTCACCGTCGGCGGCGGCGTGCGCACGCCCGCCGACGTGCGGCGCCTGTTGCTCGCCGGCGCCGACAAGGTCGGCATCAACACCGCCGCGGTGGCGAACCCCGACGTGGTGCGCGAGGCATCCGAGAAGTTCGGCAGCCAGTGCATCGTCGTGGCAATCGACGCCAAGCAGGTGGCGCCCGGCCGCTGGGGCGTGTTCACCCATGGCGGCCGCAAGGACGCGGGCCTCGACGCCGTCGCATGGGCGCACCGCGTAGTCGAGCTCGGCGCCGGCGAAATCCTGCTAACCTCCATGGACCGCGACGGCACCAAGAACGGCTATGACCTCGCGCTCACCCGCGCCATCGCCGATTCGGTGCGCGTGCCGGTGATCGCCTCAGGCGGCGCCGGCACCGCACAGCACCTCTTGGAGGGCATCCGCGACGGCCACGCCTCGGCCGTGCTCGCCGCCTCCATCTTCCACTTCAACGAGGTGTCGATCCCCGCGGCCAAGCGCCATCTGGCCGAGCACGGCATCGCGGTGCGAGAGTAAGAACCCGTTCTCGTCCTCAGCCCGTCGAAGGACGAGGTCCATTAGGTCAGCGAGCCATGCCCGACATCCTCGACCGCCTCTACACCACCATCCTCAACCGCCGCGGCGGCGATCCCGCCACCAGCTACACCACGACCCTGTTCGCCAAGGGCCCGCCGGCGATGGCGCGCAAGGTCGGTGAGGAGGCGGTGGAGACGGTGGTGGCGGCGATGCAGGACGACCGCAACGCGGTCATCCGCGAATCGGCCGACCTGCTCTACCACCTGATGGTGCTGTGGGCCGACCAGGGCATCTCGCCCGCCGACGTGTTCGCCGAGCTCGAGCGCCGCGAGGGCAAATCGGGGCTGGCCGAAAAGGCCGCGCGCAAGGGCTAGGGTTCGTCACCCCCGCGCGGCGCGCTTGCGGCGAACGCTCTCTGACTTTGGGGAAGGCTCGGCGGCATCTTCGACAAGGCGGTCACGCAGCCACAGGGCGGCGGGCCCCAGCACACCCGCCTTGCGATGTGCGACGCTCAGCGGCAGCTGCTCTGAGCCGCTGACGCGGTCGAGTCGCAGCGCGATCAGGCGTCCGGCGCGCAGATCATCGGCCACCAGGTGGCGCGGCCTGCTGCTCCACCCGGCGCCCGCCAGCAGCAGGCTGTGCCGCAGGCCAAGGTCGTTCACGCGCCAGCGGTTGAGTGCATAGGCCGCCCAGTCCGTGGCGCCGCTCGTCTCCAACCCCGATTACAGCAGGATTTGCGTATGGTCGCGCAGGTCGGCGGCGCTGAGCGGCCCACGCATGCGCGCCAACGCGTGGTGCGGTGCGGCAACGACGACGAAGTCGATCGTTCCGCAGCGGACGCGTGCCAGGCCCTCGAACAACCCTGGGGCGGGAACGTCGACCACGAGCCCGAGGTCCGCGGCGCCGCGCCGCAAGCGGTCCAGCGTGGCGTCCATCGGCTGCGCCAGGATCGCGACCTCGACCATGGGAAACGTCCGGGCGAACTCCACCAGGGCAGCCGTCAGCGGCTGAGCCGGCGCGACGATATCGATCGCCAGCGTGATGCGCGCCTCATGCCCCGCCACCAGGCCGCGGGCTTGCGTGCGAAACGCGGCGAGGTCTTCCAGCACGCGTCGCGCACGCGGCAGCAAGGCGCGACCGGCCGGCGTCAGGGTCGGCCGGTAGGTGGTGCGGTCGAACAGCTCCGTGCCGGTCTACTGTTCGAGATGCTGCACCGCGTAGGTGATCGCCGACTGGGCGCGCCGCAGCGCCCGGGCCGCGCCGGAGAAGCTGCCGTGATCGACGACCGCGGCAAACACCGCCAGCTGATCCAGGGTCAGGCCATCCATCCGTGCCTCCGGAACAATCAAGATAACAGATAGAGATGTTCGTATCTTTATCTCTGTTTTGAATTGGGTCGGCGGCCCATGTTGGCGCCGTTGCTTCCTTCGCTTCGCACAGGAGAATTCCCATGACCAAGCTCAAGATCGGCATCATCGGCGCCGGCAACATGGGCGCTGCGTTCGCCAAGCGGCTGGCCGCCGCGGGCCACACCGTCGCCATCACCGCCAAGGACGCGTCCCAGGCCACCACGGCGGCCCGCGCTGCGGGCGCGTCCGCCACTGCCGTTGCCGTGACGGATGTCTCGCGCGCCGCCGGCGACCTCGACGGCAAGATCGTCGTCGACATCTCGAACCCGCTCACGGCCGACATGTACGGTCTCTCGCTCGGCCACACCACCTCGGCCGCCGAGGAAATCCAGCGGGCGGTGCCGCGCGCCAAGGTCGTGAAGGCCTTCAACACCGTCTTCGCCGGGGTGCTGGGCGGCAATGCACAGGTCCAGGTGTTCGTGGCCGGAGACGACGCGGCAGCAAAGGCAGTCGTCCGCTCCATGGCGGGGAGCGCCGGCTTCGAGGTGATCGACGCCGGTCCGCTGGCGAACTCCCGCAACCTCGAGCCGGTCGGGATGCTCAACATCTATCTCGGCTACGTCGCCGGCCGCGGCACCGGGATCGCGCCCGCGTGGGTGGCCGCCGCCTGACCGGCGCGCAGTGGATGCCGGCGACCTTGCGCTGCCGCGGAGTTCCCTCGGCGCGCTAAGATCGCCGCTTCCATTCCCGGGCCGAGGAGGATCGCCGGTGCCCTACGACGACAACAACGTGTTCGCCAAGATCCTGCGCGGCGAGATTCCATCGAAGAAGGTCCACGAAAGCGAGCACGCCCTCGCCTTCCACGACATCCGGCCCGCCAAGCCGGTGCACGTGCTGGTGATCCCCAAGGGCAAGTACGTGGACTTCACCGACTTCACGGCGCGCGCCTCGGCCGCCGAGCAGACCGGCTTCTACAAGGCGGTCGCGGCGGCCGCGAAGGCCGCCGGCGTCGTCGACGCCGGCTATCGCCTCATCGCCAACACCGGCATGAACGGCGGCCAGGAAGTGCCGCACTTCCACATCCACATCCTGGGCGGCGGGAGTGTGGGGCCGATGGTGGCGCGCGGATAGCGCACATGCCGAACGCGGCGGCGGCGCGTTAGCGCGACCGTTCGATCCGTGAACCGAAATGCGGTGCGGATCAATGCTGGCGCCTAGGGTAAACACCCTAGAGGGGCCAGCATGTTCCCCGGCTCCCCCCGATGTATCCTCGCGGAGGAACCCTGCGAGGATCACGTGAAGCCCCGTTCCAGCACCCCCCGGAAAGAGCCAAAGGGCGGCGTCGACTTCGCGGCCCTGCTCGATGGCCTGCCGACACCGGTCTACGCGACCGACCCGACCGGCGGCATCACTTACTACAACCGGGCCGCGGCGGACTTCGCGGGGCGGACGCCGCGCCTCGGTGTGGATAAGTGGTGCACCACCTGGAAGCATTATTCGGCCGACGGTCAGCCGCTGCCACACGATCAATGCCCGATGGCGATCGCCGTAAAGGAGCAACGCGCGGTGCGCGGTACAGAGGCAATTGGCGAGCGACCAGACGGGAGCCGCGTACCGTTCATGCCTCTGCCCACGCCAATCCGCGATGGGAAAGGCAACTTCGTCGGCGCCGTGAACGTGCTCGTCGATATCAGTGCGCGCAAGCAGTTCGAGGCGGAACTCGCAGCGCGTGTGCGCGAGCAGTCTGCCCTGTTCCAGTTCACCGACCGGCTCTTCCGCGCGGATGGGGTTCAGCAAATGTACGAGGCCGCACTGGACTGTTCGGGGTCAGGACCAGTGATACGGATTTAGCGTCTTGAGGAAGGGAGGATTTCCGGCTCATCGTGAACCCGAGAGGAAACGAGATGAGACAGAAATCCACGAAGACGACCTCACCGTCTGAGAGCCTTGTGA
>VGER01000006.1 GCA_016869235.1 Alphaproteobacteria bacterium | reverse complement strand
GACACGCGGCACTCCGCGCGGCTTGTTGGGAAGCAGCGGAGCGATCAACGCCCACTCCCCGTCGCTGAGATCGAAGCGCGCCATCGTCAAGCTCCCACAGTTTGGAAGCTTGAATCACAGCCGGCCCTTAAAGGGAATCCCTTTTATGGGTACAGGACCTAGCTCAGATGTGAATTACGCGCCCGGCGGCGTCGAAAGCGGCTTCCTTCATCGCCTCGGCCAGCGTCGGGTGCGCATGGCAGGTGCGGGCGATGTCCTCGGCCGAGCCGCCGAACTCCATGGCCAGCACCGCTTCGTGGATGAGGGTGCCGGCTTCCGCGCCGATGATGTGCACGCCGAGCACGCGGTCGGTGCGCTTGTCGGCAAGGATCTTCACGAAGCCGTCGGTGTAGCCGTTGGCGCGCGCGGCGTGGCGGTGAACGGGAACTTGCCGACCGAATACTCGACGCCCTCGTCCTTGAGCGCCTGCTCGGTCTTGCCGACCGAGGCGATCTCGGGGTGCGTGTACACGACCCCGGGCACGGTGTTGTAGTCCACGTGCCCGACGCGGCCGGCGATCGTCTCGACGCAGGCGACGCCGTCCTCCGAGGCCTTGTGCGCCAGCATCGGACCCGCGACGCAGTCGCCGATGGCGTAGACGCCCTGCACATTCGTGGCGAAGGCGTTGTTCACCACGATGAACCCCTTGGGGTCGCGCTCGACGCCAAGCGCCTCGAGGCCCAAGCCCTCGGTGTTGGGCTTGCGGCCCACCGCCACCAGCACGACGTCGGTTGCGACTTGCTCGGCCGCGCTGCCGGCAGCGGGCTCGACGGTCAGCGTCATCTCCGACTTGGAGGCCTTGGCCGCCGTCAACTTGGTGCCGAGGCGGAAGCTCATGCCCTGGCGCACGAACAGGCGCTGGGCGAGCGTCGCGACCTCGGTATCCATGCCAGGCAGGATGCGGTCGAGATACTCGACGACGGTGACCTCGCTCCCCAAGCGCGCCCACACCGAGCCGAGCTCCAAGCCGATGTAGCCGGCACCGATGACGACGAGACGCTTCGGCACGGAGGCGAGCTTGAGCGCGCCTTCCGACGAGACGATGCGCTCTTCGTCGATGGCGATGCCCGGCAGCGTCGCCGGCACCGAGCCGGTGGCGATCAGGATGCGCGTCGCCTGCACGGTGTGCGTCGCGCCGGCGGCATCAACGACCTCGACCTTGCCCGTCGCCGCGATGCGCGCGGCGCCGCGGATGTGCGTGATCTTGTGCTTCTTGAACAGGAAGGCGACGCCCTTGGTGTTCTGGTCGACGATCCTATCCTTGCGCATCATCATCGCCGCAAGATCGAACGACACTCCTTGCGCGGCGATGCCATGCGCCGCGAGGCCGTACCCCGCCTCGGCATAGAGAAGCGAGGAAACCAGCAACGCCTTGGACGGGATGCAGCCGATATTGTGGCAAGTGCCACCGAGGCGCTCGCGCGATTCCACCACCGCGACGTTCATACCGAGCTGCGCCGCGCGGATGGCGGCGACATAGCCGCCGTGACCGGCGCCGATCACGACCAGGTCGTAGCTGGGATCGGCCATTGCTCTTCCTTGACGTTCTTGAATTCTTGAGGGGGCGGCCATGATAGCACCGCCAAGAAAACAAGCAGGCGCGCCCGTGAAGGCGCGCCTGCATGTCTGCCGTGTGACGGGACTAGCGGACGATCTTGCTCGCGTTGTTCTTCGCGGCGGCGCCGGTGCCCGTCGTCTCGTAGGTGACGGTGATGGTCATGCCCGGCGACAGGCCGACTATCATGTCGGTAGCGCCAGCGGCGTGCGGCGGCACGGTGATGACGGTCAGGGCCGGCTCAATGCCGGCAGGCGCGTTCACCTGACCCGCGTTGTTGGTCTGTAGGGTGATGTCACGGCCGTTGATGTTCTTGATGAAGCCTTTCACCTCGGCAGCCGTCGCCTGCCCGACAAAGGCAAGCGTGGACACCGCGGCAACCGCAGCGACGAGCAACTTCTTTATGCTTTGGTCCTCCCCAAGCGAATGAAAGGAATAGCCACGCCTAAGCATGATGCAGCCGCCTAGGCCACACAAGGGTACGGAAACAGACGCTAGAGGTCGAGAAGCAGGCGGTCCGGGGCCTCGATGCGCAGGCCCATCCAGTTGCGCTGCTCTGGCGACTGGATGTGCATGTACTCGTAGCCGATGCGTCCGCAGTAGACCTCGTTCACGAACGCCAGGATCTCGCGGATCGTCATGCTGGCAGGGCCGAGCGCGCCGTCGAGGAAGATGGCGCGGTCGAAGTCGGCGGGCGCGAAGCCGTAGGTCGCCGGATCGAGGTCGGGATGACGCGTGCCGCCGCTCAAGCCCAGCGGATCGAGATTGGCGCCGAGGTGGCCGCGCACGCGAAAGGCGCGGATGAGCATGCGGGCGCGGATGGAGTCGAGCGCCGCCTGGCGCACGTCGCCGGAGAGGAGCGCGTGCGGCGCGCGCTTGCCGAGGTCATCCTCGAACGGAACGAGAATCGGCCGCCCCCAGCTCGCCTTGCGGGCGACGTTCAGGGCCTCGTGGCCGTTATCGGCGATGCCGGCGAAGAACGCGCGTCACCCGGCGTCCACCATGGCGGGGTCGCGCAGGTAGCGCTCGTAGAGCTCCTCGAGGTAGGCCGTGGAGGCGCCGGACAGAACCATGGGCTCAGGCCTCCAAGATAGTGTGCCGACCGGCTTTTGCTATCCGGCGCGCCACTTATCCGGAGTGCGGGGCGCTACCCGGCGCGCCGCGTTGGGCTGGGCGGCGCCGCTAGCCGGCGCGTCTGCGGGGCCGCGCGCTGCGGGTGGGCGGCAGGCGTCCGAGGAGAAGGTTAACGAGGGTCGCGCCGATGTTGGTGAGCGAGTCGGCTACGGCGATGCCGGCCGAGCGCATCGCTTCCTTCTTGCCTTCGGCGGTGCCGGCGCCGCCCGAGATGATCGCGCCGGCGTGACCCATGCGCTTGCCCGGCGGGGCCGTGGCGCCGGCGATGAAACCCGCCATCGGCTTCTTGATGCGGCTGCGGCGAATGAACGCCGCGGCCTCTTCCTCGAACGAGCCACCGATCTCGCCGATCATGATGATCGCCTCGGTGCCCGGGTCGGCGAGGAACAGCTCGAGGATGTCGATGAACGGGCTGCCGTTGACCGGATCGCCGCCGATGCCGACGCAGGTGGACTGGCCCAGGCCCGCTTTCGTCGTCTGCTCGACGGCCTCGTAGGTCAACGTGCCGGACTTCGACGCGATGCCGACCTTGCCCGGCATGTGAATGTGCCCCGGCATGATGCCAATCTTGCACGAGCCCGGCGTGATGATTCCGGCGGTGTTCGGTCCGATCATGCGCATGCCCGAACCCTGCAGAGCGCGCTTCACGCGCACCATGTCGAGCACGGGAATGCCTTCAGTGATGCACACGGCGAGCTCGAGGCCGGCGTCAGCGGCTTCCAGCACCGCGTCGGCGGCGAACGGCGGCGGCACGTAGATGCCGGTGGCGGTGGCGCCGGTCGCTTCCGCGGCTTCGGCGACGGTGTCGAACACCGGCAGGCCGAGGTGCTGGGTTCCGCCCTTGCCCGGCGTCACGCCGCCGACGACCTTGGTGCCGTATGCGAGCGCCTGCTCGGTGTGGAACGTGCCCTGGGCACCGGTGATGCCCTGGACGATGACGCGCGTATCGGCATCGATGAGGATCGACATCAGGCGGCGCTCCGCACCGCGGACACGATCTTCTCGGCGGCGTCCGCCAATCCATCCGCAGCGATGATCGACAGCTTCGAATTCGACAGGATGCGACGGCCTTCCTCGACGTTGGTGCCTTCGAGCCGCACGACCAGCGGCACCTTCATCTGCACTTCCTTGGTCGCCGCGACGACGCCCTCGGCGATGATGTCGCAGCGGTTGATGCCGGCGAAGATGTTGACGAGGATGCCCTTCACGTTCGGGTCCTCGAGGATGATGTTGAACGCCTCGACCACGCGCTCCTTGGGCGCGCCGCCGCCGACGTCGAGGAAGTTGGCGGGCTCGCCGCCCGAATGCTTGATGAGGTCCATGGTCGCCATGGCGAGGCCGGCGCCGTTGACAAGGCAGCCGATGTCGCCGTCGAGCTTCACATAGTTGATCGACGCGCGCTGCGCGCGCAGCTCGGCGTGGTTCTCCTCCGTCTCGTCGCGCATGCCGGCGATCTCTTGCTGGCGAAACAGCGCGTTGTCGTCGATGACGATCTTGGCGTCGAGCGCGACGACGTTGCCTTCGTTGGTGACGCACATCGGGTTGATCTCGACCAGCGAGGCGTCGCACTCCATGTACGTCTTGTAGGCGGCCATCATGAGGGGCACGCCGGTCTTGAGCTCGCTGCCCTTCAGGCCCAGCGCAAACGCCATCTTGCGCGCGTGGTAGGGCTGCATGCCGGTGACGGGGTCGATCGACACGCGCACGATCTTGTCAGGCATCTTGGCGGCGACCTCCTCGATGTCCATGCCGCCCTCGGTCGAGCCCATGAGCGTGACGCGGCTGGTGGCGCGGTCGAGCAGGATCGAGAAGTACAGCTCGCGCGCGATGTTGGCGCCCTGCTCGATATAGACGCGGTGGACTTCCTTGCCCTTGGGCCCGGTCTGGTGCGTGACCAGCGTCATGCCGAGGATGTCGTGGGCCGCCTTGGCGGCGTCGTTCGGGTTCTTGGCGATCTTAACGCCGCCGCCCTTGCCGCGGCCGCCGGCATGGATTTGCGCTTTGACCACCCACACCGGGCCGCCGACCTCGCTGACCACGCGATGGATGTCGTTGGCGGCAAGCACGACGACGCCCTTGGGCACCGGCACGCCGTAGCGCGCCAGCAGCGCTTTGGCTTGATACTCGTGGAGATTCATTGGGCCTCGTTCGGAGGGCGCTCCTTATAGGGGCGGCGCCGCCGCTAACGCAAATTCCGGGGAAACGCGGCTAGAGCCGGCGGCGGCGCGCCGCGCCGCGCGCCGCGGCGAGCGCCGGGTCGAGGCCGCGGACGACGTCCACCAGCTTCTGCACGGACGCCACCGACTTGTCGAACTGCTTGCGCTCGCTCTGGTCGAGCTCGAGTTCGACAATGCGCTCGACGCCACCGGAACCGATGACGACCGGAACGCCGATGTACAGCCCTTGCACCCCATAAGGGCCGTCGAGGCGGGCCGCGCAGCACAGCACGCGCTTGCGGTCGCGCAGATACGATTCCGCCATCTGGATGGCGGAGCTGGCGGGCGCGTAGAACGCCGAGCCGGTCTTCAAGAGCTTGACGATCTCGCCGCCGCCGTCGCGCACACGCTCGATGATGGCGTCGACGCGCTTCTTGGTGGTCCAGCCGCGGCGGATGAGATCGGGCACCGGGATGCCGGACACGGTGGTGTGACGCAGCATCGGCACCATGGCGTCGCCGTGGCCGCCGAGCACGACGGTCGCGACGTCGGCGCTGGACACGCCGAGGTCCTTGGCGAGGAAGGTGCGGAAGCGCGCGCTGTCGAGCACGCCGGCCATGCCGACCACCATGTGCGTGGGCAGGCCGGAAACCTGCTGCAGCGACCACACCATCGCGTCGAGCGGATTGGTGATGCAGATGACGAACGCGCCCGGCGCGTGCTTGGCGATGCCTTCGGCGACCGTGCGGATGATCTTGAAGTTGACCTCGGCGAGGTCGTCGCGGCTCATGCCCGGCTTGCGGGTGACCCCGGCGGTGACGATGACGACGTCGGCGCCGGCGATGTCGGCGTAATCCTGGGTGCCGCGGATGTTGGCATCGCAGCGCTCGATCGCCGTCGCTTCGAGGATGTCGAGCGCCTTGCCCTGCGGCAGACCCTCGACGATGTCGAACAGGACGATGTCGCCCAGCCGCTTGAGCGCCGCCAGGTGGGCGAGCGTGCCGCCGATGTTACCGCCGCCGATCAGGGCGATCTTCGGCCGTTCCTTCGGCTTGGTCGGGCGACCGCCGCGCAGAACCGTGGGTTGGGCCATGATACGGGCCGCCATCGAGGCGGATTGTTCCCATGGCCGCCTAGCCCGGGCAACCCCTATTTGGACGGACCACTAAGGCCCGTTGCCGCCCCACGAATCGGGCCACGATTCGGGGTTGTGCACAGGCAAGCCGCGTTCCATATCTGCGGCCGACCCGGAGTGCAAACAAACAACGCACGCGCACCTATGGCCGAACAAACCCGCGAAGAGACCTTGGCCTTCCAGGCCGAGGTCACCAAGCTTCTCCAGATCGTCGCCAACTCCCTGTACAGCAGGAAGGAGGTCTTCCTGCGCGAGCTGATCTCCAATGCGTCCGACGCTTGCGACCGCCTGCGCTACGAAGCGATCACCAACCCGGCGCTGACCGCCGACGATCCCGAGTTCAAGGTCGTGCTGACGCCCGACGCCAAGGCGCGCACGCTGACCATCGCCGACAACGGCATTGGCATGACGCGCCAGGAGTTGATCGACAATCTCGGCACCATTGCGCGCTCGGGCTCGGCCGCGTTCGCCGAGCAGCTGGCGCAACAGCGTGCCAATGGCGGCGACAAGAAGGACGAGAAGGAAAAGACTGCCGACGACATCGCGCTCATCGGCCAGTTCGGCGTGGGCTTCTACTCGGCGTTCATCGTCGCCGACAAGGTCGAGGTGACGAGCCGTCGCGCCGGCAGCGCCGAGGTGTGGCGCTGGACCTCGGACGGCAAAGGCACGTTCTCCATCGTGGAAGCGGCGCGTCCGGGCCGTGGCACGACCATTGTCTTGCACCTGCGCGAGGACCAGGCTGAATTCACCGAGGAGCACCGTCTGCGCAGCATCGTCAAGGCGCACTCCGACCACATCGGGCTGCCGGTCAAGCTCGCCACAAAGGACGCGGAGGAGACGTTGAACGCCGCGTCGGCCCTGTGGACGCGCGCGAAAAAGGACGTCACCGAGGAGCAGTACAAGGAGTTCTATCAGCACGTGGCGCACGCCTTCGACGAGCCGTGGATGACGATCCACGCGCGCGCCGAAGGACGGCTGGAATACGTGACGCTTCTGTTCGTCCCCAGCGCGCGGCCGCCCGACCTGTTTCACGTCGAGCGCAAGGCGACGGTGCGCCTTTATGTGCGACGTGTGTTCGTCACCGACGACGCCGAGGGCTTGTTGCCTTCGTATCTGCGCTTCCTGCGCGGAGTGGTGGACACCGAGGACATCGCCCTGAACGTCAGCCGCGAGATGCTGCAGCACGATCCCATCCTCGCCAAGATAGGCTCCGCGATCGTGACGCGCGTGCTCTCCGAGCTGGAGAAGAAGGCGGAAAAGGAGCCGGAGTCCTACGCGAGGTTCTGGGACGCCTTCGGCGCGGTGCTGAAGGAAGGCATCTACGAGGACGTCGGCAAGCGCGAGCAGCTGCTCAAGCTGGCGCGCTTCCACGCGACCGCGGGCGAGGCGCTCACCTCGCTCGCCGAGTACGTGAAGCGCATGAAGGACAAGCAGGAGAGCATCTTCTACCTGACCGGCGACGACGCCGCGGCGCTCAAGGCGAGCCCGCACCTCGAAGGCTTCCTCGCCCGCGGCTACGAGGTGCTGCTGCTGTCCGACCCGGTGGACGAGTTCTGGATCCCGTCGGTCGGCATGTTCGAGGGCAAGCGCTTCCTCTCGGTGGCGCAGGGCGCGGCATCGCTTGGCCCGGAACCCGACAAGGAGAGCAAGGACCAGCCGGATGCCGGCGAGCTCGCCGTGCTGATCGCCCTTTTGAAGCAAGGCCTCGGCGACCTGGTGAAAGACGTGCGCGCCAGCGCCAGGCTCACCGACAGCCCGGTGTGCCTGGTCGCCGACGAGCGCGACATGCCGCGGCACCTCGCGCGCATGCTGCGGGCGCAGGGCCAACTGAAAGAGGCGCTCGCCGGCATCCTGGAGATCAATCCAAGCCACCCGCTCATCCGCGCGATGGTGGGGATGGCCAAGGACCCGGCGCGGCGCTCCCACATCGATGACCTCGGCAAGCTCTTGCTCGACCAGGCGCACATCCGCGAGGGCGACCTGCCCGCCGACGCGGCCGGCTTCGCCAAGCGCCTCTCCGACGTGATGACGCGTGCGGTGAGTCAGAAGTCGTAGGGCCATGCCGCAGCGGAGCGCCGGCATCCTCCTCTATCGCCGCGGCAAGAACGGCGTCGAGGTGATGCTGGTGCATCCGGGCGGCCCGTTCTGGGCCGGCAAGGACCTCGCCGCTTGGGGCCTGCCGAAAGGCATCTACGACTCCGGCGAAGACGCGCTGGCGGCAGCGCAGCGCGAGTTCGCTGAGGAGACCGGTAGTCCGCCGCCGCCAGGCGAGCCGGTGGTGCTGGGCGCGTTCCCGCAGCCGAGTGGCAAAGTCGTCGACGCGTGGTGCCTGGAAGGCGACTTCGACGCCGAGTCGCTGGTGAGTAACCTGTGCACCATCGAATGGCCCAAAGGATCGGGCCGCACCATGGAGATACCGGAAGTGGATCGCGCCGCCTGGTTCGATCGCGGCACCGCCGAAACGAAAGTCATGCACGGCCAGCGCGGCATCCTCGCCGCGTTCTGGAAGAAGATCGGCGAGTGAGCGGGACGTGAACCGACGCTAGTGGCGCGGCAGTGCGCGCCGGTGGACTACCAAGTCCCATCGGTGATGCGCGCGCGCACGGCGCCGAGGATCGGGCCCTGGTTCACCTGCTGCACGATTGCGGCGCAGAACGACGCGCCGGGCGAGAGCTGGCCGGTGGGCGGGGAGAACGTTGCCGGCCGGCCGTCCCACTTGGCGAGATGCAGCATGGTCTGCACGATGTTGGCGTAGCCAATGGTCTTGCCGGCGTGCTCGCCGCGCGCGATCGGCACGTTCTTGGTGTCGGCGAACAGCACCAGCAGGATCTCGGCGTCCACCTTGAAGTCACTGGCGGGCGGCGGCTCGACGCGCAGCACCGGGGCGCCGTTCTCGGCGTAGTCGAACCACACATTGGCGCCGCCGCCCGGAACGGTGGCGCGCGCCTGCTCGATAGCCGCTTCCACCGCAGCCTTGTCGGCGCCGACGCGCTCGTAGCGCCCGCCGACGACGATTTGCGGCGTGTAGACCGACTGCAGCCGCAGCGAGCGCATGTAGCCGCGCTGGCGCGCGGTGGATTGGGGCGTGGCGAAGGTGTCGGCCCAGCCGAGATAGTCCCAGTAGTCGACGTGATAGCCGAGCACGATGAGGTTGTCGCGGTCCTGGCGCGCCACAAGCTCGAGCAGGAACTTGTCGGCGGGCGGGCAGGAGTTGCATCCCTGCGAGGTGAACAGCTCGACCACCGTGACGGGCTTCTGTGCAATCGCCTGCGCCTGCGCGGAGGACCCCAGCGGCAACTGGGCGCCGAAGGCAAGCGCCACCGTCGCGGCAAAGGCAGCGCTGAGGTTGATCCAGGCCGACATCGCCTCGGATCGTGACGCCCTGCACCACCCCCGGCCAATCAATTTTCGGTAACGCCGGCTCACGGGGAGACGGCAACTCCAGCCTTGCGGCTGGCGCCGGCGGCCTCTGCGGCGAGCAGGCCGCGCAGCACGTAGGGGAGGATTCCACCGTGCTGGGAGTACGCAAGCTCCGTATCGGTATCGATGCGGCAGCGCACCTCGAGCTCGGTGACGGCGCCGTCCGCGCGGCGGATGCGGCACCGCACGTTGCCGCGCGGCCGCAAGCCGTTGGCGACGCCGGTGATGTCGAACACCTCGCTGCCGTCGAGGCCAAGCGTTTTGCGCGTCACTCCGGCGGGAAACTCGAGCGGAAGCACGCCAAGGCCGACCAGGTTGGAGCGGTGGATGCGCTCGTAGCTCTCGGCGATGGCGGCGCGCACGCCGAGCAGGGCCGGACCCTTGGCGGCCCAGTCGCGCGACGAGCCGGCGCCGTATTCCTTGCCGGCGATGACCACGAGCGGCACGCGCGCCGCCCTGTAGGCCATCGCCGCGTCATAGATGGACATCGATGTACCGGCCGGCATGAGACGGGTGACGCCGCCCTCCGTGCCGGGCGCCATCTCGTTCTTGATGCGCACGTTGGCGAACGTGCCGCGCATCATGATCTCGTGGTTGCCGCGCCGCGCACCGTAGGAGTTGAAGTCCTTCGCCTTGACGCCGCGCTCGGTGAGGTACCGGCCGGCTGGCGTGTCCGGCTTGAACGAGCCGGCCGGCGAGATGTGATCGGTGGTGACCGAGTCGCCGAGGATGGCCAGCGGCCGCGCGCCGGCGATGTCGGTGAGCGGGGCGGGCTCGAGCGGCATGCCGTCGAAGTACGGCGCCTTGCGCACGTAGGTGGAAACGTCGTCCCACGCATAGGTGAGCCCCGACGGCGCGGCGATCGCCTGCCACTCGGGCGAGCCGAGGAACGCCTGCGAGTAGCGCTCGGCAAACATCAGCGGCGTGAGGTTGCCACGCACCGTCGATTCGATCTCGCGCGCCGAGGGCCAGATGTCGCGCAGGAACACAGGCTTCCCGTCGCTGCCCTCGGCGAGCGGCTCGGTGGCGAGGTCCTTGGCCATCGTGCCGGCGAGCGCGTAGGCCACGACCAGCGGCGGCGAGGCGAGGTAGTTCACGCGCGTGTCCGCATTGACGCGGCCCTCGAAGTTGCGATTGCCGGACAGCACCGACGCCACGACGAGCCCGGATTGGTTGATGGTCGCCGAGTACGCCGGATCGAGCGGGCCGGAGTTGCCGATGCACGTCATGCAGCCGTAGCCGACGAGGTTGAAGCCGAGCGCATCGAGGAACTCCTGCAGCTCGGCGCGCGCAAGGTAGTCGCTCACCACCTGCGAGCCGGGCGCCAGCGACGTCTTCACCCACGGCTTGACGCGCAGTCCCTTGCGCACGGCGTTACGCGCCAGCAGTCCCGCGGCGATCATCACGCCCGGGTTCGAGGTGTTGGTGCAGCTGGTGATGGCGGCGATCATCACATCGCCATCGGTGAGGGAGTAGTTGTGCCCTGCCACCGGCGCCGAGATGCGCTGGTTGCGCTGCTTCGACTCGGCCAACGCCTTGGCGAAGCTCATCGGTGCGGCGGAAAGATTCACCCTGTCCTGCGGCCGCTTGGGTCCCGCTAGGCTCGGCTCGACGGTGCCGATGTCGAGGCTGACGCCGTCGGCGAACGTGGGATCGCCGGTGGTCTTGTCGCGCCACAGGCCTTGGGCGCGCGCGTAGCTCTCGACGAGGGCGACGCGCCACTCCTCGCGGCCCGAGAGCTTCAGGTAGTTGAGCGTCTCCTGGTCCGTGGGGAAGAAGCCGCAGGTGGCGCCGTACTCGGGCGCCATGTTGGCGATGGTGGCGCGGTCTGCAAGCGACAGCTCGGCGACGCCGGGGCCGTAGAACTCGACGAACTTGCCGACCACGCCCTTCTTGCGCAGCTGCTCGGTGACGGTGAGCACGAGGTCGGTGGCGGTGGTGCCATCGCGCATCTTGCCGGTGAGCTCGAAGCCGACGACCTCCGGCACCAGCATGGAGATGGGCTGGCCGAGCATGGCGGCCTCCGCTTCAATCCCGCCGACGCCCCAGCCGAGCACCGACAGGCCGTTGACCATGGTGGTGTGGCTGTCGGTGCCGACCAGCGTGTCGGGGCAGGCGATGGACCGCTCCGACGTGCCGTTCCTTTGGCCGTCCTTCAGGGTCCACACGACGTTGCTGAGCGCCTCCAGGTTCACCTGGTGGCAGATGCCGGTGCCCGGCGGCACGACGCGGAAGTTGTGGAACGCCGCCTGTCCCCACCGCAGGAAGGCGTAGCGCTCGCGGTTGCGCTCCATCTCGAGGCCGACGTTCTTGGCAAACGCATCCGGCCGGCCGAAGGCGTCCACCGACACCGAGTGGTCGATGACGAGATCGACCGGCGCGAGCGGGTTGATGCGCTTGGGATCGCCGCCCAGCGCGATCATGGCGTCGCGCATCGCGGCGAGGTCGACAATGGCCGGCACTCCGGTGAAGTCCTGCATCAGCACGCGCACGGGGCGGAAGCCGATCTCGCGCTCGCCCGCTCTTCCTTGCGCGACCACCGCCTTGAGGTCTTCCTCGGTGACGGTGCGGCCGTCGTAATGGCGCAGGAGGTTCTCGAGCAGAACCTTGAGCGAGCGTGGCAGGCGGCCGAGCGAGCCAAGGCGCGCCTCGGCGGCCGGCAGGCTGAAGTAGTCGAAGGTCTTCCCGGCAACCGTCAGGCTGCGCCGGACGTTCAAGTCGGACATTGGGCCACGCGCGATGGTTTTGAGGCGGCTTAGATACACCAGAATTGGTGCGCTGGGCCGATTCGGCTAGGGTGCCGCGACCCCGCGCCTTTGGCCAATCCACACTGGGCCCCGCGACCGCATGCCCGACACCTTCGCCGCCTCCGGCCTGGCCTGCATCCGCGGCGAGCGCATCGTCTTCGAGGACCTCGATTTCTCACTGACGTCCGGCAGCGCGCTGCTCCTGCGCGGCCCCAACGGCTCCGGCAAATCGAGCCTGTTGCGCTTGTGCGCCGCCTTCCTGGCACCAGCCGCCGGCGCACTCACCTGGAACGGCACGCCGATTACCGCGGATCGCGACGCCCACCGCGCCCGCATCGCCTGGGCGGGCCATCTCGACGCGGTGAAGCCCGCGTTCACGGTCGCCGCAAACCTCGCCTTCTGGCTGGGACTGGCGCCGGGCGGCGCCGCGCTGGCCGTCGATACGGCGCTGGGTCCGCTCGGACTCGGGCACCTCGCCGATCTGCCCGCCGCCTATCTGTCGGCTGGCCAGAAGCGGCGGCTCAACCTGTCGCGCCTTTCCGGAAGCCGCGCGCCGTTGTGGCTGTTGGATGAGCCGACATCGTCGCTCGACGACGCGTCGGCGCGCGCGCTGCTCGCGGTCATCAACCGGCACTGCGACGGCGGCGGCATGGCGATCATCGCCACGCACCAGGATCTCGCCCTCGATCGCGTCGCGACGCTGACAATGGCGGCGCCATGAGCCCGTTCCTGGCCGTTATCGCGCGCGACGTGCGCCTCGCCTTGCGCCAGGGCGGCGGCAGCTATTGGACGCTCTTGTTCTTCGTGCTCACGGTGACGCTGTTTCCGCTCGGCGTCGGCCCCGACCTCGCCTTGCTGGCGCGCATCGGCCCTGGCGTGCTGTGGGTGGTGGCGCTGCTCGCTGCCATGCTGTCGCTCGATCGCATGTTCCAGGCCGACTACGAGGACGGCAGCCTGGAGCTGCTGGCGCTGGCGCCGCTGCCGCTCGAGCTCACCGTGCTCGCCAAGGCGGCCGCGCACTGGCTCACCACCGGCCTGCCGGTAACGCTCCTGGCGCCGGCGCTCGGCTTCCTCCTCGCGGTGGACGTCACGGCCTATCCGATCCTGATCGCCGCCATGCTGCTCGGCACCCCGGTGCTGAGCCTGGTCGGCAGCATCGGCGCGGCGCTCACGGTCGGGGTGCGGCGCGGCGGCGTGCTGCTGTCGCTGCTCGTCATTCCGCTCTACGTGCCCGCGCTCATCTTCGGCGCCCTCGCGGTCGAGGCCACGCTGGACGGGCTGAGCCCCCGCCCCCACCTTCTGCTCCTCGGCGCCGACCTGCTGGTGGCGCTGGCTCTGACGCCCTGGGCCGCCGCGGCAGCCCTGCGGCTGAACCTGGAGTAGGAGCGCGCGCCGAGCGACGGCCGCCGCCGCGGCACTTCGCCTCAACCTGAAGTAAGGCCGCAATCGGGCACCCGCTAACCGCCTCGTGTTGGCCAGGGGCCGCGAATCGGTGCTAAGAGGGCTGCTTCGGCAGAATGGTTAATCGACCCCATGGCTAACCTGCATTGGCTGGCGAACCCCGGCCGTTTCCTGCGCATCGCGAACGCGGTGCTGCCGTACCTCGGAGCGCTGACCGCGGCCCTGCTTGCCTGGGGTTTCTTCGCCGGCCTGTCGGCGCCGCACGACGCCACGCAGGGGGCCCCCGCCAAGATCATGTACGTGCATGTGCCGAGCGCCATCATGAGCATGGCGATCTTCGGCGCCATGGCGGTGGCGAGCGCAGTCGCCCTGATCTGGAAGCATCCGCTCGCCGACATCGCGGCGAAGGCATCCGCCGTCATCGGCGCCGGCTTCACCGCCACCACGCTCCTGTCCGGCTCGCTATGGGGGCGTCCGACCTGGGGCACCTTCTGGGTGTGGGACGCACGGCTCACCTCGGAGCTGATCCTCTTCTTCATCTATCTCGGCTACATCGCCATCTGGCAGGCGATCGAGGACCCGAACCGCGCCGCGCGCGCCGCGGCGATCCTGTGCCTCGCCGGATCGGTGAACCTGCCGATCATCCACTACTCGGTGGAATGGTGGAACACGCTGCACCAGCCCGCCGGGTTGTTGCAGGGGCGCACGGACTCGTCGATGGCGGTGCCATTGCTGACGCTGCTTGCCGGCTTCTTTTCTTTCTATGTGACGATGCTGCTGTGGCGCATGGAGCGCGAGGTCGTGGGCCGCAAGATTCGGCAGCTGCGCCTGTTGCGCGCGCAGGCCTGAGCCCAAGGTAGCAAGACCGATGGCCGAATTCTTTGCCATGGACGGCTACGCCTGGTTCGTCTGGCCGACCTACGTCGCGACGCTGGGCTTCATGGCATGGCTAGCGATCTCGACATGGCGCGGCTTAAAGGCCGACCGCAAGGTCCTCGCCGAGCTCGAGAAGGACGCGCCGCACCGCGCGCGCCGGCGCGAGTCGGGCGCGACTGATTCCACCCCCCTGAGCGGGACCCAGACCAGTGACGCGTAAGCGCCAGCGCATGATCTTCGTGGTAAGCGGCCTTGCGGCGCTGGGCGCCGCGACGGCGCTCGTCATGTTCGCGCTGTCCGACAACATCACGTTCTTCCGCACGCCGACCGAGGTCGTCGGCGGCGACGTGCCACCCAACAACCGCAACTTCCGCATCGGCGGGCTGGTGGAGTCCGGATCGGTCGTGCGGCACGGCGCCGACACCATCCATTTCCTCGTCACCGACACCCGCAGCTCGGTGAAGGTCACCTACACCGGCCTGCTGCCCAACCTGTTCAAGGAAGGTCAGGGCGTGGTGGCCGAGGGGCGCATGGGCCCCGACGGCGTGTTCGTCGCCAACCAGATCCTCGCCAAGCACGACGAAACCTACATGCCCAAGGAAGTGATCGACGCCTTGAAGGCCGAGGGGCAGTGGAAAGGCCAATAGTCCGTTGGTAGCCGAGCTCGGACATTTCGCGCTGATCGTCGCGCTGGTGGTGGCGGCAGTGCAGGCGACCGTGCCGCTGATCGGCGCGGCGCGCGGCGCCGACGACTGGGTCGCGGTGGCGCGTCCCGCCGCCGGCATCCAGTTCCTCATGGCGGCGGTGGCGTTCTTCGCCCTGATGTACTGCTTCGTGCAGTCGGACTTCTCGGTGGCGACCGTCTTCCAGAGTTCGCACTCGCTGAAGCCGCTCCTCTACAAAGTCACCGGCGTGTGGGGCAACCACGAGGGTTCGCTGCTCCTGTGGATCCTCATCCTCACCGGCTTCGGCGCGGCGGTGGCGACGTTCGGCACCAACCTGCCGCCGGCGCTGGCCGCGCGCGTTCTCAGCGTGCAGGCGATGGTCGGCGTCGGCTTTCTCGCCTTCATCCTGTTCACGTCGAATCCCTTCGAGCGCATCTTCCCGGCGCCGGCCGAGGGGCGCGGGCTGAACCCGCTGCTGCAGGATCCCGGCCTCGCCATCCATCCGCCGTTCCTCTACCTCGGCTACGTCGGCTTCTCGATGGCGTTCTCCTTCGCGGTGGCCGCGCTGATCGAGGGCCGCGTCGATCCGGCGTGGGCGCGCTGGGTGCGGCCGTGGACGCTGGCGGCGTGGTGCTTCCTCACCATCGGCATCTCGCTCGGCAGCTGGTGGGCGTACTACGAGCTCGGCTGGGGCGGCTTCTGGTTCTGGGACCCGGTCGAGAACGCGTCGTTCATGCCCTGGCTCGCCGGCACGGCGCTGCTGCACTCGGCCATCGTCGTCGAGCGGCGCGACACGCTCAAGGCGTGGACGATCCTCCTGGCGATCCTCACCTTCTCCTTGAGCCTCTTGGGCACGTTCATCGTGCGGTCGGGCGTGCTCACTTCGGTGCACGCGTTCGCCACCGACCCGGCACGCGGATTGTTCATCCTCGGCTTCCTGGTGGTGGCCATCGGCGGCTCACTGGCGCTCTTTGCCGTGCGCGCACCGGCGCTCCGGCCCGGCGGCCTGTTCGCGCCGGTGAGCCGCGAAGGCGCGCTGGTGCTCAACAACATCCTCCTGGCGACCGCCTGCGCCACGGTACTGCTCGGCACGCTCTATCCGCTCATCCTCGATGCGATCAGCGGTGAGAAGGTCTCGGTCGGTCCTCCGTTCTTCCAGGCGACGTTCGTGCCGCTGATGCTGCCGCTGCTCGCCGCCATGGCGGTCGGGCCGCTGCTGCCGTGGAAGCGCGGCGACCTGCGCGGCGCGCTGGAGCGCCTGCGGTTCACCTTCATCTTCGCGGGCTTCACCGGCCTCGCGGTGTACGCGCTGGTCGAGCCGCGCTCAGCCGCGGCCACCGGCGGCGTCGCGCTTGCCGCGTGGCTGGTGCTGGGCGGCATCTTGCCTCTGTATGAGCGAACGCTGCGGGGCGGGGTCTCCGGCGCCGCGGCCCGCCTGGCGGCGCTGCCGCGCTCGGCCATCGGCATGTCGCTGGCGCATGCCGGCGTCGGCCTTGTCGTCCTCGGTCTCACTGTCCTCCTCACCTGGCAGACCGAGAAGGACCAGGTGATGCGCGTGGGAGAGACGATGGACGTGGCCGGCTACACGCTGACACTGCGCGGCGTCGCCTCCGTCGCCGGGCCGAACTACGTCGCCCAGCGCGCCACCTTCGACGTCGCCAAGGGTGGCGAGGTCGTCATGCGGCTTGCACCCGAGAAACGCTCGTACGTCGATTCGCCGCAGGTGACGACCGAGGCCGCCATCGAGCCAACCTGGCTCGGCGACCTGTACGTCGTCGTCGGTGACGCCGACGGCAACGGCGGCTACGCCATCCGCGGTTACTTCAAGCCGTTCGTGCACTGGCTGTGGATCGGCGCCGCGGTGATGGTGGCCGGCGGCTTGGTGTCGCTGTCCGATCGCCGCCACCGCGTCGGCGCGCCCGCGGCTCGGCGCACGCGCGAGACGGGAGCGCTGGCAGGCGCAGCATCCGGGGCTACGGAATAGGCGCATGCGCCCGGCGCTGCTTGTACCTTTGGTGGTGTTCGCCATGGTCGCCGTGGCGCTTGCCGTCGGGCTTGGCCTGAAGCCGCGAGAGATCCCATCGGCCCTCATCGGCAAGGCGGTGCCCACCTTCGCCCTCGAGCCGATGAAGGACTTCGGCCCCGGCTTCTCCAGCGAGGACCTCAAGGGCAAGGTCTCGATCGTCAACGTGTTCGCCTCATGGTGCGTGCCGTGCCGCGCCGAGCATGGCCTGTGGATCGAGGTCGCCAAGACCGGCGTGCCGATCTACGGCCTCAACTACAAGGACCGGCCCAACAACGCCTCGGCGTGGCTGGCGCAGCTCGGCAACCCCTACACCGCGACCGGCGCCGACGAGCTCGGCCGCGTCGGCATCGACTGGGGCGTCTACGGCGTGCCGGAGACGTTCGTCGTCGACCCTGACGGAATCATTCAGCTCAAGTTTATCGGTCCCGTCGACCGCAACGCGCTCGAGACGCAAATCCTACCCAAGGTGCGCGAGCTGCAGGCCAAGGCCGTCGCGCGCGCCGGATGAGGACCGCGCTGCGCCTCTCCATGCTCGCCCTGCTGGCGCTGCTGGCGTTGGCGCCTGTCGTCTATGCGCAGGGCCTTGAGCCGGTGCTGCCCGACCCGGCGCTGGAGCAGCGGGCGCGCGAGTTGCACAAGCGCCTGCGTTGCCTGGTGTGCCAGAACCAGTCCATCCATGAATCCAACGCCGAGCTGGCGCGCGACCTGCGCAACGTGGTGCGCGAGCGCATCGCCGCAGGCGACACCGACGAGGACGTGGTCACCTATGTGGTGGCGCGCTACGGCAACTGGGTGCTGCTGCAGCCGCCGCTGAACGCCGGCACGCTGGTGCTGTGGCTGAGCCCGCCGCTGCTGCTCGTCACGGCGTTCGTCGGCACCGCCCTGTACTTCCTGCGCTCGCGGCGCAGCATCCCCGAGGCTAAGCCGCTGTCCTCCGAGGAGCAGGCGCGCGTCGCGGAGCTGTTGGGCGAGGAAAGGCGAGGCTAGATGGCCTGGATTCCGCTGATCATCCTGGCGCTGGTCGCCGCGGCGATGGTCGTGCTGCCGCTGGTGAGCAAGCGCAGCGCGCCGAAGTCGCGCGCCGACTATGACCTCGAGGTCTATCGCGATCAGCTGCGCGAGCTGGAGGAGGACGTCACCCGCGGCCTGCTCACCCCGGCGCAGGAAGCGGCGGCGCGGCTCGAGATCGACCGCCGCGTGCTGGGAGTCACCAAGGGGACCTACAAGAGCCCCGGCAAGCTGCCGCGCTGGCAGGTGGCCGTGGCGCTCGCCATCGCGGTGCCGCTGGTTTCGTTCGGCCTGTACCTGTGGCGCGGGGAGCCCGTCGCGCCCGACCAGCCGCTTGCCGGCCGCCCGGAGCTGGTGCGGCCGGCCGCCACCAGCCGCGAGATGCTGGAGTTCATCGCCCAGCGCGAGACCGCGCTTGCCGCAAGTCCGAACGACCCCGACGGATGGCTGCTGCTGGGCCGTGCCTACCTGGCGACGGGGCGCTTCGACGATGCCGCCAACGCGGCACAGCGCGCGATCGCGCTTGGCCGCGCCGACGCCAAAACCTACATGGAGCTGACCGAAGCGCTCATCAACGCGAGCGGCGGTCTCGTGACGCCGCCGGCGCTCACGGCCATCGCCGCCGCGCTGGCCGACGATCCGACCCACCCGGCGGCGCGCTATTACGACGGCATCGCCAAGGCGCAGGCCGGCCAGACTCAGCAAGCCTTCGACATCTGGCTGAAGCTCGCGGCCGACACGCCCGCCGACGCACCGTACCTCGCCATCGTGCGCCGCCAGCTCGAGGACGCCGCGCGCCGGCTAAACGTCGATCTGGCGGCGGTCATGCCCAATCCTGCGCCCGCTACGCCGTCTCCGCTCGCCGGCATGACCCCCGAGCAACAGATGGCGATGATCACCCAGATGGTCGATCGCCTCGCCGCGCAGATGGAGCAGAACCCCACGGACCTCGCCGGCTGGACGCGCCTTGCCCAGTCCTATCGCGTGCTCGAACGCTGGGACGACGCTCGCAACGCCATCGCCAAGGCGGTGGCGCTGGCGCCCGACGACGTCGCTGTGCTGACCGAGCAGGCGGGCATCCTGCTTTCGGCGACGCCGGCCAACGATCCGTTTCCCGCAGAGGCCAAGGCGATCCTCGAGCGCGTGCTGACGCTCGACGCCGACAACCTCGAGGCGATGTATTTCCTCGGCATCGCCGCCGCCGAGGCCGGCGAGACCGAGGCTGCGGCCGCGCATTGGAACAAGCTTCTTAGTCGCCTGCAGCCTGGCACGCAGGCGTACGGCGAGGTAAAGGCCCGCCTCGACGGCTTGGCGCAACCGCCCCCCGCTCGCCCCTAGGCATGCGCCGGTTCTGGCGTTGGACCGCCCGAGCCGCAGTGGTGCTGCTGGGGGCGATCGTCGTCGCCATTGGCTTGGTCGAGCTGCTGAGCCGCCGATCGTACTCGGACGTCGCCCTCCCCCTCATCCGGGCAAGTGGAGAGCCCGCCCAAGTGACGCGCGGCGAGTACCTCGTGAACTCCGTCGCGCACTGTCCGTCGTACCACCTGCCCAATGCCGAGGCGAGGCGCTTCCATGCGCTGGCCCGTCCCGACCTCAGGGGCGGCCAGCGCTGGCAGCTGCCGTTCGGCACGGTCGTCTCGGCCAACATCACGCCCAGTCGGGACCACGGCATCGGCGCATGGAGTGACGGCGAGCTCGCGCGCGTGCTGCGCACCGGCGTGCGCCGTGACGGCACCCTGTCCGTGTTCATGAAGGTCGGTGTCGGCGCGATCGCCGACGATGACATCGCCGCCATCATCGCCTACCTGCGCGCGCAACCTGCCGTCGACGTGCCCGTGCCGCCGAGCCGCTACAATTTCCTCGGCCGCGCCGTGGCGGCGTTCGCCGTCCGTCCGCGCACCGTACAGGCTGCCTTCGTGGCGCCACGCATGGAAGCGACGGTGGAACGCGGCGGCTATCTCGTGCTCGGTCCCGCCAACTGCGCCGGATGTCACAGCCCGAGCGGCATCGGCTCCGGATTCCTCGCCACGACGCCGCTGCTGTCGGGGGGGCCCGCCGATGCCGGACGACACCGACCGCGCCATGGAGATCGTCGCCCCAAACCTCACGCCGGACGAGCGCACCGGCGTCATCTACACGTGGTCGGAGGAAGTGTTCGTCGAACGCTTTCGCGGCGCCCGCGTGGTGGCGGGCTCTCCCATGCCGTGGGAAGCGTTCGCCACGATGAGCGACACGGACCTCGCGGCCATCTGGCGCTACCTGCGCACGGTGCCGGCGGTGGAGCACGATGTGGGCCCGACCCACCGCCCGCTCGGCTCGTATCCGCCGGCACCCTGACGCGTTCAGACCAGGAGGTCCTTGCGATCGTTGAAGCCCCGGCGATCGATGTCGCGCAACAGCATGCCGCGCGGCCCGAGGTCAACGGTGATGAGTTCGGCGCTGTAGCTCCGCATAGCGGCATAGGCCGGCGCCGTCCCCGCCGACAGGATGGCGAACGGAATGATCAACGCGGCCGCCAGGACCAACCCAGGCGCCGCAGCACGATTCGTCTCGGGAGTCATGATCTGCCTCCTTGCGGACCTGGCCCGCTTCGAACGGTCAGATAGGGCCGGCGGCGGCTCTTCGGTGTGGGGAACCGCAGCGTGTGGCGAGAGTCACGCGGGCCGGGGTCGGCTCCTTGACTTATCCACAACCGGGGCGGAGGATGCCTTGACCCTGGCGGGACGGCGTTGGCCGCCCCGCGGCGTTAACCATAGGCGATCATGGTCGAGGTCATGGCAGGTACCGTCGCGGTTTCCCCGACGACGCTGACGCCGGTGGCGCCCACGCTGCCGCCGCCGGGACTCGACTCCACGGCGCGCACCGAGCGGGCGACGCGCCCGGCGCAGGCCTCGCAGGAAAGCAGCAACCAGCAAGGCGGCCGCGTCATCGAGGATCGCGTCGACGTGCGCACCGTCGAGTCCGACGAGGAGGTCGAGGAGCGCCAAGCCCGCCGCCGCGGCGAACAGGATCGCTTCCTGGTGGACGACGCGGTGGACCGCGCCCGCGAGGACGCCGCCCAAGAAGAAGCGAAGGCGCGCGACAAGCACACGGTCGACTTCACCGCGTAGCGCGGATCCCGCGCCGCCCCGCTCGCGCCCGCCGTTCGGCGGGCATTGCCGTTTCTAGGACTGCTGCGCCTCGGCTTTCGCCGGCTCGATCTGGTGCCGGTTGAGCAGCGGAACCTGGAGCAGGCTGAACAGGATGGTCAGCGGCAGAAACCCGAACAACTTGAAGGTCACCCAGGTGTCGGTGGAGAAGTTGCGCCACACGACCTCGTTCACCACCGCCATGGCGACGAAGAACATCGACCAGCGCAGGGTGAGAATGCGCCAGCCGCGCGCATCCACCTGCAGCACCGAGCCGAGCACGATCTGCAGGAAGTTGCGGCCGGTCGCCATGCCGAATGCCAGTACCGCGGCGAACAGGCCGTAAAGGATGGTCGGCTTGAGCTTGATGAACAGCTCGTTCTGCAGGGTCAAGGTCAGTCCACCGAACACCAGCACGACGACGGCCGTCACCAGCGGCATGACGGGGACGCGGCGCTCGATGATGAGCGAGGCGACGAACGAGGCGACGATGGCCGCCATGAAGGCGGTCGTGCCGACGAAGATCCCCCAGCGCGAGTTGGCGAAGAAGAACACGACCAGCGGGCCGAGCTCGACCAGCACGCGCACAAGTGGATGCTGCGCCGGTCGTTGGGCGCCGGCGGCGGACGGGGAAGCCTGCGACACGTTCAGCCTTTCATCTTGTTGAGCGCGTGTTCCATGTCGGCCGAAGTGAATGCCGGCATGGTGGTGATGCTGCCGTAGCCCTGCTGGGCATACCACAACGAGAACGCCAGCATCGCCTCCGCGTCGGCGGCGTCGACGACGTCGACGAAGTCGTAGGCGCCCTGCGTGTAGTAGAAGCTCTCTAGCTTGATGCCGAGAGTTCCGAGCTTGCGCTTGGCCGCCTCGATGCGCTGGTTGGAACGCGTGAACCACTCCGGATTGAGCTTGCCGAGGAGCACATACTTCATCGGGCCCTCCCTCCGTCAGGTGAGCTGCGCGTCGGGGAACGCGCTTCTGCGAACGCGACGACTCTAGCCAATCGGCGGCCTCCCGGTGTAGCTCGCTCTCTCCTGGGTTGCGGGAGGGGAGGTCACCCGGCGGATGCGATCCATCGTGCTTTTCACCGACTTCGGCCTCGAAGGGCCCTATGTCGGCCAAATGAAGGCCGTGCTGGCCCGGGCAGCCCCGGGAACCCTGGTGTTCGACCTGTTCGCCGATGCTCCCGCCTTCGACCCCGAGGCATCGGCGTACCTGCTCGCCGCCTTCCGCAAGGCATTCGCCAAGGACACGGTGTTCCTGTGCGTGGTGGATCCCGGGGTCGGCGACCCTGGCCGACGGCCGGCCATCGTGCGCGCCGATGGCCAATGGTTCGTCGGACCCGACAACGGCCTGTTCAACGTCGTCGCCAAGCGCGCCGCCGGCCTCGACTGGTGGGACATCACGTGGGCGCCGGCGGACCTGTCGGCGAGCTTCCATGGCCGCGACCTGTTCGCACCGGTGGCGGCACGCCTGGCGCGGGGGGAGGCGCCGCCCGGGCTGCAGCGCGATCCGGCCACGCGCGTCCAGCCGGGTTGGCCCGACGATCTGCCTCGCGTCGTCTACATCGACCGCTTCGGCAACGCGATGACGGGGATCCGCGCCGCGGCGCTCGGCGAGGAGGACACCCTCGCCGTCGGCAAGTACTCGCTCGCCCGCGCCAGGACCTTTGCAGACGTGCCGAAGGGAAGCGGCTTCTGGTACGAGAACGCCAATGGACTGGTCGAGATCGCCGTCAATTGCGGCCGTGCCGACCGCCAATACGGCCTGGCAGTGGGAACGACGGTGAGCGTGCCCGGCAAATCGATTACTTGAGTTCTCAAGTATAGAGTGCCAGCCGAACGGAAGCGGGCGCCGGTAACACCGGCGCCCGCTCCCTCTCGCTCGCGCGAGCTTACTTCTTGGTCGGCTTCCCCGCCGGCTTACCGGCGGGCTTCGGCGCGGGCTTTCCCGCACCCCTGCTGGGCGTCTTGGCCATCGAGATGACTCCCTAAGCGGCTGATTTGCGGCACGAACCGGGCAGCCCTGATTGAGGTGACCCCCACCGGTCTCCGCCGGTCCGGCACCAGGGATGGTAGGCACCACCCTCGGCACGCCCGCTATTTTGTACGTCCGAGGGCCGAATGCAATCGGAATCTGGGCGCATAGGAAAGAAACGCGTCCGAACAACGGACGCGTTTTTCTTGTGGCGGTACTGCGGGGTGCCCGGCGGCTCAAGTCAAAGCGAGCCGCCGGGTCAGGAGAGTGCGGACTACGCGAAGCTAGCCGATGCGCTGCCAGCGGCCCTGGGCGCTGAGGTTCGACCAGATGCCGTCGGTGCCCTGGCAGGCAGTGTTGACCGCGATGGCCGTCTGCTGGCCGATGGTGAAGGTATCGCGGTACTCGACGCACTTCAGGCCGGCTTCGCTGGTGAAGTTGCGCACCGGGGTGATGGTGCCGAAGTGACCGTTCTGCTGGTTGCGCCAGTCGCGGCCGCTCATCGAGCCGGACCTCAGCGCCGCGACGAGGGTGGCTGCGGCCAGCCGTGCGTCGGCGCGGGTGAACTGGTTCTCCAGCGCCGCAGGCGAGGTCGGGAAGAACTGGTTGGAGTTGGCGCAGGCGCCGAGGCTCGTGGCGGCGATCACGGCGGCGGCGATGATCGAGGCGCGCGACGAAATCCGAATGACTTGCATTATTTCCAGTCTCCTTGCTGGGCAACGGCGCAGTCGACGTGCCGTCGCGAGTTGGGGAGGAACCTAGGCCCGCGCGCTCACGCTTGAGCTTGGCCATCGGGGGCAAGGAGGTGCCTTTTCGAGGTATCCAGCTCGAGGCAGCAACCCTCACGCTCGCTGGAGGGGGCGGGTCAGCCCGGAGTGGCGGGCGTGGGAGCCATGGGCGCGGCCGGCGCGGGCGGGAGGGCGCTCCAATCGCCGGAGCAATGCCGAGCATCCGCATCTTGCTGTGACATCGGCCGCGTCAAAGCTTGGGACCGCAAAACCCGAACGCCTCGCCGGCGAGCCACGCGGGGAGTGGCTCGCCGGCAGGGTCGCGCGGGACACGCGCTTTGGCGCGGCAGCTAGTGGAGGTTGCTGATGACCACGGTGCGCCGCGTGCCGTCGGCGGACTGACAAGCGGAGCTGAGCACCGCCCCCTCCCGGTCGCCGATCACCATGCGCTCGATGTGGTCGCGGCAACGCACGCCGCCGGACAGAGACGAAGGCACGTTCCGGCGTGATGGTGCCGGTGTTGCGCGTGTCCGGGTTCGGACACGCGGTGTTGCGCGCCGTTGCTTGGCGGGGCGGCACAATGAAGGGCTCGGCGTACTGGCGGCGAGCAGCAGCGGCACGACCGCGGCGGCGGCGGCGCGGCTCATGTCTCGAGTCCCACCAGGGCCCGGGAGAAGGCCTGGGCGTCGAAGGGCTGCAGGTCCTCGATGCGCTCGCCGACGCCGACGTAGTGGATGGGCAGTCCGAACTCGTCGGCGAGCGCCACCAGCATGCCGCCGCGCGCCGTGCCGTCGAGCTTGGTCATGATGAGGCCGGACACTTGCACCAATTCCTTGAACGCCGCCACCTGGGCGCGCGCGTTCTGGCCGGTGGTCGCGTCGAGGACGAGCAGCACGGCGTGCGGCGCCGTCGCATCCACCTTCTTCAACACGCGCACGATCTTGGCGAGCTCGGCCATCAGGTTGGCCTTGTTCTGCAGGCGGCCGGCGGTGTCGATGAGCACGACGTCGTGGCCTTGGGCCTTGGCCTGCGCCACCGCATCGAAGGCGAGCCCGGCGGCGTCGGCGCCGGCGTCGCGCGCGAGAATGGGGGCGCCCGAGCGCTCACTCCACGCTTTGAGCTGCTCGATGGCCGCGGCACGGAAGGTGTCTCCTGCGACCAGCAGCACGCTCCTGCCCTCGCCGCGCAATCGGGCGGAAAGCTTACCGATGGTGGTGGTCTTGCCGGTGCCGTTCACGCCGACGACGAGGATGACGAACGGCTTGGCGGATGAGACATCGAGAGGCTGCTCGGCCGGCTGCAGGATGCCGGCGATGGCGTCGGCCAGCGCGGCGCGCGCCTCGGCCGCCGGCACCCGCGGTCCCCAGCGCTTCTCGCCGAGCTTCGCCGCGATCTGACCCGACGCCTTGACGCCGAGGTCGGAGGCAATGAGCAGCTCCTCGAGATCGTGCAGGGTCGCGGCGTCGAAGCGCGCGCTGCCGAAGACGCTGGCAAGGCCCTGGCCGAGCGCCCCGGCCGAGCGGCTAAGCCCCTCCTTGAGTCGGCCGAACCAACTCATGCGACGGGCGTAGCGATCAGTCTCCCCGCCTCGGCCGCACGTACGTGCGCAGCCACCACGGCACCGGACGACGCCGTGCCGTCGAGCGACACGCGCGCGTAGTCCTCGGCGCGGCCCTCGTTGTCCGTCTCGACCAGCACGCGCACGCGGCGGCCGACCTGCTTGTCCAGGTGCGCGGCGAGCGCGGCATCGCCGGCGGCGCGCAGGCGCGCGGCGCGCTCCTTGCGCAGGCGCACCGGCACCTGCGGCATGCGTGCCGCGGGCGTGTCCTCGCGCGCCGAGAACGGAAACACGTGCAGAAAGGCGAGGCCGCAGTCCTCGACCAGTGCCAGCGTGTTGGCGAATGCCGCGTCGTCCTCGGTCGGGAAGCCGGCGATGAGATCGGCGCCCAGCGACACGTCGGGACGCAGCTCGCGCGCACGCCTGGCCACCGCCACCGCGTCAGCGCGCGAGTGGCGCCGCTTCATGCGCTTCAGGATGAGGTCGTCGCCGGCCTGCAGGCTGAGATGCAGATGCGGCATGAGACGCGGCTCGTCGGCGAGCAGCGACCAGAGGTCGCGATCCATCTCGGCGGGGTCGAGGGAGGTGAGACGCAGGCGCTCGAGCTCGGGCACCGCGGCGAGCAGGCGGCGGGCGAGCTGGCCGAGCGCCGGCGCACCCGGCAGATCGCCGCCATAGGACGTGACATCGACGCCGGTCAGCACGACTTCGCGGTAACCGGAGGCGACCAGCGTGCGCACCTGCTCGACGACCGCGCCCATTGGCACGCTGCGGCTGTTGCCGCGGCCGTAGGGGATGATGCAGAAGGTGCAGCGATGGTCGCAGCCGTTCTGCACCTGCACGAACGCGCGCGTGCGGTTGTCGAAGCCTTCGACGAGGTGCGACGCCGTCTCGCGCACCGAGAGGATGTCGGCGACCTTCACCCGCTCGCCGGACGGGAGGAGGTGGACGGCGCTCATCTTCTCGTGGTTGCCCAGCACCGCGTCCACTTCGCTCATCTTGGCAAACGAGTCGGCATGTATCTGCGCGGCGCAGCCGGTGACGACGATGCGCGACGACGGGCGTTCGCGGCGCAGGCGGCGGATCGCCTGGCGCGCCTGACGCTCGGCTTCGGCGGTGACGGCGCAGGTATTGATGATGACCGCGTCGGTCAGGCCGGCCGCGGCGGCGTTCTTGCGCAGGACTTCGGATTCGAGCGCGTTGAGGCGGCAGCCGAACGTAATGACTTCGGCTGCGGTGCTCACGTGACCTCGGCCTCGCCAACCGAGCGCATGCGCTCGAGCTGCGACATCAGCAGGCGGCGCATGTCGAACTGGCCTTCGAAGGAGGTGGCGATGGGGCCGGTGAGCAGGACATGGTTGTCCTCTTCGCGCCAGACGACGCCCAACGGACCACCCGGCATCACCACGATGCCATGGCGGCCCATCATGCCGCGGCGATGCGCGGCGACCAGCGCGGCGCAGGCGGCGGTGCCGCACGCTTGCGTTTCGCCGTCACCCCGCTCCCACACCTTGGCCTTGATGACGTCCTCGCCCACCACCTGGATGACCGAGACGTTGGCACGCTCGGGGAACAGTGGGGCGTTCTCGATGATCGGGCCCACCTGGCTCAGGTTGACGACTTCGGGCATGCCGACGATGAACACGACATGCGGGTTGCCGACGTTGACGGCGACCGGATCGCCCATCAGCACCTTGCCCTCGTCGCCCGGCTGCGCGACCTGGAAGCCGAGGTGCAGCGTGTCGCGCTCCTCGGAGAGGGGAATGTCCTTCCAGTCGGTCTTCACCGGGCCCATGTCGACGGTGATCATGCCGTCGCCGCCGTCGTAGGCGTCGAGCACGCCGGCCGTGGTCTCGAGGGTGACGTGGTCGCGCTTCTTCTCCTTCATCACCTTCCAGGCGATGCAGCGGGAGGCGTTGCCGCAGGCGGACACTTCGCCGCCGTCGGCGTTGAAGATCTGCATGAACACGTCGGCATTGGGCGTGTTCTTGAGCACGATGACCTGATCGCAGCCGATGCCGAGGTGGCGGTCGGCGATCGCCTGGACCTCGAGCGGCTCGAGGTCGAGGGGCTCACTCCGGGCGTCGAGGACGACGAAGTCGTTCCCGAGCCCGTGCATCTTCATGAAGGGCTGCTTGGCCATGGGTGCGGGTTATATGGGCGTGGGTCCGTCCCGGTAAAGCACGCTGCGTCGCGCTGGCCACCTCGCGTCCGTCAACGTGGCGCGCTCCTCGTCCTCTTGTCGCGATTCCGTCCCGCCAGCGTGTTAACCGAATCCACCGTAATAGCGGGGATTTCACCCCGGCCTGGGGCCGGTTGGCCCGAGAGCGGGCGGTTTCGGGCCTTGCCGCTGTACTACGGTATGTGTCGGTTGTCAACACACAACGTGGTGATCCGGAACCAGGAACAAAGGCGCGAAACCGCCGCCGGGAGTGCGGAAGTTGGTGGCCTGGCCCTGGTAGATGCGCGCCGCGGCGAGCAGTAGGCGGCCGTCGTAAGTGTAGAGGCGCACGTCGACCTTGCGGGCTTGCGGCACGCCGTCGACGGTGACCATGCGCTCGCTCGGCGCGGCGAACGCTTGGGCGACGTAGCCGCCCGCGTCGCGCAGCAAGCGGGCCGATGGCGCGACGATATCCGTCCAGACGCCGCGCGTGATCTTGTCGCCGCGATAGACAGCCTTGCTGCCGTGACCGCCGGCCGGCTTGAAGAACCAGTGCTTGCGCGACTCCCACAGCGCGCTCGCATTGGCGGCCGCCACCTCCACCGTCTCGGGCACGGCCTCCAGAGCCGTTACCACCTCCGGCGAGACGCATGGATCCACTATCTCGATGTGCGACAGGGCGACAAGATTGCGCTTGTCGGCTAACAACGCGTGCACGTGCGGGTTGGGCGTCACGGCGATGGCACCGGAGAGATACGCCTCGCGTAGCGCCGCATGGCACGGCTCCGACAAGGCGAAGTCGACGAGTCGGTTGTAGACGAGGTCGATCGGCGCGCCGCGCAGGGATAAGACGCCATCGCGCCAGACGAGCTCGGACGGATCGGCGATGACGGCGTCGATGCCGGCGCCTTGCAGCAGGTGCCGGGCGAGCAGGAACTCCGGGAACAGGTACTGCTGCTCGGGCGAGTCGTCGACGATGGCGACGCGGCGGAGGGGTGTGTCGCGGCCGAGCAGCCACCACTCTGCACGGAACATTGCGGCGACGTCACGGGGGAAGTCGTCGGGCGCCAGCACCTCGCCGCAGCAGACGCGTTGCGCGCGCACCAGCGCGGCAATGAGGAAGGCGCCTCCCGCGTTGGTGTTGACCTCGATCAGCTGCGGGCCGGCCGGGGTGAGGTGGAAGTCGTAGCCCATGAAGGCGCCGCGCAGGCCGAAATCCTGCTGCGCGACGGCGCCGGCGCGGTCGAGCGCCTGGGCGCGGCAGGCTGGCAGGCGGGCGGCGGCCTCGATCGCCGCGACGGTGCGGAGCATCGCGTCAAGCTCGAGGTGCGAGAGGAATACCGCGGTGTCGGCGAACAGGTGCGGGCGCGATTCGAGCTGCTGAGAGTAAGGCGGCATCGCCGATCTGGCGCGCCAACGCAGCGCGCATCTCGTCGCGGCGCAGCGTCTTGCACGAGCAGTCGCGATTGAGTTGCTCGGGCGGGCGACAAGCTGCACGAGGCGCAAAGGGCGCAAGATCCGTCATCGGGCGCGCACCTCCGGCACGCGCAGAAAGCCATGGGGCGAATGGCCGGCCGCGATCCAACCAATATCGATAGGGCCGCAGCGGCCGTCATCCGGGCGAATACGTAGGCATCGGCCACGAGGCGGCACGGGGGGGGCGCCACCATCAGCAACAACCGCCGCGCGCGAGGATCAGGGGGAGCGGCGCGCACATCTCGGGACGGCCGTTGCAGCAGTCGCCGACCAGGAACCGCAGCAGCCCCCGCACGCCGGCGCTGTCGACCGCATAGCGCACAGAGCGGCCTTCGCGCCGCGAGCGGACCAGGCCGGCACGGGCGAGGATCGCCAAGTGGCTGGACAAGGTGTTGTGCGGAGTGCCGAGCGTCTCGGCCAATTCTCCGGCCGCGAGCCCGCCCTGACCCGCCTCGATCAGGGTGCGGAACGCTGCCAGGCGCGTCGCCTGGGCGAGCGCACCGAGAGCCGCGGTTGCGGTGCTTTCGTCCATTTGTCCAGACATATGGACATTTTTGGTCCCGCGCGCAAGCCGCTCTCCCGCAGGCCACAAGTTTTGGTGTAGAAATCGGCTCCATGATCCCCGACGCCGGCACGCGGGCCGGACCGCATGCGGCGGCGGGGCTGACGCGGGCCCTGAGCGTGCTTGCGGCCTGAACCGCCCGCCCTGGACAAAGGGCGCTCCGGGCCCTAGGTTCCCGGCCTGTTTTTGGCCGCGCGCTGCAAGCGCGGAATCCGGGTCTGTTGAACCCACGAAGCGCCAGGGATGGCCCAGGCGTCCGCCGGTCCGCGAGGTTTCGCGCACCGGCGCTAGTCTCGTTTGCGGATAGGGATGTTCGAGAACCTAACCACACGGCTCGGCCAGGTCTTCGAGAAGCTGCGCGGCCGCGGTGCGCTGACCGAGGCGGACGTCGACGCAGCCCTGCGAGAAGTCCGCGTCGCGCTGCTGGAAGCGGACGTGGCGCTGCCGGTCGTGAAGGACTTCGTCGCCCACGTGCGCACGAAGGCGGTCGGCCAGGACGTCATCAAGTCGGTCACGCCCGGCCAGCTCGTCATCAAGATCGTCTACGACGAGCTGGTGGCGATGCTGGGCTCCGAGACGGCGCACATCAACCTCGCCGCCGAGCCGCCGGTGCCGGTGCTGATGGTCGGCCTGCAGGGCTCGGGCAAGACGACGACCACCGCCAAGCTTGGCCTGCGGCTGGAGAAGCAGGACAAGCGCAAGGTGCTGATGGCGTCGCTCGACGTCTATCGCCCCGCCGCGCAGGAGCAGCTGCGGGTGCTCGGCGAGCAGACGGGCGTGGCGACGTTGCCGGTCATCGAGGGCCAGCAGCCGCTGGACATCGCCCGACGCGCCATGAACGCAGCCAAGCTGCGCGGCATGGACGTGGTGCTGCTCGACACCGCCGGCCGTCTCACCATCGACGAGGCGATGATGCGCGAGGCCGCCGCGGTGAGGGACGCCGTGCGGCCGGCCGAAGTGCTGCTGGTCGCCGACGCGCTCACCGGCCAGGACGCGGTCAACACCGCCAAGGCCTTCAAGGAAGGCCTGAACATCACCGGCATCGTGCTGACGCGCATCGACGGCGACGCGCGCGGCGGCGCCGCGCTGTCCATGCGCCAGACGGCGGGCGCGCCGATCAAGCTGATTGGCACGGGCGAGAAGGTGGACGCGATCGAGCCGTTCCACCCCGACCGCATCGCAAGCCGCATCCTCGGCATGGGCGACGTCGTCAGCCTAGTCGAGAAGGCCAAGGAGACCATCGACCAGGAAGAGGCGGCGAAGCTCGAAGCCAAGGTGATGGCCGGCGGCTTCGACATGAACGACCTGCTGAGCCAGCTGCGCCAGATGCGCAAGATGGGCGGCATGGAAGGCCTGATGGCGATGCTGCCGGGCGTCGGCCAGATGAAGGCGGCGATGGCGGCCAACCGCGTCGACGACAAGATGATCGCGCGCCAGGAGGCGATCATCCTGTCGATGACGGCCGAGGAGCGCCGCAAGGTGCAGATCCTGAACGCGCGCCGCCGCCAGCGCATCGCCTCCGGCTCGGGCACCAAGGTCGCCGACGTGAACAAGCTTTTGAAGCAGCACCGCACGATGGCCGACATGTTCAAGAAGGTCGGCAAGCTGGGCAAGAAGGGCATGGCGCGCATGCTCGCCGGCATGGGCGGGCCCGGTGGAATGGGTGGAATGGGCGGCGGCTTGCCGCCGGGGTTTGGACGCTAGGACTTCAACGAGGAGAGCAACACCACAATGGCAGTCGTGATTCGCATGGCGCGTGCGGGCGCCAAGAAACAGCCGCACTTCCGCATCGTCGCCGCCGACAAGCGCTCCTCGCGCGACGGCAAGTTCCTCGAAAAGCTCGGCACGTACGATCCGCGCCTGAAGAAGGACGACCCGAAGCGCGTGACCCTCAACGTCGAGCGCATCGAGTTCTGGCTGAAGAATGGCGCGGTGCCGTCGGAGCGCGTCGCGCGCTTCCTGGGCGCGGCCAAGATCCGGCCGGTGCCGGAGCGCCGCAACAACCCCGAGAAGGCGAAGCCGAAGACCAAGGCGCAGGAGCGCCTGAAGGCGAAGGAAGAGAAGGCCAAGGCCGCCGCGGAGGCTGCCGCGGCGCCCGCTCCCGCCGTCACGCCAGCAGGCGGGCCTTCGCCCGACGCGCCGGCGCAGGGCTAGGTGTTGGCGGCGCGGTCGAAGCGGGAGTCGCGGCCCGCAGCGGACGCCAAGCGCGTCTGCCTCGGCCGCGTCGTCGCGGCGCACGGCGTGCAAGGCTGGGTCGGCATCGAGACCTACACCGAGGCGGCGGACGAGTTCGTCGCCTACGGCGAGCTCGAGGACGAGTCCGGCGCGACGGCGTTCGCCATCGAGGAGGCGCGCATGGGTCCGAAGGGACTGCTGGTGCGCTTCGCCGACGTGACCGACCGCGACGCCGCCGAGGCGCTCAAAGGCAAGCGGCTGTACGTGTCGCGCGCGCGCCTGCCGAAGCTCCGCGAGAAGGAGGCGTACTACCACGCCGACCTGATCGGCCTCGCCGCCGAGCGGACGGACGGCTTCGCGCTGGGACGCGTGGTGGCGGTGCAGAACTTCGGCGCCGGCGACCTGCTGGAGATTGCGGTCGCCGGAAAGGCCGACACGGTCCTGGTGCCCTTCACCAAGGCGATCGTGCCCGAGGTGGACATGAAGGGCGGGCGGCTGGTGGTCGATCCGCCGCCGGGCCTGCTGGATGCGGCCAAGCCCGAGGATCAGGACGCGGCCGATGGCTGAGGCGTGGAAGGCCACTGTGTTGACCCTGTTCCCCGCCATGTTCCCGGGGCCGCTGGGTTTTTCCCTGGCCGGGACGGCGCTGAAGGCCGGGGTTTGGGCCTTGGAAACGGTAGACATTCGGGAGTTTGCGAGCGATAAACACGCCACCGTTGACGACGCCCCCTATGGCGGCGGCCCCGGCATGGTCCTGCGGGCGGACGTGCTGGCGGCGGCAGTCGATGCGGTGCGGCAAACGTCGGCGGGCCCGACGATCTATCTTTCGCCACGTGGCCGGCGCTTGGACCAGGCCGTGGCGCGGGATTTGGCGAAGGGGCCGGGCGTCACCCTGGTGTGCGGCAGGTTCGAGGGCGTCGACGAACGCGTGCTCGAGGCCCGCGCCATCCAGGAGGTGAGCCTCGGCGACTTCGTGTTGTCGGGCGGCGAGCCGGCGGCCATCGCCCTGTTGGATGCGACGGTGCGGCTGCTGCCGGGGGTGATGGGACACGACGCGTCGCCGGTCGAGGAGAGTTTTGAGGCTGGGCTCTTGGAGTATCCGCACTACACGCGGCCGAGAGTCTGGGAAGGCCGCGAGGTGCCGGACGTGTTGACGTCCGGCAACCATGCGGAAGTCGCCAAGTGGCGGCGCGCGAAAGCGGAAGAGGTCACGGCCGAGCGCCGCCCCGACTTGTGGCAGGCGTTCCAAGCCGGAACCAAGAACGTGGAACGGAATTAGGAAGTCGGTGTCATGAACCTCCTGGAAGAATTCGACCGCAAGCAAGCCGAGAAGCTGAACGCAGCGCGGCCCGTGCCCGAGTTCAACCCCGGCGACACGCTGCGCGTGAACGTGCGCGTGGTCGAAGGCGAACGTGAGCGCGTCCAGGCGTTCGAGGGCGTGTGCATCGCCAAGAAGAACCGCGGCCTGCACTCCTCGTTCACCGTGCGCAAGATTTCCTACGGCGAGGGCGTGGAGCGCATCTTCCCGCTCTATTCGCCGAACGTCGCCTCGATCGAGGTGGTGCGCCACGGCGACGTTCGCCGCGCCAAGCTCTATTACCTTCGCGGCCTGTCCGGTAAGCGCGCGCGCATTCGCGAGAAGACCGACACTCGCCAGGAGGGCGAGGCCCCACCCTCGGCGTAGTTTCCACACCGTCAGACTGCCAGCCGGCCATTGGGCCCTCTGGCCCCTGGCGGGGCCAAGGACACTAGAGGCACGGACCGAACACCATGTCTGACCCGCGTACCCTGTTCGAGAAGATCTGGGACAGCCACGTCGTCCACACGGCGGCGGACGGCACGACGACTCTCTATATCGACCGCCACCTCGTCCACGAGGTGACCAGCCCGCAGGCATTCGAAGGCCTGCGCCTGGCCGGGCGCAAGGTGCGCCGTCCGGAAGCCACGCTCGCCGTCGCCGACCACAACGTGCCGACGACCAACCGTGCGGCGGGCATCGCCGACCCGGAGTCGCGCACTCAGGTCGAGACGCTCGAGCACAACACGAGCGAGTTCGGCATCGAGTACTTCTCGATGGCCGACATCCGCCAGGGCATCGTCCACATCGTCGGCCCCGAGCAGGGCATGACGCAGCCGGGCATGACCATCGTGTGCGGCGATTCGCACACAAGCACGCACGGCGCGTTCGGCGCGCTCGCCTTTGGCATCGGCACGTCCGAGGTCGAGCACGTGCTGGCGACGCAGACGCTGGTGCAGAAGAAGCCCAAAAGCATGCGCGTCACCATCGAGGGCATGATCGGCCCGGGCGTGACGGCGAAGGACATCGTGCTCGCCGTCATCGGCAAGATCGGCACGGCGGGCGGCACCGGCTACGTCATCGAGTACGCGGGGCGCGCCATCCGCGAGCTGTCGATGGAAGGGCGCATGACGATCTGCAACATGTCGATCGAGGCGGGCGCGCGCGCCGGCCTGATCGCGCCCGACGAGAAGACCATCGCCTATCTCAAGGGCCGGCCGATGGCGCCCAAGGGCGCCGCCTTCGAGGCGGCCGCCGCGTACTGGCGCACCCTCCCCTCCGACTTCGACGCGACCTACGAGCGCGAGGTGGTGATCAGGGCCGCCGACATCGCGCCGCAGGTGACGTGGGGCACCAGCCCGGAAGAGGTCGTGGCGATCACCGGCCGCGTGCCCGACCCCGCCAACGAGCGCGACCCGCAGCGCCGCGCCAAGCTGCAGCGCTCGCTCGACTACATGGGCCTGAAGGCCGGCACGGCGATGACCGACATCGCCATCGATCGGGTGTTCATCGGCAGCTGCACCAACGCGCGCATCGAGGATTTGCGCGCCGCCGCCGTGATCGTGAAGGGCAAGCACGTGGCGCCCACGGTGCAGGCGATGGTGGTGCCAGGCTCCGGCCTGGTGAAGCAGCAGGCCGAGAAGGAGGGCCTGTCGAAGATCTTCACCGACGCCGGCTTCGAGTGGCGCGAGCCGGGCTGCTCCATGTGCCTGGCCATGAACGCCGACCGCCTGCAGCCGGGTGAGCGCTGCGCGTCCACCTCGAATCGCAACTTCGAGGGCCGCCAGGGCCGCGGCGGCCGCACGCACCTGCTGTCGCCGGCGATGGCGGCGGCCGCGGCGATCACCGGCCGGCTCGCCGACGTGCGCCTGTTCAAGGCTTAGGAGAGCGCCATGGAGAAGTTCACGACGCTCACGGGCATCGCGGCGCCGCTGCCGATGGTCAATGTCGACACCGACATGATCATCCCCAAGCAGTACCTGAAGACCATCAAGCGCACGGGCCTGGGCAAGGCCCTGTTCGCCGAGATGCGCTACAAGCCGGACGGCAAGCTCGACTTCGCCTTCATCCTGAACCGTATGCCGTTCAAGGACGCGAAGATCCTCATCGCCGGCGCCAACTTCGGCTGCGGCTCGAGCCGTGAGCACGCGCCGTGGGCGCTGCTCGACTTCGGCATCCGCGCCATCATCGCGCCGTCGTTCGCCGACATCTTCTTCAACAACTGCCTGAAGAACGGCATGTTGCCGATCGTCATGGGCGAGCGCGACGTCCAGGAGATGACGCGCGAGGCGCAGGACGGCAAGGAGTTCACCATCGACCTCGAGCGCCGGCGGGTGATCCGCCCGAACGGCGCCCCGGTGCCGTTCCCGATCGACGACTTCGGGCGCCATTGCCTGCTCAACGGCCTCGACGACATCGGCCTGACGCTGGAGAAGACGGCCGACATCGACAAATTCGAGGACGAGCAGCGCAAGACGCAGCCGTGGCTCTACTCCGCGCCCAAGGCCGAGGCGGCGGCGCCCGCGGCGGCGGCACCCGCCGCGTCATGAGCGCCATGGCGACGCCAGCGCGCGTCCTTTGCCTGCCCGGGGACGGCATCGGCCCCGAAGTGATGGCGGAGACGCGGCGCGTCGCCGAGTGGATCGGAGGCCATCGCGGCTTCCGGCTCAGCTTCGCCGACGGGCTGGTGGGCGGCGTCTCCTACGACGCGCACGGCACGCCGCTGACCGACGCCACTATGCGCCAGGCGATGGACGCCGACGCCGTGCTGCTCGGCGCGGTCGGCGGACCGAAGTGGGACAACCTCGACTTCCAGGTGAGGCCCGAGCGCGGGCTTCTGCGCCTGCGCAAGGACATGGACCTGTTCGCCAATCTGCGGCCGGCGACGGTGTTTCCGGCGCTGGCGGAAGCCTCGACGCTGAAGCACGAGGTGGTGGCCGGGCTGGACATCCTGATCGTGCGGGAGCTGACCGGCGGCGTGTACTTCGGCGAGCCGCGCGGCATCGCCGACATCGGCAACGGGCAGCGCCGCGGCGTAAACACCCAGGTCTACACGACGGCGGAGATCCACCGCGTGGGGCGCGTGGCGTTCGACATTGCGCGCAAGCGCAGCCGGCGGGTGTGCTCGGTCGAGAAGGCCAACGTCATGGAGTCGGGCCTCTTGTGGCGCGAGGAGATCACCAAGCTGCACGCCGCCGAGTACAAGGACGTGGCGCTCAGCCATATGTACGCCGACAACTGCGCCATGCAGCTGGTGCGCAATCCCAAGCAGTTCGACGTCATCGTGACCGACAACCTGTTCGGCGACGTGCTGTCGGACGAGGCGTCGATGCTGACCGGCTCGCTCGGCATGCTGCCGAGCGCCTCGCTCGGCGCACGCCAGGCGAACGGCAAGATGCACGCCCTGTACGAGCCGATCCACGGCAGCGCTCCCGATATTGCCGGCAGGGGCGTCGCCAATCCGCTCGCGACGATTCTCTCCTTCGCCATGATGCTGCGTTATTCGTTCGACAGAAGTGACGACGCCGACCTCGTCGAGCGCGCGGTGGGCAACGTCTTGGACGCCGGCGCACGAACTAGGGACATCCTGCAGCCGGGAAAACGGCTGGTCTCGACCAAGGAGATGGGCGAGGCGGTGGTCACGGAATTGGACGCTCTGGCGCGCGGCAAGACAGGCGCCGCCAAGCAGAAGGCAGGAGTCTAGATCATGGGTTACCGGGTAGCGGTGGTCGGCGCCACGGGCAACGTGGGCCGCGAGATGCTGAACGTGCTGGACGAGCGCAAGTTCGACGTGGCGGAAGTCGCCGCGGTGGCCTCGTCGCGTTCGGTGGGCAAGGAGGTCTCGTTCGGCGACACGACCCTGAAGGTGAAGGCGCTCGACGACTTCGATTTCAGGGGCTGGGACATCGGTCTGTTCAGCCCGGGCGCGTCGGTCAGCGCGGTGCACGCGCCGCGCGCGGCTGCCGCCGGTTGCGTCGTCATCGACAACACCTCTCACTTCCGCATGGACCCCGACATCCCGCTGGTGGTGCCCGAGGTGAATCCGGACGCGGTGAAGGGCTGGACCAAGAAGGGCATCATCGCCAACCCCAACTGCTCGACCATCCAGATGGTGGTGGCGCTGAAGCCGCTGCACGACAAGGCGAAGATCAAGCGCGTGGTGGTGGCGACATATCAGTCCACGTCGGGCGCCGGCAACGACGCCATGGAGGAGCTGTTCCACCAGACCAAGGGAGTCTTCGTGCACGACCCGATCGAGCCGAAGAAGTTCGCCAAGCAGATCGCCTTCAACGTGATCCCGCAGATCGACAAGTTCCTCGACGACGGCTCCACCAAGGAAGAGTGGAAGATGGTGGTCGAAACCAAGAAGATCCTCGACCCCGCCATCAAGGTGAGCGCGACGTGCGTGCGCGTGCCGACCTTCATCAGCCACGCCGAGGCGGTGAACGTGGAGTTCGAGCGGCCGATCAGCGCGGCCGAGGCGCGCGGCATCCTGCGCGAATCTCCGGGCGTGCTGGTGGTGGACGAGCGCGAGCCGGGCGGCTACGTGACGCCGGTGGACGCGGCCGGCGAGAGCGCGACGTTCGTCTCCCGCATCCGCGAGGACGCGACCGTGGAGAACGGCCTCAGCCTGTGGGTCGTCGCCGACAACCTGCGCAAGGGCGCGGCGCTTAACGCCGTGCAGATCGCCGAGCTGTTGGTGAACCGCAAGCTCTTGAAGCGGGCGGCGTAAAAACATCGAGCAATAGCGATGGACGCAATCTCGCGTCCATCGCTAGTACACCCAGATTGGTCCCTCGTACAGCCGGCGATCCACTCTGACTTTGCTCGCCTTCGGGTGACGTCCAATTAGCGCACGGAGCGTTTGCGACCGCGCCGTACGATGACGACATCATTTCGCGTTGCTGCCACGACATATCGTTCATCGAATTCATCATCGTTGCTCGGCGCTTTATGAGCTGGCTTATGCGCGCTTTTCGGATGGCCCTCAGCGCCTTCACCGCGTCCGCAATCTGCCCCGACTGAGCGTCGCTAGCCGCGTTGAAGTTCAGCGCAAGCCACTCCTCTAGCAATTGAAGCGTTCCCTTGCGCTCGCGGTTCGGTGCCAATGGCTCAGGTACTTTTGCGGCCTGAGAACGTAATTTGCTCTCGTCCTTCGACGGGCTCAGGACGAGGAGTCTTCGGACACCCTCACCCTGCCCTCTCCCGCGGGGCGGGAGGGGGTATGCTGGTGGGATGCGCTGGCTTCCGCTCCTCGGCTGTCTCGCGCTGATCGGCGTGCTGGTGTGGCGGCCGTGGCTGCACCGGCGGCGCTATGGCGGCACCAGCGTGCTGTTCCTGCGCTCGGGCGACTGGAGGCAGAAGGCGCGCGACGCCATCGGCGTCGGCGCGGCGTTCCTGTTCGGCGGCCAAGCGCTCACCTACGCATTTCGCAAGGAGCCGCTCGCCCTGCTGTTCGCACCGAACGCGGCAACGAACCTGTCCGGCGCCGCGTTGCAGTTCGGCGGCATCGCATTGCTGATCGCCTCGCAGCTCGACCTCGGGCGTTCGTGGCGCATGGGCATCGACGAGCACGCCAAGCCGGGACTCGTCACCGGCGGGCTCTACCGCTACACGCGCAACCCGATCTACCTCGGCATCTTCGTGACGATTGCCGGCTATGCCCTGCTGCTGCCCACCATGCTGTCGCTGCTGCTGTGGATCGGGGTGCTGATCGGCTTCCGCCAGCAAGTATTGCTCGAGGAGAAATACCTGACGCGCACGTATGGCGAGGAGTTCCGCGCCTATGCCGCGCGCGTGGGGCGGTTCCTGCCGGGGATCGGCCGATTGCCAAGCTAGCCGAACGGCTTGACCCGCGACCACACCGGCATCAGGTTCCCGTCAGCCCACCGCCCAAATTCCCCCGGAGATTTCGTTGAATCCCCAGCCACGCGTGCTGCCGGTCCTCTTCGCCACGCTGCTGATCGACATGATCGGCTTCGGCATGGTGTTCCCCATTATTCCGGTGCTGTTCACCGACCCGTCGTCGCCGTCGTTCGTGCTCGACGGCTATTCGAAGGGCATGCAGTTCCTGATGGCCGGCGCGGTGACGGCGCTGTGGGGCGTCACCCAGTTCCTGGCGGCGCCGATTCTCGGCCAGCTTTCCGACCTCTACGGACGCAAGCGCCTGCTGCTGACCGGCGTCGGGGTGCTGGGGGCGAGCCACATCCTGTTCGGCATCGGCGTCGAGTTGGGCTCGCTCGGCCTGCTGCTGTTCGCGCGCGCGATTGCCGGCATCGCCGCCGGCAACACCGCCATTGCCCAGGCGACCATCGCCGACGTCACCGCGCCGAAGGACCGCGCCAAGAGCTTCGGCCTGATCGGCGCGGCGTTCGGCATCGGCTTCATCCTGGGGCCGCTGCTGGCGGGTTGGATCGCCGGCGTGTCGGCGGACCCCGCCATGCCGTTCTGGGTGGCGAGCGCGCTCGGCCTCCTGAACGTGGCGTTCCTGGCCGTGTTCCTGCCCGAGACCAACCCGCAGCACGTGGTGCGCCAGCCGTTCACCTTGTGGCGAAGCGCGCGCAACATCCGTGCCGCGCTCGAGGACGCGCACATACGGCCGCTCTACCTCGCGTCGTTCCTCTACCTGCTGGGCTTCGGATTCCTGCCGCCGTTCTACGGTGTGTTCCTGGTCAACGAGCTTGGGTTCAGCGCGGCACAAGTGGGCATGGCGTTCGCCGCGGTCGGCGTGTGCGTCTCGTTCGCCCAACTCGTCGTGCTGCGCCTGCTGACGCCGCGCTACAGCGAGCGCGCCATCGTGCGCGTCTCGATGCTGATGGTGGCGTTCAGCATGGCGACGTTCTCGTTCCTGCCGAGCGTGTGGATGGTGATGATGATGATCCCCCTCACCGCCATTCCCCAGGGCCTGACCATGGCGAACATGACGGCGATCATCAGCCGCGCGGTGCCCGCCGAACGGCAAGGCGTGGCGCTCGGCATCAACGGCTCGCTGATGGCGCTGGGCAGCGCGCTGGCGCCGGCGATCGGCGGCCTCGGCTCGGCGGTGTTCGACATCCACACGCCGTTCGTGATGGGAGCGGTGTCGATCGGCGCGTCGTGGGCGGTGCTGTTCTTCGTCGCGCCGCGGCGCGCGGCGGTGCCCGCTTCGTGAGGTGAGCGACGCCGAAGCCGCGGCCGGCACGCGCGTCCTGCTCGAGACGTTCGCGGCGGCCGGCTTGCCGCGGCCGGGGCCGGGCCGCGGCGTGTTCCTGAATGCCGTCGCCAGTCCTGCACTCGACGCCGAGTGGCGCCGCGCGCTGGTGTGCGAGCAGACCCACAAGGGACGTCACGACGCTCTGGCGCGCCTGAGCTGCGACGTGCGCGTGCAGGCCGGCGGCGCGTTCGACGCGGGCCTGGTGCTGCTCACCAAGCACAAGGCAGCCGCGCTTGCCGCCGTCGCACGCGCGGCTGCCATGGTGGCGCCGGGCGGCGTGCTGGCATGCGCGGGCGCCCGCGACGCCGGCGCGCTGAGCGTGCAGAAACGAGTCGGCGCCACCATCGCGCTGGAGGGTCAGCGCTTCGCCGCGCACCAGCGCGCATTCTGGCTGCGGCGGCCCGAGGCGCTGCCGCCGGTGTTGGCGGACTGGCAGGCAGAGGGCGCGCTGCGAAGGGTGGCGCCCGACGGACACGTCGCGGCGCCCGGCGTCTTCGCCTGGGACCGCGTCGACGAAGGCTCGCAGCTGCTGGCCGATCACCTGCCGGACGAGCTGGCCGGCCGCGTCGCCGACTTCGGCTGCGGGTGGGGTTACCTCGCCGCCGAGGTGCTGCGGCGCCGCCACGCCGTGGCGAGTCTCGACCTGATCGACGCCGAGTGGAGTGCCCTCGAGGCCGCCAAGGCCAACGTGGCCGATCCACGTGCGAGGTTCCTGTGGCGCGACCTCGCCACGGAGGGCGGGGCGGGCCCCTACGATTGGATCGTCACCAACCCGCCGTTCCACGCTGGCGTCGGCGCCGAGCCGGACTTGGGCCGCGCGGTGCTGGTCGCCGCGGCCCGGGCGCTCAAGCCGGGCGGCGGCCTGGTGCTGGTGGCCAACCGGCAAATGGCCTACGAGCGCACCCTGGATGCGCACTTTGCCGCTCGCCAGGTGCTGGCGGAGACGCCGCGCTATAAGGTGCTGCTGGCCACCGAGGTCCGCTAATCTCCCCGCCATGGTCACGCCGCAGCGGCCGTTATCTCCGCATCTGTCCGTCTACCGCTTCCAGTGGACGATGGCGCTGTCCATCCTGCACCGGCTCACCGGTCTCGGGCTCGGCGCGGGCCTCGTGCTGCTGACATGGTGGCTGGCGGCGGCGGCGACGGGTCCGGATGCCTTCGCCAGCGTGCGCGCCTTCACCGGATCGATCCCGGGACGCTTCGTCGTGCTCGGGTTCACCTTCAGCCTGTTCTATCACCTGTGCAACGGCATTCGGCACCTCGCCTGGGATTTCGGCTTCGGCTATTCGCTGCGCACGGCGCACGCGTCGGGCTGGATCTCGCTGATGGCGGCGATCGCCCTGACGCTGCTGGCGTGGATGGCGGGCTACGCAGCGCGGGGCGCGCTATGACGGGGCGCGCCAGGAAGGGCGCGACATGACGCTGCGCTCGCCGGTGGGAGCCGCGCGCGGATTGGGCAGCGCGCGCGCGGGAACGCAGCATTGGTGGCTGCAACGCGTCACCGCGGTCGCGCTCATTCCACTTTCGGTGTGGCTCGGCGGCGCGCTCGTCGCCATGACCGGCGCCGACCACGCACACTTCTCGGCGTGGGTCGCGCGTCCGTTGAACGCCGTCGGCCTCACGCTCGCCATCGGCACCGCGCTCTACCACTTCAAGATCGGCGCCGACGTGGTTATCGACGACTACGTGCACAGCGAAGGCCTCAAGATCGCCTCGCGCATGGCCAACCTGTTCGGCGCTGCGGTCATCGCCGCCGTGTCGGCCTTCGCCGTGCTGAAGCTGGCCCTCTAGTGGCCGCCTACACGATCCAGGATCACGCCTACGACGCCGTGGTCGTGGGCGCCGGCGGCGCGGGCCTGCGCGCCACGATGGGCCTCGCCGAGGCGGGCTTACGCACCGCCAACATCACCAAGGTATTCCCGACGCGCTCCCACACCGTGGCAGCCCAAGGCGGCATCTCGGCGGCGCTCGGCAACATGGGCGAGGACGACTGGCGCTGGCACATGTACGACACCGTGAAGGGGTCGGACTGGCTCGGCGACCAGGACGCCATCGAGTACATGTGCCGCGAGGGGCCGGGCGCGGTAATCGAGCTCGAGCACTACGGCGTGCCGTTCTCGCGCACCGAGGACGGGCGCATCTACCAGCGCGCGTTCGGCGGTATGACCACGCACTTCGGCCAGGGCCAGGCGCAGCGCACCTGCGCCGCCGCCGACCGCACCGGCCACGCCATCCTGCACGCCCTCTACCAGCAGTCGCTCAAGCACGACGCCAAGTTCTTCATCGAGCACTTCGCCATCGACCTGATCATGGACGAGGGCGCCTGCCGCGGCGTGATGGCCTGGGGGCTGGAGGACGGCAGCCTGCATCGCTTCCGCGCCCACGTGGTGGTGCTGGCGACCGGCGGCTACGGACGCATCTACCAGTCCACCACGGCGGCGCACACGTGTACCGGCGATGGCGGCGGCATGGCGCTGCGCGCCGGCCTGCCGGTGCAGGACGCCGAGTTCGTCCAGTTCCACCCCACCGGCATCTATGGCTCGGGCGTGCTGGTGTCGGAGGCGGCGCGCGGCGAAGGCGGCGTCCTGGTGAACGCGGAGGGCGAGCGCTTCATGGCGCGCTATGCGCCGACGGCGAAGGACTTGGCGAGCCGCGACGTGGTGAGCCGCGCCATCACCCTCGAGATCCGCGAGGGGCGCGGCTGTGGGCCGAACAAGGACTACATCCATCTGGATGTGAGCCACCTCGGCAAGGAGATGCTGCAGCAGCGCCTGCCCGGCGTAGTGAAGAACGGCCGCGTGTTCGCCGGCGTCGACGCGACGGAGCAGCCGCTGCCGGTGGTGCCGACCTGCCACTACAACATGGGTGGCATTCCCGCGAACATCCGCGGCGAGGTGGTCGCGCCGAAAGGCGACCAGCTCGAGGCGACGGTGCCGGGCCTGATGGCGATCGGCGAAGGCGCCTGCGTCTCCGTGCACGGCGCCAACCGGCTCGGCTCCAACTCGCTCCTCGACCTGGTCGTGTTCGGCCGCGCCGCAGCTAAGCACGCGTCGGCGAGCGTGAAGGCGGGTGCGCCGCACGCCGAGCTGCCCAAGAGCGCCGGCGAGGAGGCGGTCGCGCGCCTCGACAATCTGCGCCACGCCAACGGCGCCATCCCCACGGCGACGCTGCGCCGCCGCATGCAGAAGATCATGCAGACCCACTGCGCCGTCTTCCGCGAGACGGGGCACCTCGACGCCGGCATCGCAGAGATCGGCCAAGTGTGGCGCGACATGGCGGATATCCGCGTGTCCGACCGCTCGCTGATCTGGAACTCGGATTTGGTCGAGACATTGGAGCTCGACAACCTGCTGCATCTGGCGGTCGCCACGATCCACTCGGCGCGCAACCGCACCGAGAGCCGCGGCGCCCACGCGCGCGAGGATCACCCCAAGCGCGACGACGAGCGCTGGCTCAAGCACACGCTGGCATGGGTCAAGCCAGATGCATCCGTGACCATCGGCTACCGGCCCGTGCACCTCAAGGCGCTCAGCGAGGACGCGCGCGCGTTCCCACCGCGCGCACGAGTCTACTAGCGATCTTCGTGTGTGCCTCTTGCCTGGCGCGCCTACGGCGCGACGCACGGCTATAGTAGGAGAGATGGTCGCCTTAACTCTGCCCAAGAACTCCAAGGTCCACCGCGGCCGCACCCACAAGGCCGCGGCGGGCACCGCGCACGTGCGCCGGTTCCGCGTCTATCGCTGGGACCCGGAGGCCGGTGGCAACCCGAGCCTCGACACCTTCGAGGTCGACCTCGCCGCGTGCGGACCGATGGTCTTGGACGCCTTGAACAAGATCAAGGACGAAATCGACGCAACGCTCACCTTCCGCCGCTCGTGCCGCGAGGGCGTGTGCGGCAGCTGCTCCATGAACATCGATGGCACCAACACGCTCGCCTGCGTGAAGCCGATCGAGGACATCGGCGGCGACGTGACCATCTATCCCCTGCCGCACCTCGCCGTCATCAAGGACCTGGTGAGCGACCTGACGCCGTTCTTCGCCCAGTACGCCTCGATCCAGCCGTGGCTCTCCGCCGACTCGGCGCCGCCGCCGGCCAAGGAGCGGCGCCAATCGCCGGATGACCGCGCCAGGCTCGACGGCCTGTGGGAGTGCATCCTGTGCGCGTGCTGCTCGACCGCCTGCCCGAGCTACTGGTGGAATTCCGAGCGCTTCCTGGGGCCGGCGACGCTGCTGCAAGCGTACCGCTGGATCGTCGACTCGCGCGACGAGCACACCGGCGACCGCCTCGACTACCTCGAGGACCCGTTCCGGCTCTACCGCTGCCACACCATCATGAACTGCACGTCGACCTGCCCGAAGGGGCTGAACCCCGCCAAGGCGATCGGCGCCATCAAGAAGCTGATGGTGGAGCGGCGAGGCTAAAGGAGGGCATCGTCCTGAGCCTGTCGAAGGACGAGGCACTCATGCTTCGGCACGCTCAGCATGAGGAGGTTCTTCAGAACGTCTCCGCCCGGCAGCCCATCAGCCGGTGCAAGGCTTCGGGCGTGATGACCGCGCCCTTGAGCCTGGCGCCGGACACTTCTGCGCCGGCGGCATCGGCGTTGCGCAGGTCGGCGAAGCGCAGGTCGGCGCCCGAGAGGTCGGCGTCGCGCAGCCGCGCGCCCCTGAGGTTGGCGTTCTTGAGGTTGGCCTCATCGAGCTTGGCGTCGGTGAAATCCACCTCGCGCAGGTCAGCGCCCTCGAGGTTCACCTTGGTCATCACGGCGCGCTTCAGGTTGGCGCCCTGCAGCTTCGCGCCGGAAAGGTCCTTGCCGGTGAGACGCGCCTGCTCGCCGCCGTCGTCGGCCAGCCACCGCTTGTGATCGCGGACGATCTGCTCGATTTGGGATTGATCCATCTGCAACGAGTTCGCGGTTACACCCTCACCCTGCCCTCTGCCGCAAGCGGGAGAGGGTGCAATGTTACCACTGGAACTCGTGGATGACGGCGGTGGGGCGGGCGCCAAGACGCACCGCGGCGGCCTCGACCGCGGCGAGGTCGAGGCTCCCGCCGGGACGGGCGCCGAACTCCTCGGCATGCAGCCCGGCCAGCACCAGCACCGAGTCGATGCCGGCGGCGTTGGCGCCGGCGATGTCGGTGGTGATGCTGTCGCCGACGGCGAGCACGCGGCGCGGCTCGACGCCGCGTGTCTGGGCGAAGCACGCCTTGTAGGCCGCGGGAAACGGCTTGCCGTGGTAGGCGCAGTCGCCGCCGATGGCGTGGTAGGCCTCACCGATCGCGCCGGCGCACGGCAGGCGCTTGTTGCCGCGGTACACCCAGCGGTCGGGGTTGGCGCACAGCATCGGCAGATGCTTGCGCTTGGCGAGGTCCAAGAGGCCGGCGTAGTCGGCCGCCGTCTCGGTCTCGTCGTCGAACAGGCCCGTGTTCAGGATGAAGTGCGCGCGCTCGGGCGTCTGCGCCTGCTCGTAGTCGAGGCCCGCGAGCAGGCCCCAGTCGCGCTCCGGCCCGAGGTGATAGAAGCGCCGGCCGAGCCGCGCGTGCCAAGGATCGCTGCGCTCAGCGAGCGCGGTGCGGGCGAGGTCGCCAGAGGTGACCACCGCATCGTACGTGTCGGGCGGAATGCCGAAGCCGGCCACCTGCTTGCGTACCGAATCCAACGTGCGCGGCGCGTTCGACAGCACGACGAGATGCCAGCCGGCAGACCGCATCTGGGCAAGACAGCGCAGCGCGCCGGGCGTCGGCTTCTCGCCGTCGTGGAGCACGCCCCACAGGTCGAGGATGGCGGCGTCGTATTTCGACGCGAGCTCGGAGATGCCCTGCAAGACCGTGAACGGCATCGACGCCCCCACCCTACCCTCCCCCGAACCCGCGGGATGGAGTCTTTCTTAGGTTCGTTCCCGGAGCGGCCGCGGCTCGCCGAACAGGAAACCCTGGGCAAGCGCGACGTTGAGCTCCATCAGGCGCACTGCCTGGGATTCTTCCTCGAACTTCTCGGCGATCAGCTCCATGCCGCCGCGCTTGCACCGCTCGGACCATTCGGCCACGTGCAGGGCAGTGCGCGGCGCTTTCTCTTGCGCCAGCATCTCGGCGGCGTTGATCTTCACATGGCGGAAGCCGTGGCGCGCCAGCGTGACGATCTCGGTGTCGGCGACAGCGGTGACGTTGTCGGCCGAGAAGGTGAAGCCGAGCTTGCGCAAGGTGGCGAGATTGGCCATCAGGCGCGCGTCCTGGGCGTGGGCCTGAGGCAGCTCGAAGATGAGACTGCCGGCGAGGTCCTTGTTGCGCTCGAGGAAATCGACGAACTGCGGGAAGAACTCGGGGTCCTCGAGCGCCTCGCGGGCGAGATTGTAGAAGAAACCGACCTCGAGCTTGTCGCGCCAGGCGCGGCGCACCGATTGCATGCAACGGAACAGCAGGAGGTTCTCGATGGTCGGCAAAAGCCCGCGCTCCAGCGCCACGCCACGGTACTGCTCGGGCAGGAGGACAGTGCCCTCTCGGTGCGGATGCGCCCGAACGCTTCGTAGAAACGCACCTTGCGTTGCGGCAACGTGACGATCGGCTGCAGATAGAGGTCGACGCGATTGCCCTCGATGGCGCTGCGCACGATGTCGAGCACCTGCGCGTCGGAGAGCTTCTCGGTGACTGCGTCGGCGGCGGCGCTGCGGGCAAGCGCACCGGCCGCGCGCTCGCGTGCGGCGGCGCTGCGGTCAGTCATCTTTTTCAAGAGGCCCTTGATAGTGCGCATATCGCCGATGAGGTCGGCGGCGCTCCCGCCATCCTCGAAACCGATCGCGGAGCGCAGCTCGGAGAGGTCAGCGCGGGTCTGCTCGGCCTGCTCGGCGGCCGCGCGCAGCGTCTTGATCTCTTGCGCGGTCGTGCGCCGGTCGGTACGGCGCGCGCGTGCCTCGTAGACGAGCGCGGCGACGAGCGCGACGACGACGGCGGACAGGACGGCGAAGATCACTTCCATTGCGATCCGACCGCGTCAGCCACCGACGTGCATCCGTCACGCGCCAGCAGCTCGGCGAGCTCGGACTGGATGCGCGCCACAAGATCGGGCCCCTCATAGACGAGGGCGGTATAGAGCTCGACCAGGGTCGCGCCGGCGCGGATCTTTGCGTAGGCATCGGCACCCGAAGAGATGCCGCCGACGCCGACCAGCGTGAGACGGCCGCCGGCGGCGCGGTAGGCCTGGCCCAGCACCTCGGTGGAGCGGCGCAGCAGGGGGCGCCCGGACAGGCCACCGGACTCGCCGCGGCGAGCGCTGCGCAGATCCTCGCGCAGCCGGACGCTGGTGTTGCCGACCACGAGGCCGTCGGCGCCGCCACTGACAGCCGCGTCGACGATGGCGTTGACGTCGCCCTCCTCGAGGTCGGGCGCGATCTTGACCAGCACCGGGGGATGGGCGTGCGACTCCGTGCGCGACGCCATCGCGGCGGCGAGAAGGCCGTCCAGGCGCGCCCCGAGCTGGAGGTCGCGCAAGCCCGGGGTGTTGGGCGAGGAGATGTTGAGCACCAAGAGGTCGGCGTGCGGTGCCAGGGCGCGGATGCAGGTGGCGTAGTCGGCGACCGGATCGGCGGAGTCCTTGTTGGCGCCAACGTTGACCGCGACGATGCCCGCCGCCACCCGGTTGGCGAGACGCGTGCGCGCGGCTTCGAGTCCCTTGTTGTTGAACCCGAGCCGGTTGATGACGGCGCGATCTTCCTCCAGGCGGAAGATGCGCGGGCGCGAGTTGCCGGGCTGCGGCCGGGGCGTGATGGTGCCGACCTCGACGAAGCCGAAGCCGAGGCGCAGCATCTGCGCCGGCACCTCGGCGTTCTTGTCGAAGCCCGCCGCCAAGCCGATGGGCGAGGGGAACCGCAGGCCGAACGCGCGCACGGCGAGGCGCTCGGGCGGCGTCGGCGCCGGAAACGGCGCGAGACCGGCGCGCACGGCAAGGATGGTCAGCTTGTGCGCCGTCTCGGGGTCGAGCAGACGCAGCAGCGCCGTGCCGATCGATCCGAGCGAGGCGAAGGATCTAGAGAAGTCGGTCACGCGGGAGTTGCGCCTCGGACTCGCCCGACGGCGCCGGCTCGATGCAGGCTGGATCATCGTTGACGTGGGAGTTTACGCGCTTCGAGACGATCGTGTCCGTGAACCCTTCGTCGCCGCCCGGACGCAGCAGCGCCTGCAGCGCCGCGTGGTCGGCCTTGGCCTCACCAAGCCAAGCGACCCAGGCCTCCGGCGCTAGGATCACCGGCATGCAATCGTGTAGCGGCGCCACCAGGGTGCTGGCGCCCGTCGTCAGGATGGCGCAGGAGCGCAAGAGTGGCGCGTCAGGACGGTTGGGATCGCGCCACTCCGCCCAGATGCCGGCGAAGGCGAACAAGCCCTGGTTGCTGGGGCGGTACAGGTGGGGCGCCTTGGTCGCCTTGTCCCACTCGAAGTAGCCGTTGGCGGGAATGAGGCACCGGCGCGAGCGGAAGGCGCGCTTGAACGGCGCCGCGACCGCGACCGTCGCGCTGCGTGCGTTTATGATTGGCGGCTTGCCGGGGCGCGGCTTACCGTTCTTGTCCGCGTCCGAGTCCGCGGGCACAAGCCCCCAGCGCATCAGCGCGAGACGGCGATGCTCGCCCGCGGCGTGCAAGCGCCCCTCCGGGGCGACGAACACCACCGGCACGTCCTGGGTGGGCGCGACGTTGTAGAGGGGCGGGAAATTGGGCAGTACCCCCTGGACGCCGAACAGGCGCCGCATCGCCTCGGGCGGCGAAGTGACCATGTAGCGTCCGCACATGGGCGCGCGCTCTACGCCCCCCTGCCTGCGAGCTCCCCGGCGAGCGCGCGGCGGATGAGCGCGATGGTCTCGCGAACGCCATAGAGGGCAATGAACGAGCCCATGCGGGGACCTTGGCTCTGGCCGCACAGCGTCTCGTACATGGCCTTGAACCAGTCGCGCAGGTTGGCGAAACCATGGCGCTTGCCGACCTCGTAGACTTGGTTCTGGATCGCCTCGGCATCGGCGCCCGCGGGCAGCGCCTCGAGCGTGTGCACGAGGTCCTCGAGCGCGGCGCGCTCCTGCGCCGTCGGGCTGCGGTGCTTCTTCTCCGGCAGCACGAAGTCGCGGTAGTAACGGATGGCGTAGCCGACCAGCTTATCGAGGATCGGGTTGTCCTTGGGCGTCGCCTCGGGCGCATAGCGCGAGACGAAGCCCCACAGCACCTTGGGATCGTCGGTGTTGGCGGCGGCGACGAGGTTCAACAGCAGCCCGAAGGTGACCGGCACGTCTTCAACGGGCGGCGCACCCTGGTGGATGAACCACACGGGGTTCTGCTTGCGCGCGTCCGAGGTGGCCTGCTCGCGGTAAGCAGCGAGGTGACCGAGGTACTCGTCGACGTTCTTCGGAATGACGTCGAAGTAGAGCTTCTTAGCGCGCTGCGGCGCGTGGAACATGAACATGCCGAGGCTCTCGGTCGAGGCGTAGGTCAGCCACTCCTCGATGGTGAGGCCGTTGCCACGCGACTTGGAGATCTTCGCGCCCTTCTCGTCGAGGAACAGCTCGACGATGGGCGCAATCGGCGGCTCGCCGCCGAGCACGCGCACGATCTGGGACGACAGCTTGACCGAATCGATGAGGTCCTTGCCCGACATCTCGAAGTCGACGTCGAAGGCCGCCCAGCGCATCGCCCAGTCGCACTTCCACTGCATCTTCACGTGCCCGCCGGTGACGGGCACCTCGGTGAGCGTGCCATCATCGTCACGGAACACCACGGTGCCAGCGTCCACCTTGCGCTCGAGTAGCGGCACCTGCAGCACCCGCCCCGTCTTGGGCGAGATAGGCAGGATCGGCGAATAGGTCTCTTTGCGCTCGGCGCCGAGGGTGGGGAGCACGATGGCGGCGATCTCGTCGTGGCGCGCCAGCACCTTGCGCAGGGTCGCGTCGAACACGCCGCGCTTGTACTGGTCGGTGGACGAGCGGAACTCGTACTCGATGCCGAAGCGATCGAGGAAATCGCGCAGCAGCGCGTTGTTGTGGTGGCCGAAGCTCTCGTACTTGCCGAACGGATCCGGTATCGACGTCAGCGGCTTGCCGAGATGCTTGGCCACCATCTCCTGGTTGGGGATGTTGCCCGGCACCTTGCGCAGGCCGTCCATGTCGTCGGATAAGGCGACGAGACGCGTCGGTACGTCGGGCGCGAGGTCGTGGAAGGCTTGGCGCACCATGGAGACGCGCTGGACTTCGCCGAAGGTGCCGATATGCGGCAAGCCCGACGGCCCGTAACCGGTCTCGAAGAAGACCTCCTTCTTCGGGCGCTTGGCCAGGCGCGCGAGGATCTTGCGCGCCTCCTGAAATGGCCAAGCTTCGCCGGCTGGTGCGCGGTCGGTCTGGTCGGTCATCGGTCCAGGAATCCTTGGATGGTGCGGGAACCTAGGCGCTGGCCAATCGCTATGCAAGGACGGCCACGGACAGCGCGGGCACTTATACTTCCGGCATGAACGCAGCCCCGCCCGCCCCCGCAGTGCCGCTGCCGAGCGCCCCCACCCTGGTGGCGCGCGGGCGCCGCGCCGTGTGGGTCTCGGCGGACGGTGAGATCGAGGAGCTCGCGCCCAGCGCAGCCGGCGCGCGCGCCGGGGCAAGCGAGCCGTTCGTCTGCCACGCGCCCGCCACGGCGGCCAAGCTCGGCCTCAAGCGCCTGGTCGGGTTCGACCTCTTGGAGCTGTTCGCCTTCGTACGGCCGGCGAAGTTCTGCGTGCCGACGCCGGGCGGCCTGGCCGCGGCCGTCGGGCTGCCGGCGCCGGCCGACCTCGTCTCCGAGGCAGTGGCGCTGCGCGACGCCGCCGACGCCTTGCTGCGCGAGCTGCGCGGCGAAGCGGGCAACGACCAGACCGTCGCGCTGGCGCAATACCTGAGCGCCGCGGCATGGAATTGGGCGCCGGCGGTCCTGCAGGCGCTGGGCGCAGGGCGCGCCGCCAGCGGACAGTTCCCGCGCCCGGCCATCTGGTCCCGTCTTCCCGAGTGGAGCGAGACGGCCCCGGTGCCGGCGCCCGGGCACGAGGCGGTGGCACCGGAAGAGGCGCTGCAACGGCTGTCGCAACTGCTGTCGGCCAATTCGGAAGCGCGCGCACCGCAACGCATCTACGCGGCGGAGGCCGCACGCGCCTTCGCCCCGCGCCACGAAGACGCGGAGCCCGAGATCGTGCTGGCCGAGGCGGGCACCGGAGTCGGCAAGACGTTGGGCTACATCGCGCCGGCCAGCGTGTGGGCCGAGAAGAACGGTGGCGTGGTGTGGTTGTCCACCTACACGCGCAACCTGCAGCGCCAGATCGATACCGAGCTCGACCGGCTGTATCCCGATCCGGTGCGCAAGCACCAGAAGGTCGTGGTGCGCAAAGGCCGCGAGAATTACCTGTGCCTCCTGAACCTCGACGAGGAATCGAGCCGGGCGTTGGGCGGCGGCGTCGCGATCGGCCTCGTGGCGCGCTGGGCGGCGGCGACGCGCGACGGCGACCTCGGCGGCGACTTCCCGGCGTGGCTGGTCGGCGTGCTCGGCGCCGAGAACACGCTCGGTCTCAGCGACCGGCGCGGCGAGTGCATCTACTCGGCGTGCAGGCACTACAAGAAGTGCTTCATCGAGCGCAGCCAGCGGCGGGCGCGGCGCGCCGACCTGGTGATCGCCAATCACGCCCTGGTGCTAGCGACGGCGGCGCGCGCGGAGGACGGGCGCGAGATGCAGACGCGCTTCGTCTTCGACGAAGGCCATCATGTGTTCGACGCCGCCGACGCGGCGTTCTCGGCCCACCTCACCGGCCAGGAGGCGTCCGAGCTGCGCCGCTGGGTGCGCGGCCCCGAGGGCGGCCGCCACCGCCGTGCGCGCGGCTTGGAAGCACGCGCCGGGGACCTGGTGTCGGAGCATCCGGCGGCGCAGACCGCATTGATGAGCGCCTTGCGCGCCGCCGCGGGCTTGCCGGCACCGGGCTGGCTGGGGCGAATGCGAGATGGCGGCGATGTATCGGTGGCCAATCCCGCCGAGGCGTTCCTAGCGCACGTGCACGCCCAGGTGCTGGCGCGCCAGACCGAGCCCGACCCCAGCTATGGCCTGGAGACGACGGCGCACCCGCCGCTGCCAGCATTGCTCGACGCCGCCAACGAGCTGGAGCGGACGCTGCTGTCCCTCGCGGCGCCGCTCAAGGACCTCGCGCGGCTGCTGGCGCAGCGCCTCGACGACGAGAGCGCCACGATGGAGACCGAGACGCGCGCGCGCATCGAGGCGGTGTGCCGTGGCCTGATGCGCCGCGCCGGCATGGTGGACGCCTGGGCGGCGATGCTGCATGGCCTCGAAGACGGCACCCCGGAGACGTTCGTCGACTGGCTGACGCTGGACCGGGTGGACGGGCGCGAGATCGACGTCGGCATGCACCGCCACTGGATCGACCCGACGCTGCCGTTCGCCGAGGTCGTACTGTCGCGCGCGCATGGCACGCTCATCACGTCGGCGAGCCTGCGCGATAGCGCTCCACCGCAAACTCACCATTCCGAGTCCGCGCGCCCGGGAGTTGCAGGCGTCGCGCCGCAGGCGCGCAAGGCGCCCGCTCCGGGCGACGGCGCGGGCGCGGACGACGAAGACGCCGATTGGCGATCGGCCGAGGTGCGCACCGGCGCGCATCACCTCGCGGTGCCGCCGCGGCGGGTCAGCCTCGCCTCGCCGTTCGACTATCCGAACCGCACGCGCGTGTTCCTGGTGACCGACGTGCGGCGCGATTCCATGGACCTGATCGCCGCTGCCTATCGCGAGCTGTTCCTGGCGGCGGGCGGTGGCGGATTGGGACTGTTCACCGCGATCTCTCGCCTGCGCGCCGTCTACAAGCGTATCCTGGAGCCGCTGGAGCAGGCCGGCATTCCCTTGCTCGCCCAGCATGTCGACGCGATGGACACCGCGACGCTGGTGGACATCTTCCGTGCCGAGACCGACACGTGCCTCCTGGGCACGGATGCCGTCAGGGACGGCGTGGACGTGCCGGGCGATTCGCTTCGCCTGATCGTGTTCGACCGGGTGCCGTGGCCGCGCCCCGACATCCTGCACCGGGCGCGCAAGGAGGCGTTCGGCGGCGCGCGCTATGACGACATGATCGCGCGCCTGCGCCTGCGCCAGGCCTATGGGCGCCTGGTGCGCAAGGCCACGGACCGCGGCGTGTTCGTGCTGCTCGACCCGCGCACGCCCTCGCGCCTCTTGAGCGCGTTCCCGCCCGGTGTGTCTGCGGAGCGAGTAGGTCTGGCGGAAGCGGTGGCGGCGATCCGCGGCTTCCTGTCACGGCCCGCCGCCACCTAGCCCGTTCGGGGAGGACGCGTTTCCTGGCTGAGCCCTTGCCGGGGACTGGTCCGGCCCTTATGGTCCCGCGACCTCAGCGCGAAGCCAGGATGGGCATGATGGAGCACACAGCGCTCATCTACACCATGGTCATCATGTCGGCGGCCGACTCGGACATGGCGGACGTCGAGCTTGGCATCAGCGGCGAGATCGTCCGCACATTGCCGGCCTTCAAAGGGTTCGACGCCGACCTCCTGCCCAAGGTCGCCGAGGAGTGCGCCGAGCTGATCGGCAACGACGGCGGCCTGGAGACGGTGATCAAGCTGGTGACGCAGTCCCTGCCCACGCGCCTGCGCGAGACGGCCTATGCGCTTGCCTGCGACGTCGCGGCGGCCGACGGCAAGGTCAGCGCCGAGGAAGTGCGGCTGCTGGAGATGATCCGAGACGGCCTCGAGATCGATCGCCTGGTCGCCGCAGCCATCGAGCGCAGCGCCCGCGCGCACTTCCAGGACGTCTAAACTCGCCTCGTCCTTAGCCTGTCGAAGGAAGAGGCTCACTACTCTCATGCTTCGACAAACTCAGCATGAAGGGCTTGTTGGACCCTACAGCGGGCGCGGGGTCTCTGCGAGATCGTTGGCGAACGTAGCCACGGCGGCGATTGCCTCCGCCACGTTCTGCTTCTCGGTGCGGCCGGACCTCCTCTGGCGCGGCTTCAAGCTGTGGTCGCCGTCCGGCAGCCAGTGCAGGCGGATGGCGCGCGACAACGGATAGCCCGCGACCTCGTCCTGGTTGCCGAACTGGTCGCGCGTCCCCTGCACGATGAGGGTCGGCGTCGAGAGCGTCGCGAGGTGTTCGAGCCGTGCCGCGGTCGCTGGCTTGCCCGGCGGATGGAACGGATAGCCGAGACAGGCGAGGCCCAGCGTGCCCTCGTCGTCCGCGACCATGCTGGCCATACGGCCGCCCAGCGACTTGCCGCTGATGACGAGCGCGCGGCGCGACACACCGGCGGCATCGACGGCGGCGATGGCTCGCCGCCACGTCTCCAGCAGCACGGGAGTGGGATCGGGCGCGCCGCTGCGGCCGACGCCCAATCTGCGCTTGTGCATGTAGGGAAACTCGAAGCGCGCGACGGCGAAACCCGCCTCGGCGAGGCCGGCCGCGAAGTCGTTCATGAATTTGCAGTCCATGGCGGCGCCGGCGCCATGGGCGAGGATGATGGTGGTGTGCCCACGGCCGGGTGCCCCGTTCCACAACAGCGGCGGCGGCGCATCCATCATGCAGCGCGCCGTCCTGCCGCCGCCGGCTACTGGTTCGTCGGCGTGCCGTCGAAGTTGAAGCGCTGGACCTGCGCGCCGGCGAGCAGGTCGACGTAGAACTTTTCGACGAGCTCGGCGCCCAGCGTCTGGCGCAGCTCGGCCTGCACGTCCTCGAACTTGGGCGGCGGCGAGACGCGGCGGTCGGTGACGAGGATGACGTGGAAGCCGAACTCGCTGCGCACCGGCGTGGTGTTGTACTCGCCGGGGCGCATGCGGAAGGCCGCGTCGGCAAACTGCGGGACGAGCTCGTCCTGCTTGAAGAAGTCGAGCTCGCCGCCGCGGGCCACGCCCTGCGCGGTCAGGAGGGCGAGGACCTGATCGAAGTTGCCGCCGTTATCGAGCTCCTTGATGACGGAGATCGCCGCCTCGGGGTTCTGGAAAAGCATGTGCTTGACCTTGACCTCCTCGCGGCCGGACTCCTGGGCGACGCGGTCCCGATACGCCTTCTGCAGGACGTCGTTGGTCAGCGCCTTCTCGACCGTCTCGTTCAGCAAGGTCTCCTCGAGCACGCGGTCGTTCCAGAACTCGAAGCGCTTCTTCACGTCGGCGCGCTCCTGAACCTTCTCGCCGCGCGCCTTTTGGGCGGCGGCCTTGCGCTCGATCGCACTCGTCAACAGCTGCGGATAGAGCAGCTCGAACGCCATCTGCCGCACGCCCTCGCCGAGCGTCTGGTACAGGTAGACGATATCGGACGCGCGGATCGCCTCGCCGTTCACCACGGCGACGACCGGGTCGGCGTCGGCGGGCGCGGCCGCGGCGGGCGCTGCCGGAGGCGCCGCCGGCGCTTGCGCTGCTGAACTGCCCCAAAACCCTGCCACGGCTCCCGCTACGGCCAAGGCGGCAAGGAAGCGAGCGCGAATCATGACGTGTCCTTTCTGACGAACTGGAGATGCCGGCTGCCCGTTTCGAGCGTTTCTGGGCGCGAAAACGCTGCCCTCGCCTGGGCGGACGGTGCGACGAGGGCGGCACCCTACTCTTGCCAGCCCCGGTTTCGCAAGTTCGGGGGCGGTAACGAACTGTTGCGGCCGGCCGTGGTGTGCCCTGTCGAAAGTGGTCCAAGCCCAGAGTTAGGATTGGCCCACTTTTGAATGGAGAATGGGATGCCGCGTCAGCGATTTACGGCCGAGCAGATCATCGGGAAGCTGCGTGAAGTTGAGGTTGTGG
>VGER01000005.1 GCA_016869235.1 Alphaproteobacteria bacterium | reverse complement strand
CCGTCGGTTCTCGTCCTCGAGCGCCTTCAGCCGGCGTGCGTCCGACACCTCCAGCCCGCCATACTTGGCCTTCCACTTGTAGAACGTCGCGCTGCTGATGCCGTGCTTGCGGCACACCTCGGCGGTTGCCGTTCCGGCTTCCTGCTCGCGCAGGATGCCGATGATCTGCTTCTCGTTGAACCTGCTCGCCCGCATGGTCCGTCTCCTTCTCGGCGACGGACTCTACCCAAACATGGAGGAGTTCCAGGGGCTCAGGTCAGATGCGACTTGGGTTTGGTCTCCCCGGGCCTGCAGGAGTAGATGGTTGAAGTTCGAGGAATTCCGCTGGTACTTATCGAGGTCAAGCAAGCGGAGGCTGAAGGCATTTACCCGATTAAGTGCGTGAAACAGCGCGGCGTCGGATGTAGCCGATGCCCAGCCGTGGGAGCCTACGAGGTCCAAGGCCTGATGAAGTTTCTGGTCTGGCTCTATACCTTGGACGCGTAGCGACTCTCGAACGTCGATGAGCGGAAGCAGATCTTCCTGAGGCTGCCGGGGGGAGCGTTTTGCCATCGCCGACTATCGGGTGCGATTGTCCGTCTAGATGTCCAAGTTCGCCACCTCGAGGGCGTGCTCGACGATGAAGTCGCGGCGGGGCTCGACTTCGTCGCCCATGAGAGTCGCGAAGACGTCGTCGGCCTGGTCGGCGTGGGCGACCTTGACCTGCAGGAGCGAGCGCGCGTCGGGATCGAGCGTCGTCTCCCACAGCTGCTCGGCGTTCATCTCGCCCAGGCCCTTGTAGCGCTGGATGGCAAGGCCCTTGCGGCCGGCGGCGAAGACGGCATCGAGGAGCTGGGTCGGCGACAGGATGGAGCGGTCTTCGCCGCCCTTGCGCCGGAAGGTGGCGGCGGCGAGGTAGGTCTCCTGCAGCTCCTTGGCCTGCTCGTCGAGCTTGCGCGCTTCGGCGGAGCGGATGAGGCGGCCGTCGATGACCTCGGCTTCCTTGACGCCGCGCACGGTGCGGGTGAACTGCAGGCCGCCGTCGGCGGTCGGCTCGCCTGCCCAGCCGCGCTCCTGCTCGTCGGCGAGCTGGTCGAGGCGCTTGGCGACATAGGCGGCCGCCTGCTTGGCCTTGGTGGCGTCTTCCAGCACCTGCGGATTGAGCGCGCCGGCGATGGCGGTCTGCTCGACGACGGCGGCGCGGTAGCGCTGGGCGACACTCTTCAAGAGACGCCGCACCGTGAGGGCGTGCTCGACCAGCTGGCGCAGGTCGGCGCCGGAACGCTCGCCGCCGCCGTGCACCTTGAGCACCGCTTCGTCGAGGCCGGTGTCGATCAGGTAGCGCTCCATGGCGCGGTCGTCCTTCAGGTACACCTCGGACTTGCCGCGCGTCGCCTTATAGAGCGGCGCCTGGGCGATGTAGATGTAGCCGTGCTCGATGAGCTTGGGCATCTGCCGGTAGAAGAACGTCAGCAGCAGCGTGCGGATGTGCGCGCCGTCGACGTCGGCGTCGGTGGCAATGATGACGCGGTGATAGCGCGCCTTCTGGATGTCGAATTCCTCGCCGACGCCGGTGCCGAGCGCGGTGATGAGCGTGCCGATCTCCTGGCTGGAGATCATCTTGTCGAAGCGGGCGCGCTCGACGTTGAGGATCTTGCCGCGCAGGGGCAGCACCGCCTGGATGCGGCGGTCGCGGCCTTGCTTCGCCGTGCCGCCGGCGGAGTCGCCCTCGACCAGGATGATCTCGGACTTGGCCGGGTCGCGCTCCTGGCAGTCGGCGAGCTTGCCGGGCAGGTTGGAGACGTCGAGGGCCCCCTTGCGGCGGGTGAGCTCGCGCGCCTTGCGGGCGGCCTCGCGCGCGGCGGCGGCCTCGTAGATCTTGGAGATGATGGCGCGGCCTTCGTTCGGGTGGGTGTCGAACCACTCGCCGAGGCGGTCGCCGACCAGCGCCTCCACCACCACGCGCGCCTCGGAGGACACCAGCTTGTCCTTGGTCTGCGAGGAGAACTTGGGGTCCGGCATCTTGATCGACAGGACGCAGGTGAGGCCTTCGCGCGCGTCGTCGCCGGTGAGGTGGACGTCTTCCTTCTTCTTCTTGCCAGCCGTCGATTCGTTGGCGTAGCGCGCGATGGTGCGCGTCAATGCCGCCCTGAATCCGGCGAGATGCGTGCCGCCATCCGACTGCGGGATGTTGTTGGTGAAGCACAGCATGTTCTCGTGGTAGCTGTCGTTCCACTGCAGCGCCACGTCGACGCCGATGCCTTCCTTCTCGCCGCTGATGACGATGGGCGGCTTGTGTAGTGCGGTCTTCTTCTTGTCGAGGAAAGTGACAAACTCCTCGATGGCGCCGTCGTAGTGGAACTCGAGCTTCTTCGGCTCGACGCCGCGGTTGTCCTCGAGCACGATCGCCAAACCGGAGTTCAGGAAGGCGAGCTCGCGCAGGCGGTGCTCGAGCGTCGGCAGGTCAAACTCGATGTTGGAGAACGTCTCGGTCGAGGGCAGGAAGGTGACCTCGGTGCCGGTGCGCTTGCCGGCGTCGCCGACGACCTTCAAGGGCGCCTCGGCCTTGCCGTCGCGGAAGCGCATCCAGTGTTCTTTGCCCTCGCGCCAGACGCGCAGCTCCAGCCACGCGGACAGCGCATTGACGACGGACACGCCGACGCCGTGCAGGCCGCCCGACACCTTGTAGGTGTTGTGGTCGAACTTGCCGCCGGCGTGCAGCTGGGTCATGACGACCTCGGCGGCGGAGACGCCTTCCTCCTTCATGATGCCGACGGGGACGCCGCGGCCGTCATCGAGCACGCGGCACGATCCGTCGGGCAGCAGCGTCACGACGATGCGCTTGGCATGACCGGCGAGCGCCTCATCGACCGAGTTGTCAACGACCTCGTAGACCATGTGGTGCAGGCCGGAGCCGTCGTCGGTGTCGCCGATGTACATGCCCGGGCGCTTGCGCACGGCATCAAGGCCCTTGAGCACGGTGATGGAGCCGGCGTCGTAAGACTCGACGGTATTGGTGGCTTCGGGTGTGGTGGCCATGGATTACGCGAGAGAGAGGACGCCGCCGGCGGCGGCAAAGAACTGGGCGCGGCCTTCGAGGGCGCGGAACAGCGAGCGGTCGGTGCCGGTCGCCCACACCTGGGCGCCGCAGCCGATCGCCGCCTCGAACAGCTCGCGGCGGCGGCCCTCGTCGAGATGGGCGGCGACCTCGTCGAGCAGAAGTATTGGCGGGCGTCCTTGGGCAGCGGCCAACAAACGCACGTCGGCGCGCACGATGGCGAGCAGGAGCGCCTTCTGCTCCCCGGTCGAGCACTGCGCCGCCGGCAGACCCGAGGCATGCCAGACGGCGAGGTCGCTGCGATGCGGGCCGACGGCGGCGCCGCCGGTGATGGCGTCCTGCTCGCACGACGCGGCGAGGGCATCGCGGAACTGCGCCTCGGCGGCGAGGGCGGGATTGGCGGCGAGCGACTCCTCGACGCTGCCCGACACGGCGAGACGCAGCGGCGTCACGCCTTCGGCGGCGATTTCGGCGGCAAGGCGGCTGGCGTATTCCCGCCGCGCGGCGGCGATGGCGACGCCGAGCTCGGCCAGGGTGCCTTCGAGGGCGGCGAGCCAGTGGCGATCGGCGCCTTCTCCATCTGCGCGCGCAGAACGCGCGATGCCGTCGCGCAACAGGCGCGCGCGCTCGCGCAGGGCGCGCTCGTAGGCGTTCACGCGCGGGGCGTGGCCGGCATCGAGGCCGGTGGCGAGGTGATCGAGGAAGCGGCGGCGGGCGCCGCCGCCCTCGACGAACAGGCGATCCATGGCGGGCGTCAGCCAGCGCACGGAAAGGACTCCGGCGAGCGCGGCGGGACCCTTGGTGCGGCCGTCCACACGCACCACCCGGCGCTCGGGCGCGGCGCCTTGGGGCGTGGTCGCGTCGTCGTCGTCCTCGGATTCGGTGGCGGCGTTCCCCGGCACCAACCCGGTGCCGACCTCGGTCTCGCCGAGATTGGTGCGGACGTGGGCGGCGACCGCCCAGGCGCGGCCGGGAACCTCGGCGCCGTCCCAAGATCCGCCGACGTCGCGGCGGACGAGGTCGGACAGGCGCGCGCGGCGCAGGCCGCGGCCCGGCGCGAGCAGCGAGATGGCCTCCAACAGGTTGGTCTTGCCGGCGCCGTTCTGCCCGGCCAGCACCACCGGCACCGGCTCGACCTCGATGCGCAGGGAGGCGTAGTTGCGGAAGTCGCTGAGCGACAGGCGCGTCAGCGCCAGGCGCGACTCGGGCGCCGCCGGAAGGACTTCTCCCTTGGCCGGATGCGTTGCGCGCGATGAAACGAGGCGGATCGGTTCCGAGGTCAACTGGGGCTTTGGCAAATCAGACCCGCATGGGCATCAGGACGTACAGCGCGCCCTGATCCTGGGTGTCGCGGACGATGGTGGGCGACACGGCGTCGGCGAAGGCGAACTCGGCCGACTCGCCGTCGATCTCGCCGAGGATCTCGATGAGATAGCGCGCGTTGAAGCCGATCTCGATGCCGGCCGCCTCGTAGCTGACGGCGAGCTCTTCGGTGGCCGAGGCGTTCTCGGCCGAGCTTGCCGACAGGGTCGCCTTGCCCTTGTCGAGGGCGATCTTCACCGCGCGCGCCTTCTCGGTCGAGACGGTGGAGACGCGGTCGATGGCGGCGGCGAACGCCTTGGCGTCGACCTCGAGCATCTTGTCGTTGCCGCTCGGGATCACCCGCTGGTAGTCGGGGAAGGTGCCGTCGATCAGCTTGGAGGTGAGCACGGCGCCGTTGAACTCGGCGCGAATCTTGGAGTCGGACAAGGACAGCGACACGTCGTCGTCGGGGCCCTCGATGAGGCGGTAAATCTCGGTGACCACCTTGCGCGGCACGATGACGCCGGGGATCTGCGCGGCGCCCTTGGGCAGGGCGGTCTCGATGCGCGCCAAGCGGTGGCCGTCGGTGGCGACGGCGCGCAGGGCCGAGGTGCCATCGGTCTTGGCGGCGTGGAAGTAGACGCCGGTGAGGTAGTAGCGGGTCTCCTCGGTGGAGATGGCGAAGCGCGTCTTCTCGATGAGGCGGCGCAGGTCGGCGGCGGCGAGCGAGAAGCGATGCGGCAGGTCGCCTTCCGGCATGAGCGGGAAGTCCTCGCGGTCGAGGCTGGGCAGATGGAAGCGCGAGCGGCCGGCGCGCACCAGCAAGCGCCCGTCGGTCTCGGTGACCAGCTCGACGTCGGCGCCGTCGGGCAGCTTGCGCACGATGTCGTAGAGCGTCTGCGCCGGCACGGTGGTGCCGCCCGGCTGCTCCACCGTCGCCTCGACGTGCTCGACCATCCACAGGTCGAGGTCGGTGGCGGTGAGCGACAGCTTGCCCGCCTGCGCATCCAACAAGACGTTGGACAGGATCGGGATGGTGTTGCGGCGCTCGACAACACTTTGCATGTGCTGGAGCGACTTGAGCAAAGCTGCCCGTTCGATGCGAAGCTTCATGGATTCCTGAGTGCGAGCACGGGTAGGAAAGCGCCCGGCGAGGGCCCGCGTCCGGAGCCCACGCGAAGGGGGTGGGCGGTGGCGAAAGAGGGTCGGGACACAGGCGGCAACCGGGCCGGAAATCTAGCACACGGGGCCGCCTGCCGCATGCCTTTTCAGGGCCGGATTTGCGAGGCAGATCAACAACTTAGAGCCCTACAACGAGCCCCGGCAAGGCCTAGCTTTCGAGCGAGCGCTTGAGAAGCTCGATGTCCTCGGAGAGGCCCGGGTCCTCGCGGCGCAATTCGTCGATCTTGCGCACCGCGTGCATGACCGTGGTGTGGTCGCGGCCGCCGAACTTGCGGCCGATCTCAGGCAGGGAGCGGGTGGTGAGTTGCTTGCAGAGATACATCGCCACCTGACGCGGACGCGCCACGGCGCGGGCGCGGCGGGGCGAGTGCATGTCGCCGAGCCGCACGTTGAAGTGCTCGGCGACGCGCTTCTGGATGTCCTCGATGGAGACGCGGCGGTCGTTGGCGCGCAGCAGGTCCTTCAGCACCTCTTGCGTCGTCTCGAGCGTGATGGGGCGGCCGACCAGATTCGAGTAGGCGAGCACGCGGTTCAGCCCGCCTTCCAGCTCGCGCACGTTGGACGTGATGCGGTGGGCGAGGAACTCCAGCACCTGCTGGGGAACCTTGGCGCCGAGCTGCTCGGCCTTGGAATGCAGGATGCCGAGGCGCAGCTCGTAGTCGGTGGCGTGGATGTCCGCTACCAGGCCCCAGCCCAGGCGCGAGCGCATGCGCTCTTCCATGTGGTCGAGGTCGCTGGGCGAACGGTCGCCGGAGATGACGATCTGGCGGTTCTGGTCGATGAGCGCGTTGAAGGTGTGGAAGAACTCCTCCTGCGTGCTCTCCTTGCCGGCGATGAACTGCACGTCGTCGATCATCAGCACGTCGACCGAGCGCAACTGCTCCTTGAACGGCATGACGTTCTTGTCGCGCAGGGCGCGCACGAACTCATACATGAATCGCTCCGCCGAGAGGTAGGCGATGCGCCGCTCGGGAAACTTCTGGTGCATGTGGTGGGCGATGGCGTGCATGAGGTGGGTCTTGCCCAACCCCGCGCCGCCCGCCAGATACAACGGATTGAACGGCACCGTTTCGGCCTCGGCGACGCGCAGCGCCGCGGCGTAGGCGAGCTCGTTCGGCTTGCCGACGATGAAATGCTCGAAGGTGAGCTTGCTCGCCGCTTCGGCAGCGGGCAGCGCGAAGCGCGCCTCGGCCTCGGCGCCGTCTCCCCTGCCCGCCTCGCGCGCCGGCCGGCGCACCGCGGCAGGCTGGGCCGAGGAGACGAGAATCTCGACGGAGTCGCAGGCCGAGTCCTCGCTCTGCCACAGCGTGCGAATGCGATCGGCGTAGTGCTTCACCACCCAGTCGCGCATGAAGCGCGTGGGCACCGTGAGACGCACGGCCCGGCCGGCGGCGTCGAGCAGATCGAGCGGGCGCAGCCAGCTGTTGAAGGCGGCCTCGCCGACCTCGCCGCGCAGGCGCGAGCGCACGCGCTCCCAGCAGCCGCACTGCTCCGGCGTCGGCGGCGCCACGGGAGCCGGCACGACGCCCTCGCCTTCCGTTTCACCACGAGAGGTGTCGGGACGGGGATCGGGGCGGCGCGGCGTCACGTCTGCACCCAGGGAAGGCCGGCGGCCTTCCAGCCGTTGCTGGCGCCGCGGTGGCGGTCCTCATCGGGGTCGCCCTCGAAGCCCTCGGCTACGTTGTAACAGCGGGTATAGCCGCGCGCCGTCGCCATGGCCGCCGCGGCAGCCGAGCGGGCGCCCGAGCGGCATAGGAACAAAATAGGCACATCCTTGTCGGGCACGGCGCGGGCTACGTCGGCGACGAAGCCCGGATTCAGGGAGCGCTCGGGGAATGTCTGCCACTCGATGAGGAGCGGCCGCTTGCCGAGAGGGGAGAGGTCAGGGGTGCCCACGTACGTCCACTCCGCCATCGTCCGCACGTCGACGAGCACAGCCTTCGGATCCTCAGTGAGCAGACGCCACGCTTCCGACGGCGTGACGTCTCCTGCGTACCCTGGTGCGGGACGCACATGCAGCGGATCGGGTTTCCCCTCGGCCATGCGCATGCGACCCGTGATCACATCGCCCCCCGCCGCGGCCCACCGCGCCGCCGAGCGTCACCAGAGATGCTGCGGTCACACTCCGATCGTGCCGCAGTACTCACTGAAGTTGTTGCCCCCGTCGAACTTCCACGCAACCAACGCCGACCACCTTCTTCTTCTCGACGACCGTAACGCGGTACCGCCGGTGGCCGGAATTACTTGCCCAATTTCTGTGAACTCCCGCCTGGGAGAATCGAAGCGTAGTGGAGCAGCAACGCGCTTGCAACATGTCCGAAGTGCGAACTCGCAATTTGTGAGTGACGCGTTGCACGCACGCATCGCGCGCAGCAGAAAGCGCGACGTTCTGCGCTTTTGCGTGCGCTGCGCGTCGACACGGCAATTCCATTGCGCAGTGCGAACACTCGTGCGTGGAGTCGCGCACCGCGCGCCTTGCGCACGTTCCGTGTGACGGATGCGCACGATTGCTGCGGCACTCGGCAGATGCGTCGCGGACGAACGGCACGAATCCGCACGCGCGCACAGATCGGGGTGTGACAACATACACAAATCGCTTCGATGAACGCACACATATTTCGATGCGTGCCTATGCACGCGTGTCGCGCGGCGGCGCGACATGACGCGACGGATGCGTGCGCGTCGCGCACGCGCAATCGAACGGCCAGATCCGGCGAGAAGTTTCAGGACCGCGGGCCGGAGCCTGCGGCGGCGTGCAGGGTGCGCGCCTAGGCGCGCGGCGAGGCGATCAGGCCTAGGCCTTCTGGCCCATCGCCTTGATGCGGGCGGACAGGCGCGAGATCTTGCGCGAAGCTGCGTTGGCAGAGATGAGGTTGCGGCCGGCGCTGCGCTGCAGCTGGGGCTGGGCTTCCTTGAGGGCGGCCATGGCAGCGGCCTTGTCGCCCCCGGCGATGACTTCCTCGACCTTGCGAACGTAAGTGCGGAGGCGGCTCACCCGCGCCTGGTTGATGGTGGCGCGGCGTGCGTTGCGGCGAATGCGAACGATCGCGGACTTGTGGTGAGCCATCGGTTCCTTTGCTTACCGGCCGGTACCTGGGGGCGTCCAAACGAGGAGGTACGCCGCGCGGGCCGAGGGCGGGTGTATATCGAACCGCCTGTGGATACGTCAAGCCGCCCGGCGGCAGGGTCAAGGCGCCGCTAGCGCTGCTGCCGTTCGCAATAGAACGTGGACCGGCCGCCCTGGGTGACGCGAGCGATCCTGCAGCGCGCAGTAAGCTTGCAGGCGGGGCAAGGTTTTCCCTCGCGGCCATATACCGACCAGTTGTCCTGGAAGTAGCCAAGCTCGCCCGAAGCCTGGACGTAATCGCGCAGCGACGAGCCGCCGGCGGCGATCGCCGCGGCGAGGACTTCTTTGACCGCGCCCGCGAGCGCCTGCGCCTGCTTGCCGCGCAGGCTGCCCGCCTCGCGCCACGGCGAGAGCCTGGCGTGGAACAGCGCTTCGCACACGTAGATGTTTCCCAACCCGGCAACCAAGCGCTGATCAATGAGCACAGACTTGAGCGGAGCCCGCCGGCCCTTGAAGGCGGCGCGCAAGTATTCGCCAGTAAAAGAGGGGCCGAGCGGCTCGGGCCCCATCTCGGCCAGCAGGGGGTGAGTCGCGGCCTCGGCTGTGGTGGTCAGCGTCATCAACCCGAAGCGGCGCGGGTCGGAGAACGCGACGCTGGTGCCGTCGGCGAAGTGGAACACGACGTGCTCGTGCTTCTCGGCCGGTGGCGGCGCAGCCGCCGTGGGCTTTTGGCGCGCTGGTCTGGCGGGGGCGCCTTGGCGCAGCACCATGCGGCCCGACATGCCGAGGTGGGCGATCAGCACCGTCCGGTCGTCGAAGGTCCACAACAAGTACTTGCCGCGCCGGCCCACCGACTCGAGCCGGCGGCCGGCGAGGCGCTTGGCGAAGTCCTTGGGAAAGGGAACGCGCAGGTCCTTGCGCAGCAGCTCGACCGTTTCCAGGCGCCCGCCGGTGAGCTTGGCAGCCAGGCCGGCGCGGACCGTCTCGACTTCGGGCAGTTCAGGCATGCGGATTTCTGCCCGTTTCGTAGCAAGACTGGAGGGCTGGCGCTATTGTCCGGCCCATGACACGGCGTTCCGCTTCGCGCGGGGGGCGCGCCTCCAGCGCGGCCTCGGCCTCGGCCTCGACGTTTTTCGGCGACCGGCTGGTGCCCCTGGCCGAAAAGGCACCGCTGGTGCGCGACGTCTTCGCCGGCGTCGCCAACCGCTACGACCTCATGAACGACCTGATGAGCGGGGGCACCCACCGCCTATGGAAGGCGGAGATGGTGGATTGGCTGAACCCGCGCCCGGGCCTCGCCTTGGCGGACATCGCCGGTGGCACCGGCGACATCGCCTTCCGGGTGTTGGATCGCGTCGGCGAAAAGGGCGGCACCATCACCGTGGTCGACGCCTCGCCCGAGATGCTGGCGGTGGGACGCGATCGCGCCCTCGACCGCGGCTCGGTCGGCGGCGTGCGGTTCGTCGCCGGCGACGCCGAGGCGCTGCCCCTGCCGGATGCCAGCCAGGACGCGTGCACCAATGCCTTCGGCCTGCGCAACGTCACGCACATGGATGCAGCCCTTGCCGAGGTGCGCCGGGTGCTGCGCTGGGGCGGCCGCTTCGTGGCCCTGGAGTTCGGGGGGCCGCTGTTGCCAGGTATGGAGAGGGCCTACGACACCTATTCCCGGGCCGTGCTGCCGCGCCTGGGCGAATGGGTGAGCGGCCGGCGCGATGCCTATCAATACCTGGTGGACAGCATCCGTCATTTCCCCCCGCGCGCGGCGGTGGTGAAGGCAATGGAGGACACAGGCCTTGGCCGTGTGCGCACGGGCGTGCTGGCGGGCGGCATCGCGACTTTGTACTCCGCGTGGCGCATCTAGGGAGCCGGACGCGTGCGCACGCTCCGTAACCTGGGCCGTGGCTGGCGCATTGTCCGCACGCTGGGCGCCCACGACGCGACCTACATCCTGGACCGATTGGACCTGCCCGGCTGGCTGCACTGGCTCGCCAAGGCTGTGGCGGGACGGGCCCGGCCGGACTTCGCGGCGCAGCGGCCGGGCCAGCGTCTGGCGGCGGCGGTCCAGGCGATGGGGCCGAGCTTCATCAAGTTCGGCCAGACGCTGTCCACGCGCGCCGACATCGTTGGCGAGGAGATCGCCGCCGACCTGGCCCTTCTGCGCGACCGCCTGCCGCCCTTCCCAACGGCGCAAGCGCTCGCGGTCATCGAATCGGAGCTGGACCATCCGATCCACGAGCTGTTCGCGAGCTTCGAGCAGACGCCGGTGGCGGCCGCCTCGATCGCCCAGGTGCACTTCGCCGTGACGGTGGACGGCGAGCCGGTGGCGGTGAAGGTGCTGCGCCCGGGCATCGAAGATGACTTCGAGCGCGACATCGACTTCTTCCTGTGGGGAGCCGAGCTGCTTGAGCGCTTCGTCGAGCCGGCGCGCCGGCTGGAGCCGGTGAAGGTGGTGAAGACCTTCAAGCGCTCGGTGAGCGAGGAGCTCGACCTGCGCCTGGAGGGCGCGGCCGCATCGGAGATGGCCGAGAGCTTTGCCGGCGACCCGACGTTCAAAATCCCAGACGTGGACTGGCGGCGCACCCAGTGCAGGGTGCTTTGCACCGAGCGCGTCGAGGGTATTCCGATCGCCGACCGCGCCGCGCTGCTCGCCGCCGGCCGCAACCTTGACCGCGTCGTCGACAACCTGCTGACCGCGTTCCTCAACCAAGCGTTCCGCGACGGCTTCTTCCACGCCGACCTGCACCACGGCAACCTGTTCGTCGGAGCGGACGACGGCATCATCGCCGTGGACTTCGGCATCATGGGGCGCCTGGACGACAGCGAGCGCCGCTACGTGGGCGCGATGCTGCTGGCGTTCCTGACCGGCGACTACCGGCGCGCCGCCGAAGTGCACTTCCAGGCCGGCTACGTGCGCCGCGACCAATCGGTGGAGAGCTTCGCCCAGGCGCTGCGCGCCATCGCCAAGCCGGTGTTCGACCGGCCGCCGGCGGATGTGTCGATGGGCAAGCTGCTGGCGCACCTGTTCGCGGTGACCGAGCAGTTCCGCATGCGCACACAACCGCAACTCCTGCTGCTGCAGAAGACGCTGGTGGTGGTCGAGGGCATCTGCCGCGAGCTGGCGCCACACAAGGACCTGTGGGCGACCGCGCGCACCTGGCTGCGCAACTGGCTGCCGCAGGCGATGGGCCTCGCCGCCCAGGCGCAGTCGGGCGCCGAGGAGCTGTTGGCCACCGTGCGCCGCCTGCCCGGCCTGATCGAAGCCGCCGAGCGGGCGGGCGCGTCCTTCACCCCGGAGGGGCTGAAGCTGCTGCCGCCCGACGCGCTGTCGCCGTCCTTGGGCGGCAGCCGTCGCACCTTCAACGGCAACCGGGTCCTTATGTATGGCTTGACCCTGGTTCTGCTCGTCTACGTGGTGTTCACCAGCATCGGTTGACCACCTTTCCGTCCTGGGAAGGCCGGAATCCGGCGGGACTCGGGCGCTGGCGGCCGAGGGCGATTCGCCTTGCCGGGCAGCCGTGGGCGCACTACCTTGAAACCACACGGCTTTTTGGGAAATTTTGTCGACTTTCCAAGGAGCCGAGGCTTTTTTTTGGGGCTCCCGTCCCTCTTGAAGACAGCGCACCGTGTCCCGTCCCCTCGATGCCCGAACGGTCCTCCTGGTGATCGCCGGCGGCATTGCCGCCTATAAGAGCCTCGAGGTCATCCGCCGCCTGAGGGATAAGGGCGCGCGCGTGCGCTGCATCCTGACGCGGGGCGGCGCCGAGTTCGTCACGCCGATGTCGGTCGCGGCGCTGTCGGGCGAAAAGGTCTACCAGGAGTTGTTCTCGCTCACCGACGAGGGCGAGATGGGCCACATCCGCCTGGCGCGCGATTGCGACGCCGTGGTGGTGGCGCCGGCCACCGCCGACCTGATGGCGCGCATGGCGAGCGGCCAAGCCGACGACCTCGCTACGGCGGTGCTGCTCGCCACCGACAAGCCGGTGCTGACCGCCCCGGCGATGAACGTGCAGATGTGGCAGCACCCGGCGACCCGGCGCAACGTCGCCACGTTGCGCGGCGACGGCGTGCAGATGATTGGCCCCGCCGCCGGCGACCTCGCCTGCGGCGAGGTCGGGCCCGGACGCATGGTCGAGCCGGACGAGATCGTTGCCGCGGTCGAGGCGCTGCTGAGCGACGCCGCGCACACCCTGTCCGGGAAGACCGCGCTGGTGACGTCGGGACCGACGCGCGAGGCGATCGATCCGGTGCGCTACCTTGGCAACTTCTCGTCGGGCAAGCAGGGGCACGCCATCGCCGCCGCGCTGGCGCGCCGCGGCGCGCGCGTGGTGCTCGTTACCGGGCCGACGGCCGAGGCCGCTCCGGCCGGCGTCGAAGTGCGGCGCGTCGAGACCGGCCGCGAGATGCTGGACGCCTGCCGCACCGCGCTGCCCGCCGACATCGCCGTGTTCGCCGCCGCGGTCGCCGACTGGCGCCCGGAACGTCCGGCAGCGGGCAAGCTCAAGAAGTCGGGCCAAGGCGCGCAGGGCGTGAGCCTCGCTCTCATCCAGAATCCCGACATTCTCGGCACGCTGGCCCAGGCCGGCCCGGCGCGGCCGTCGCTGGTGGTGGGCTTCGCCGCCGAGACGGAGTCGGACGCCGCGCGCCTGATCGAGCGCGCCGCGCACAAGCGCGCCAGCAAGAATGCCGATTGGATCGTCGCCAACGACGTGTCGCCAGGCACGGGCGTGCTAGGCGGCGGACGCAACACCGTTCACATCGTCACCGCCGCCGGCGCCGAGTCGTGGCCGACCCTCGACAAGACGCAGGTCGCCGACCGCCTGGCGGAGCGCATCGCCACGGCGATCGCCGAGAAGGATGCCGCGCGAGGAGCGCCGGCGGCATGACGGCAAAGAAGCCCGTCGTCATCGTCGACCGCTTACCCGGCACCGAGGACCTGGGCCTGCCCGAGTACCGCTCGAAGAGCGCGGCGGGCATGGATCTCGCCGCCGCGGTGCCGCAGCTAGTGGTGCTGGAGCCGGGCGACCGCGCGTTGATCCCGACCGGATTGCGCATCGCGCTGCCCGAGGGTCACGAGGCGCAGGTGCGCCCGCGCTCGGGCCTGGCGTTCGAGTACGGCGTAACAGTGCTGAACAGCCCGGGCACGATCGACACGGACTACCGCGGCGAGGTGCAAGTGCTGCTCGCCAACCTCGGGCCGGTGCCGTTCACCGTGCGGCGGGGCATGCGCATCGCGCAACTCGTGGTGTCACGCTACCAGCGCGTCGAGGTCAAGCGCGGCGCGCTCGACGAGACGGCGCGCGGCGCCGGCGGGTTTGGCTCCACCGGGCTCGACTCGCCGATGGGGCAGACTCTCGAGGAAGTTCAAGATTAGGCGTCAATCTGGCAGCGGAGCACGTCTGGTATGATCAAGCTCACCCGCAAAATGCTCTATGCCTTGGAGGCGGTCGTGGACATCGCCTACAACTCGAGCGCAGATCCCACCCAAGCGCGCGAGATCGCCAAACGGCAGGGAATCCCGCAGCGCTACCTCGAGCAGGTGATGCAGAAACTGGTGCGCGCCGGCGTGCTGAAGGGTGTGCGCGGGCCGCGCGGAGGTTATCGCCTGGCGCGCGAGCGGCGCCGCATCACCGTGGGCGAGATCTTGCGCGTGGTATACAGCACCGAGCTCACCACCCGCGATCTGCTGAACATGGAGCCGGGCTCGGACCTTGCCGAGAAGGTGATCCGGCCGCTGTGGCGCGACGTGCGCGAGAGCTTCATGCGCAAAATAAACACCATCACCATCGAAGACCTGTGCCAGCGCGCCCATGCCAAGGGCGTCGACAGCCGCACCGCCGAACGCGTGCAGTTCGACATCTGACCGGGGCCGCTCGTGAACAAGGTAGAACGAGCCGAAGGCCGTGGGCGCCGCAAGGAGATCAATCCGGGGCGCGGCGGCGTCTTCGGCTCGATCCTGGACACCATCGGCAACACGCCGCTGGTGCGCTTGCCGAAGCTGTCGGCGCATTTCAGGGCGACCGCCGACGTCCTCGGCAAGCTGGAGTTCTTCAATCCACTGTCGTCGGTGAAGGACCGCATCGGCCTGTCGATGATCGGGGCGGCCGAGAAAGACGGCAAGCTCGGGCCGAACACCGTCATCGTCGAGCCGACGTCGGGCAACACCGGCATCGCGCTGGCGTTCGTGGCGGCGGCGAAGGGACGGCGCCTGATCCTCACCATGCCGGAAAGCATGTCGCTGGAGCGGCGCAAGATGCTCGAGCTCCTCGGCGCCGAGATCGAGCTGACGCCCGCCGAGCAGGGCATGGCGGGCGCGATCGCCCGCGCCGAGCAGATCATCCGCACCATCGGCGACGCCTTCATGCCGCAGCAGTTCGAGAATCCGGCCAACCCGGCCATCCACCGCCTCACCACGGCGGAGGAGATCTGGAACGACACCGGCGGTACCGTCGACGTGGTGGTGTGCGGCGTCGGCACCGGCGGCACGCTCACCGGCGTCGGCGAGGTGTTGAAGGCGCGCAAGCCCGGCGTGCGCATGGTCGCGGTGGAGCCGGAGGGCAGCCCTGTGCTGTCGGGCGGCCAACCCGGACCGCACAAGATCCAGGGCATCGGCGCGGGGTTCGTGCCTGCCATCCTCAACACCGGGCTGATCGACGAGGTCATCACCATCGGCAACCAGACTGCGTTCGGAACGGCACGCCTTTCCGCCAAGCTCGAGGGCATTCCTTGCGGCATCTCGTCGGGCGCGGCGCTCGCCGCGGCGTTCGAGGTCGCCGGCCGCCCCGCCATGGCGGGCAAGGTGGTGGTGACCGTGCTGCCCTCGTTCGCCGAGCGCTACTTGTCCACTGCGCTGTTCGAGAACATGTAAAGCCTCCATGGACCTGCGCGACGACCAGATCGAGCGCTACGCGCGCCACATCATCCTGAAGGAAGTGGGCGGGCCGGGGCAGGCGCGCCTGTTGAACGCCCGCGTGCTGGTGATCGGCGCCGGCGGCCTCGGCTCGCCGCTGGTGATGTACCTGGCCGCCGCGGGCGTCGGCACCATCGGCGTGGTGGACTTCGACGAGGTCAGCCTGTCCAACCTGCAGCGCCAGATCCTGCACATCACCGAGCGCGTCGGCATGCCCAAGACCGAGAGCGCGCAGCTGGCCGTGAAAGCGCTGAACCCGGACGTCAACCTGGTAGCGCACACGGAACGGCTGACGGCGGCCAACGCCATGGCGCTCGTCTCGCAGTACGACGTCGTCGCCGACGGCTCCGACAACTTCGCCACCCGGTTCCTGGTCAACGACGCGGCATTCTTCGCCAAGAAGACACTGGTCTCGGGCGCGCTGTCGCAGTTCGACGGCCAGATCGCCATGTTCCGCGCCCACAAGCCGGGCGACAATCCGTGCTACCGCTGCATCTATCGCGAGCCGCCGCCGCCGGGCCTGGCGCCCTCTTGCGCCGAGGCCGGCATCCTCGGCGCGCTCGCCGGCGTGGTGGGATCGCTGCAGGCGGTGGAGGTCTTGAAGGAGATCGTCGGCATCGGCGAGAGCCTGTCGGGCAAGCTCGTCATCTACGACGCGCTCAACGCCGCGTGGCGCACGGTGAAGGTGCGGCGCGATGCGAAGTGCGCGCTGTGCGGGCCCACGCCCATCATCAAGAACCTGTCGCAATCGCTAATCGGCCACCCCCAACCGGGCGAGGAGTTCTGCGAGGTGCCGGCGGCGTAGCGACGCTTCTCTCTGCAGGAGCCAAGCCATGAATCTCTTTCGCTCCTACACGTTCACGTGGTGGCAGATCGGCGTCCTCAAGCTGGCGCTGCTGGGCATCGGCGTGTTGGTCGGCGCGGCCTGGCACGAGCTCTTCACCGCCAACACGGCCGCCATCGCGGCCGCGACCGCGTACATCGTGCTCGTTTCGCTGCGTCAGGTGCGGCCGCACCCGTGAGCGCGCCGGCCGCCGCGACGCCGCGAGCGCGCGTCGCGGTCGCCTACGCCCTGTGGTGCCTGGCAGGGTGGTTCGGCATCCACAACTTCTATCTCGGCCGCCGCAAGGTTGCCGCCGCGCAGCTGGCGATGTTCGTCGCCGGCCTTCTGACGGCGTTCATCGGCGTCGGCGTCGCCATCCTTGCCGTGCTGAGCGTGTGGCTGGTGATGGACCTATTCCTCATCCCCGGCGCGGCACGCGGGATGCACGCAGCGATGACCGACTCGGGCTAGCGAGTGCCGTACCACATGCGCCGCAACACCGCGTCGCGGCGCACGAAGTGGTGGTAGAGCGCGGCGCCGGCGTCCGCCGCCAGCAACCCGATCAACGCGAACGCGCCCACGCCGTGCGGAGCACGCGGCGAATAGTCGGCGAAGTCCGGCAGCACGGCGGCGCCTCCGCCGAACAGCGCTGGCGCCGCACCGCTCAGCACCATCATGGCGATGCCGCTCGCCGCCATGGCGAACAGGACGACGTACAACGTCACGTGAACGCCGCGCGCCAACCGCTCCTGCCAGACGGGAACGCCCGCCGCCGCGTGCGGCAGCGGATCAAACCGCCGCCACCAGACGACGCGGAAGAGGGTGAGCAGCAATACGGTGACGCCGAGCGGGACGTGGGCGCGCAGGAACACCGCCTTGCGCACCCCTTCGGCCTCGCCGGCCAGGAACCCAGACCAGAGCAGGATCAGGATCAGGACGACGGTCAGCCAGTGCAGCGAAACCGCGACGGCTCCGTAGCGGTCAGGACTGCTCTTCAGCAGCATCGAACGACTCCCAGGGCAGCGAGCGGAGATGGCTACGCTATCCACGCGGACCAGCGCGCGCATCGGTCGCGACGCGTAGGGAGGACTACGGAGTTGCGCCCATCGCACTATGGCGTGACGCCGGACACGGCCCAGCAGCGGTGCAGCACCGGCAGCGGCTGCGCGGCGCGAATCGCCCGCGCAAGAGCTCGGCGAGCGTCTCATCGAACGCCGCGACCTCCTCCGCTGACGGCGAGCCCTGGATGGGAGCGCTGGCGCGCACGCGGCCGCGCCACTGCTCGTGGGTGAACGGCACCGCGACATCGAAGGAGAACGTCTCGATGGTGGCGAAGCCTGCCACGATGAGGTCCTTGGGCCACTGCGGGTAGATGCCGGTGCCGCCGGCGAGCGGCCAGCCGAGATTGTGCACGAGAATCAGCGCCTCCGTCGCCTCGGCGAGGCTGCCGGGCAGGGGAAGCCAGTCGAAGTGGGCGATGACGATGCGCCCGCCGGGCTTGAGCATGCGGCGCGCCTCCGCCGCGGCGCGCGGACGGCCGAACCAGTGCCAGGCTTGGCCGGCGGTGACCAGATCGAACGCGGCAGCGGGCAGGCCGGTGTCCTCGGCCGGCGCGCGCACGTAGCGCACCTTGACGTCGGCGGCGTCGTCGATGGCGTCGGCGACGTGGATGAGCTCGGCGGCGATGTCCACTGCGGCGACCGCGGCGCCGGCGCGCGCGAGTCCGCGCGCGAGGTTGCCGGTGCCGGTGGCGAGATCGAGCGCGTCGATGCCGGAACGCACCCAGCCGCGGCGCGCCAACTCGTCGAAGAACGCCGGCGGGAAGCCTGGCCGGAAGCGGCGGTAGTCGCCGGTGGTGCGACCGAAATCCAAGGCTGCCCCGAACTCGCGCGCGCTCGACGTCGAACGACATGGCGCGCGGGGGCCTTACGTCGTCACTCCGGCGATGACGCGGTCCGGCGGCGCGTTGCCGTCGGCGAAGCTCTTGATGTTGATGATGACCTTCTCGCCCATGGCGACGCGTCCCGCCGTGGTGGCCGAGCCCATGTGCGGCGTCAGCACGACGTTCTCGAGCTTCAAGAGGCGCGGGTTGACGCGCGGCGCGTTCTGGAAGACGTCCAGCCCGGCGCCGCCGATGAGGCGCTTCTCCAGAAGGTCGCACAGCGCGTCCTCGTCGACGATCTCGCCGCGCGCCGTGTTGACAATGACGGCGTGACGCTGCAGGCGGCCGAGTCGCGCAGCCGAAAGCATGCCGCGCGTCTGCTCGGTGAGCGGGCAGTTGACCGAGAGTATGTCCATGTGGGCGATCATCTGGTCGAGGTCTTCCCAGTACGACGCCTGCAGCTCCTCCTCAGTCGCCTCGGGCACCCGCTTGCGGTTGTGATAGTGCACGGTGAGCCCGAAGCCGAGCGCGCGGCGCGCCACCGCCTGGCCGATGCGCCCCATGCCGATGATGCCGAGGCGCTGGCCGGCGATGCGATGACCGAGGAGGAACGTCGGGCCCCAGCCTTCCCACTTGCCGGCGCGCAAGAGGCGCTCGCCCTCGCCGATGCGGCGCGGCGCGGCGAGGATGAGCGCCATGGTGAGGTCGGCGGTGTCCTCGGTGAGCACGCCTGGCGTGTTGGTGACGGTGATGCCGCGCTCGGCCGCGGCCTTGAGATCGATGTGGTTCACGCCCGTGCCGAAGTTGGCGATCAGCTTGAGCCTGGGTCCCGCCTCGCGCAGCACGGCGGCATCGACGCGGTCGGTGACGGTCGGCACCAGCACGTCGGCGGTGCGCACCGCGTCGATCAGCTCGGCCTCGGTAAAGCGATGATCGTCCGTGTTCAGGCGCGGGCGGAACAACTCCATCATCCGCACCTCGATCGGCTCGGGCAGCTTGCGGGTGACGACGACGTCGGGCTTCTTCGAAGTCACGGTCATACCGCGGGCGCCTCCGGATCGAGGGGAACCTTGCGGCCCTCTCTAGCATGGGCGGCCAAGCCCGCCAAACGCGACAAGCCATTGTTTCCGGCCATTGTTTCGGCCGCCGACGCGTGATTCACTTACCTCCATGAAGGTGGTGTGGTTGGCAGCCGCGCTGGCCGGCATGACGGCGGGCGCGTGGGCGCAGGGTGCGTTGCCGATCCCGCGCTTCGTGTCGTTGCGCTCGGGCGAAGTGAACGTGCGCACCGGCCCCGGCATGCAGTACCCGGTGGCGTGGGTGTTCGTGCGCGCCGGCCTGCCAGTGGAAGTGATCGCCACCTTCGACGTGTGGCGCAAGGTGCGCGACATCGACGGCGTCGAGGGCTGGGTGCACCAGAACCTTTTGTCGGGCGACCGCCACGCCATCATCACCGGCGGCGAGGTGCGCACGCTGACGCGTGCGGCGACCACGGCGGTGCCGGTGGCGCAGGCGGAGCCCGGCGTCATCGCCAAGGTGCTGGCGTGCAGTGGCGCCTACTGCCGCCTCGACGTCGCCGGCCACAAGGGCTGGCTGCCGCGCGAGCAGATCTGGGGCGTGTACCCGAACGAGACGCTGGATTAGGCCGGGCGGCTAGCGCTGCGCCTGCAGCCAGGCAATGACCGCCTCCACCACCTCGACGTCGATGCCCGAGAAGCCGTGGTAGTTGAGGGCGCTGCACGGCTCGCGCGTGTCTTCCGGCTCGCCGCCGCGCAGGGTCTGCAACTCGACCTTGGGCGCGTTGCGCAACAGCGCCTTGAACGCGTCGCGATCGCGCGGCAGCGGGAGAGACGGCGCCGTTGCTGGTCGCCACCAGGTACACCGGCTCGGCCAAGGTCTTGGCGTGGGCGAGGATGGCGCCGAGGTCAGCCGCGTGCTGGTTCGACTCGCGCGGCGAGGCGAGGCGCCGGAGATCGAGAGCGAGGTCCGGCACCAGGACCGCGTACCCGGCCTTGGCGTAATCGGCGCGCGTGCGCACGAGCTGGTTGAGACGCGCGTCCGCCGTGGGCGTGCCGTTGCGGTCGATGTCGAGCATCCCGCTACCGCCCGCCAGCAGCACGATGGTGCCGCGCGGACTTCCCTCCGCAGCAAGCGCGATGGACCGCACCGTGACGTTGGGACGCGTCGGAATGTCGACGGCCTTGTCCTGTGCGCGCGCGGCGGCGGACGCGAAGAGCGCCCCCGCGAAGGCGGCGGCGACAAAGACGGCGTTCCCCCGGGCCATCGGTATTAGGATATCACGCACAGGTCCTCATGCTGAGCTCGTCGTCGTGCCGAAGGCGCGCTCCGCGCTCCCACCGCGCGTCCCGCGCGACGCATGAGATCGTGAGCCTCATCCTTCGACAAGCTCAGGATGAGGCGAGTCTTCAGTGCACAAGCGTCGTGTCGAAGTCGCCGGCCAGGGCCTGGCGCATGTCCTCGGACAGGCCGGCGGAATGGCGGTAGGCGGCGTGGCGGATTTCCAGCGCCACCTCGGTGTTCTCGGCGCGGAAGGCGGCGATCTGCTCGTCGGAAAACGGGAAGTGCAGGAAGTGCACCGAGGAGGTCTTGCCGGTCTCGGGATCGGTGCGCTCGACATCCTGCTCGGGCATGGCCGTGACGATTTGGTCGCTGAAGCGCAGCCGCACCGTCTCCTCGATGCCGCCGAGCTTGGACAGCTCGCGGGAACGCTGCACCGGGTTCTCGATCTCCAGCATCATGGTGGCGACCAGTTCGCGTCCTTGCGGAATGAGCGGATTGTAGGCGGCGAGCTCGTCGGCGAGCTGGCCCTCGCCGCCGCGTTCGGCGCGCAGCATCTCGTGCACCTGCACCCACATCGACTCGTAGGTCTCGAAGGTGAAGGTGGCGTAGGGGCCGACGGCGATCTGGCGGTTCTTCTTCTGCGCGCGCACCTCGGCGCGCTTCTGCGCGCGCTCCTTCTCGTAGGCGTCGAGCGGCAGGATGTCTTGCCGGGTGATCTCTCGTCTGCGCGTGCGCACGGTCATGGGGAGGCTCCAACGTCGATGCCGTAGGCGCGGGCGAACAAGAGGATCGGGTGGACCGCCGTCTTGGGACCGGCGCCCGGCTCCAGCTCCTGTACGCCCTGGACGATGTGATCGCCGGCCAGCGGACACTCCGAGGCGATGTGCGCCGGCTTCAAGTCAAGCACGCGGCGGAAGACCGGCTTGCTGACTTTCAGCGCTACCTCGAAGTTGGGCTTCTCGGCGCCCCACGCGCCGCCGTGACCCGAGCAGCGGTCGACGACGCTGATATTCGCCTCGGGAATGAGGCGCAGCATGTCGGCGGCCTTGGCGCCCATGTTCTGCGCGCGGCTGTGGCAAGAGATGTGCAGCGCCACCGGCTCCGGCATCGGCGCGAGGCCTTCGGCCAGGCCTTCGGCCTTGGCGATCTCGACGATGTACTCGGCCACGTCGTGGGTCGCCTTGGCGAGGCGCGCGACGTTGGCGTCTTTGGGCACGATCAGCGGCCACTCGAACTTCAGCATCAGCGCGCACGACGGCGTCAGCGCGACGACGTCGTAGTCCTTGTCCACCCACGCCACCAGCTCGGCGGACACCTTCTTGGCGCTGGCGGCCACCGCGGCGAGGTCGCCGATCTCGAGCTGCGGCATGCCGCAGCAGCCGGGATGCACCACGACCGTCTCGACGCCATTTCGCGCCAGCACCGCGCGCGTGGCGAGGCCGACCTCGGGCTTGTTGAAGTTGCCGGCGCAGGTGGCGTAGAGCACCACCTTGCGCTTGTTGGCGGCCGGCGCGAGCAGGTTCACGGGCTCCGACTCGCGCGCCGCGCGCGTCACCAGCACGTCGCGGGCGCGCACGTAACGCGGCAGCCAGGCGCGCGGGTGGATGTTGGCGAACGCCGCCAGCACGGCGCGGCCGAGCTTGTTGGCGACAGAGGTGCCCCAGTTGGCGAGCGCCGACAGGTGCGTGGCCAGCGCGCCGTTGCGGTCGGTCTTGCGAATTTGGCGCTGGGCGAAGGTCGGCCTGCCATGCCGGTTCTCCATCACGCGGTAGCGCAGCATCAGGTGCGGGAAGTCGATGTTGAACGCGTGCGGCGGCACGTACGGGCACTTCGTCATGAAGCACATGTCGCACAGCGTGCAGGCGTCGATGACCGGCTGGAAGTCCTTGGAATCGACGGTATCGAGCTCGCCCGACTGGGACGCGTCGATCAGATCGAACAGGCGCGGGAACGAGTCGCACAAGTTGAAGCAGCGCCGGCAGCCGTGACAGACGTCGAACTGGCGGCGCAGCTCGGCATCGAGCGCGGCGGAATCGGTGTAGGACGGGTCGTCCCACGCGATGACGTGGCGCGTCGGCGCGCCGGTGCCTTCGAGGTGCATCGTTTCTTCTTCTGATGGCGCGGCGGACTGCGCGCTATTCGCGGGCGTGTCTGCGTCGACACCCCCACCCTACCCTCCCCCGCAGGGCGGGGGAGGGGTTCACAAACAGGTGGTTAGCCGAGGGTGTCGAGGGCCTTCTGGAAGCGGCCGGCGTGCGACTTCTCGGCCTTGGCGAGGGTCTCGAACCAGTCGGCAATCTCGTCGAAGCCTTCGGCGCGCGCCGTCTTGGCCATGCCCGGGTACATGTCGGTGTACTCGTGGGTCTCGCCGGCGATGGAGGCGGCGAGGTTGAGCTTGGTGCCGCCGATCGGCTTGCCGGTGGCGGGATCGCCCGACGCCTCGAGGTACTCGAGGTGGCCGTGGGCGTGGCCGGTCTCGCCTTCGGCGGTGGAGCGGAACACGGCGGAGACGTCGTTGTAGCCCTCGACGTCGGCCTTCTGGGCAAAATACAGGTAGCGGCGGTTCGCCTGGGACTCGCCCGCGAACGCGGCCTTGAGGTTCTCTTCGGTCTTGCTCCCCTTCAACGGCTTCATGGTTCTTCTCCTTGGTCGTGAACGCCTTGCTTGGTGCCTATGTACGCGCGCAAAGCCGCTGCGTCAATAGATTAGAATTATTCTAGTTTAAAAAACCCCGCGTCCTAGCTCCTCCGCCGAAGGCGCACGATCACGTCCACGCGCGCCACCTCGGCGCCCTTGGGCGTCGCCGGCAAGCCTTTGATCTCGATGCGATCCGCGTCCACGTCGCGCAGATCGCCGGAATCCTCGAAGTAGAGGTGATGGTGGTCGCCGACATTGGTGTCGAACAGCGACGTGCCGGGATCGACTACCAGCTCGCGCAACAGGCCGGCCGCGGTGAATTGGTGCAGGGTGTTGTAGACGGTGGCGAGGGACACCTTGGCCCCCGCGGCGCGGACCTCGCCGAACAACGCTTCGGCCGAGACGTGGCGGCCGTGCGGGTGGCCGTCGAACAGCAGCGCAGCGAGCGCCAGGCGCTGGCGCGTCGGCCGCAGCCCCGCCTCGCGCAGGCGCGCGAGGGTGGCGGCGTTCACCGCCCTCACCGTCCGCTTGCTGCCGGAAACCACATGCTTAGCCATTCTGGAATTATTCCAAATATAGGATTAGGCGAGCCCCGATGCCAGCCCCCTATGCGGCGGTGAGCGGCCGCCAGCGCTCGCGGTCCGGCACCTGGACGTCTATAACGGCGAAGTCGGGATGGAACCGGATATCCGGGAGCAGCCGGGCGCGGGCGATGCGGTCCATGCGGAACATGCGCGGCTCGCCCTTGTCGAGGTCGCGCGCCAGCACGTACCACACCGGCGGCTCGACCAGGAGGCCGTGCGGCTCGACGCGGCGCAGGGTCTGGCGGCCCTGCTGGTCCGTGTAGTGGAATCCGAGCCCACGGCGCTCGGAGAAGGCGCGCTCGAAGGTGCCCAACAGCTCGCGCTCAGGCGCCCTCGCGCCGGCGCGCACGGGTTCGCTGGCGGGCGGGCCGACGATGACGCGGCGGCACAGCGCGTGCAGCTCGGTGGCGCGCGGGCGGGCGAGCGACCCCAGCAGCTTGGCGAGGCCGGTGCGGGCGGCGCCGCTCCAGGGGAGGTTGCTGGCGCCCTGCGACAGGCGGGCGGCGAACCACAGGGAGACGACCTCGGCCAAAGTGAACTGCACGGCATGCGGGCTGAGGCCGCGATCGAGGCGCACGCCGCCGCCGGGGCCCGGATCGGCGTCCATGACGAGGCCGCGCGCGCGCAGGGCGGCGAGATCGCGGAACACCGTGCGCTCGCTGACGCCCAGCGCGGCGGCGAGGCTGCCGACCGTGGTCTCGCCCCGGGCGCGCAAATGGGCTTCCAGATCGGAGAGACGGTCCAGGCGCGACATTCCTGACACTTTCTGTCAGGGATTTGCCGTACGCAAGTGGCATCCAACCGTGGAGGTAAAACCATGCAGCAAGATGCCGTTATCGAATGGGCGCCGTTCCGCACCAAGCCGGGCGTGACCGCCGAGGCCGTGATCGCCGCCGCTGACGAGGTGCAGAAGGATTTCCTTGCGCATCAGCCGGGATTCGTCAGCCGCGAGCTGTTGCGCGGCGGCGACGGTGAGTGGACCGACCTGGTGGTCTGGGAGAGCCGGGCAGCGGTGGACGCCGCCATGCAGAAGGTGGCCGACGATCCGGTGTGCGGCCGCTACTTCTCGCTGATGGACATGGGCGAGCACAGGACGGCGGCGTACAGCTGTTTGGGCGGGTGAAGAAGTACGGGCGCGACTGACCCGACACTCCCACCTTACCCTCCCCGACGTCGTTGACTGACGCGCCAAGGGCGCGACCGGGGAGGGAGATGCCGGCGCGCCCTTGGCGCGCGACGGTTCTCAGTCGCCGGTGAGGATGCGAGCGACCAGCTCTTTGACGGTCGGGGTGAACTTGTTCGAGTAGAACGGGTCCGAGGCGAACCGGTAGGCGCCGTGGCCGGCGAACATCAAGTTATGTTCGACGTTGCCGTCGTGGGAGATGTCCTGCAGGGTCTTCTGGATGCAGAAGCTGCGCGGGTCGGCCTTCTTGCCGTTGGTGCCTTCCGGGCCTTGGTCCCAGTTGGAGAAGCGGCATTGGCTGAGGCAGCCCATGCACTCGATCTGGTCGATGCGGATCTGACGGCCCTTCTCGGGCGTCACGAAGATCAGCGTCGAGTCGGGCGTCTTGAGCGCCTCGGTGAAGCCCTGGGCCACCCATTCCTGGGCGCGGATCTTGTCGCCGGGCGTGAGGTAGACGAGGCGGCCGCGCGGGCCCATGGGGAACTCGGCGGTGTGCTCGCCGACCTCCTCCATGGTGTAGGCGATCTGGCGCGCCTCGCGGCCCTTGAGCTCGCGTAGGAACTCGTTCTCGACCGCGGACGACCAGAATCCGGTCGGCGAGAAGCGGTTCAAATAGATGTCGCCTTCCTTGAGCGTGAGGAGCTTCTCCTTCCACGCGTCGGAGATCGGGCTCTCCTTGGTAAGGAGCGGCCGCGTGCCGAACTGGAAGGCGATCGGCCCGATGTCGGGATTGTCGATGTAGTCCTGCCAGTCGCGCAGGTACCACACGCCGCCCGCCATCACGATGGGCGTGTTGTTCAACCCGAACTCGTTCATCTGCTTGCGCAATTCGACGAGGCGCGGAAACGGGTTCTCGGGCTTGGTCGGATCCTCGGAGTTCGACAGTCCGTTGTGGCCGCCGGCGAGCCAGGGGTCCTCGTAGACCACCGCGCCGAGGAACTCGGACGCCTTGTGGTAGGCGCGCTTCCACAGCGCGCGAAAGGCGCGCGCCGACGAGATGATCGGGTAGTAGTAGACGCCGTATTTGGCGGCGATCTCGGCCAGCCGGTACGGCATGCCGGCGCCGCAGGTGACGCCGTGGATCAGGCCCTTGGCGCCCTCCAGGATGCCGGTGAGCACGCGCTCGGCGCCGCCCATCTCCCACAGGATGTTCATGTGGAGACGGCCGAAGCCTTCGCGCAGGTCGTGGGCGATCTTGGCCTGGGCGATGCCGCCGAGGATGCCGAAGTTGACAAGCTCGTCGTGGCGCTCGCGGCGCGTCTTGCCCTTGTAGATCTGCGGCACGAGCGTGCCGTTCTCGTCGTAGAAGTCGGCGTTGACGCCCGAGAACGTGCCGATGCCGCCGGCGCGCGCCCACGGGCCGGACGAGCGGCCCGTGGTGATCGACACGCCCTTGCCGCCCTCGATCAAGGGCAGCACCTCGGCGCCGGACATGCGGATGGCGTTCAGTGCCTTCATCGGACCAAGCCTCCCCGGGCGTCCGCAAGCCGGCAGAGCATAGCGGACCCCCGCCGGCGCCGCATGACGGCCTGATCGGTCAAGGACTTAGCCAGCGCGCGAGCCATTAGGCGTGGGTGCCCTCGGCGGGCTCCCGCGCCTGGCCTTCCTTGGCGTGCTGCGGGATCTCCTTGCCGGTGGCCTGGTCGACCACCTTCATGGACAGGCGGACCTTGCCGCGGTCGTCGACGCCGAGGACCTTGACGTAGACCTCCTGGCCCTCGTTGACGACGTCGGTGACCTTGGCGACGCGGCGCGGCGCCATCTCGGAGATGTGGACGAGGCCGTCCTTGCTGCCGATGAAGTTTACGAAGGCGCCGAAGTCCACGACCTTCACGACCTTGCCCTTGTAGATCATGCCGACCTCGGGCTCGGCGACGATGCCCTTGATCCAGTCGATGGCGGCCTTGGCGGCGGCCGGATCGGTGGCGGCGACCTTGACGGTGCCGTCGTCCTCGATGTCGATCTTGGCGCCGGTCGTCTCTGTGATCTCGCGGATGACCTTGCCGCCGGTGCCGATGATCTCGCGGATCTTGTCCTTGGGTACGGTGAAGGTGGTGATGCGCGGCGCGGTGGCGGCGACATCGGAGCGCGCCGAGGTGAGCGCCTTGGCCATCTCCCGCAGGATGTGCAGGCGGCCGTCGCGCGCCTGCGCCAGCGCCTTGTCCATGATCTCTGCGGTGATGCCGGCGACCTTGATGTCCATCTGCAGCGAGGTCACGCCGACCTCGGTGCCGGCCACCTTGAAGTCCATGTCGCCCAAGTGGTCCTCATCACCGAGGATGTCGGTGAGGATGGCGAACTTGCCGTTCTTCTCCAGGATCAGGCCCATGGCGATGCCGGCGACCGGGCGGGCGAGCGGCACGCCCGCATCCATCAGCGACAGCGACGAGCCGCACACAGTGGCCATCGAGGACGAGCCGTTCGATTCGGTGATCTCGGAGACCACGCGCACCGTGTAGGGGAAGTCCTCGTTCTTGGGCAGCAACGGGTGCACCGCGCGCCAGGCGAGCTTGCCGTGGCCGATCTCGCGGCGGCCAGGGCTCTTCAGCATCGAGGCCTCGCCGACCGAGTAGGGCGGGAAGTTGTAGTGCAGCAGGAACGTCTCGCGGTACTCGCCTTCGAGCGCGTCGATGATCTGCTCATCCCGCCCTGTTCCCAAGGTGGTTACCACCAAGGCTTGTGTCTCGCCGCGGGTGAACAGCGCAGAGCCGTGGGCACGCGGCAGCACGCCGACCTCGCAGACGATCGGACGCACGCTTTTCACGTCGCGGCCGTCGATGCGCGGGCGCCCGGCGATGATCTCGCCGCGCACGATCTCCTGCTCGAGCTCCTTGAACAGCTTGGCGACGACGGTCGCTTCCTGCTCGGGATTCTCGGCGATGAGCGCCTCGGTGGCCTTGGCCTTGGCGGCCTCGATCTTGTCGTGACGCGCCGACTTGTGGCGCTCGCCGTAGGCGGCGCGCAAATCGTCGCCGACCAGGCGCCGCAGCTTGTCCTCGAGCGCGCCGGTATCGCCCTTCGCGGGGAGCTCCCAGGGGCCCTTCGCCGCGGCCTCGGCGAGCGAGATGATCGCGGCGATGACCGGGCGGAAGCCCTTGTGGCCGAACAGCACGGCGTCGAGCATCTTCTGCTCGGTGAGCTCGTGGGCTTCCGATTCCACCATCAGCACGTGATCGGTGGTGCCGGCGACGACGAGGTCGAGCGAAGTACTCGCCATCTGCTCGAGCGTCGGATTGAGCACGAACTCGCCGTTGACGACGCCCACTCGCGCCGCGCCGATCGGTCCCATGAACGGAATGCCGGAGATGGTGAGCGCCGCCGAGGCGCCGGCCATGGCGACGATGTCGGGATCGTTCTGCAGGTCATGCGCCAGCACGGTGCAGATGACTTGCGTCTCGTTGCGGAAGCCCTTGGCGAACAGCGGGCGGATCGGCCGGTCGATGAGGCGCGAGGTCAGCGTCTCCTTCTCGGCCGGGCGGCCTTCGCGCTTGAAGAAGCCGCCAGGGATCTTGCCCGCCGCGAACGTCTTCTCCTGGTAATTGACTGTCAGCGGAAAGAAATCGACACCGGGACGTGGGGCCTTTGCAGCGACCACCGTGCACAGCACCGTGGTCTCGCCGTAGGTCGCGAGCACCGCGCCGTCGGCTTGGCGCGCCAGGCGGCCGGTCTCGAGCGTGAGCTTGCGCCCCGCCCACACGACTTCTTTCTTGTGAACTTGGAACATTTCCATCTTCCTTCCCGGGCGCCGCCGTATGCGGCTGCCCCCTTCATGCCCGCTTCCGTCGCGCCTATCGCGACCCAGTGGGCAGTGCCCGTTGCCGCCCTACGCGGCAACTAGGCGCGCGCGACCCGTCGCTGCACTTGCAGCGGCCCGGGAGTTCCTGCCCGGGGGTGGCGCGCATTGCTTCAACGCCGACGCATGCCGCCGCGAATCAGTTCGCTGCGGGCGCGGATGCAGAAGCTCCGTCGATGACAACGTGCGAATCGAAAACTTGCCGTCTGGCAACGCTATTTCCGCAACCCGAACGCCTTGATGATGGCCTCGTAGCGGCCCGCATCGCGCTTGCGCAGATAGTCTAGCAAGCTGCGGCGCGTGTTGATCAGCTTGATCAACCCGCGACGGGAATGCGTGTCCTTGCCGTGAGTCTTGAAGTGCTCGGTGAGGTTGTTGATGCGCTCGGACAGGATCGCGACCTGCACCTCCGGCGAACCGGTGTCGCCCTTCGTGCGGGCGTACTGCGTCATCAACTCCGCTTTGCGTTCGGTAGTGATCGACATCTGCTCCTCTGATCCAGAAATAGGAACCGCGCCTACAAATTGAAGACCCGCAGGACACGGGCTTCACCGTCCTGCACGGTCGCGATTGCCACGGGGACACCGTCGGTCATCGCACAGACGTCGCCTTGCCCTGGCTGGGACACGCGTATGGTCTGTCCGGTCTTCAAGCGTTTCGCCTCAGCCCCTGTCACCGCGATTGCCGGGATGTCGGCCAGCGCTGCGGTAACCGGCAAGAGGTACGCTTTCGGCGCGGGTGTTAGCACGAGTTCGGCGAGCGAGGCCAGGGAAAATGCCGATTCGGCCGAAAACAGCCCCACCCGGGTGCGCCGCAAGGCCGAGACATAGCCGAGGCCGCCGAGGGCCGCCGCCAGGTCCTGGGCCAGGACCCGGACGTAGGTGCCTTTGCCGCAGCGCACCTCGAAGTCGGCCTCGCCGGCGCGGGCGGCTTGGAGCCGCAGCGCCTCGATCTCGACCACACGCGGGGCGAGCTCGGGATCCTTGCCGGCGCGGGCAAGGTCGTAGGCCCGGCGCCCCTCGACCTTCAGGGCCGAGTAGGCCGGCGGGGTCTGTTGCACCCGGCCGATGAACCGCGGCAGCACTGCCTCGATCTCGGCGGCCGTGGGCCGCACTTCGGACGTGCCGGTCAAGGCGCCCGCGGCGTCCAGGGTGTCGCGGGATTCGCCCCAGCGCACGGTGAAGGCGTAGGCCTTGGCGCCGTCCTGGACGAACGGCACCGTCTTGGTCGCCTCGCCCAGGGCGATGGGCAGGACACCGGTGGCCAGGGGATCGAGGGTACCGGCGTGGCCGGCCTTGGCGGCACCGAGCAGGCGGCGCACCTGGCCCACCGCCCAAGCAGACGAGCGGCCAGCCGGCTTGTCGAGGATCAACCAGCCGTGGACGGGGTCGCCCTTTCTCACCGCGGCGCGCTCCGGGCGCCGATGCGGGCTCGGCTCACTCGTCGTCCGGCTTCTTGGCGAGGTCGCGCGCCACGTCGGGCTCGCGCAGCACCTCCTCGATGCGGCGCGCGGCCTCGAACGAGGTGTCGATGGCGAAGAACAGCTTTGGGCTGTACCGCAGCTGCACCATCTCGGCGAGACGGGCGCGCAGGAACGGCGCCGAGCGCGCGAGCGCGGCCAGCAACGCGTCGTTGGGGTCTTCCTCGGGATTGCGCGCGTTCAGTGCGACGCCGCCCAGCAACGTCACGTAGGCGGTGACGTTGCGCAGATCGGGAGAGGCGCGTACCTCGGTGACGGTGATGGAGCGGCCGGTGAGGTCGGGATCGCGCAGGTCGCCGCGCGCGAAGATCTCCGAGAGCGCGTGACGCAGCTCCTCGCCCACGCGCAGCTGGCGCTGGCTCGGGGGCCGCGCAGTTCCACGAGCATCCGAATGACGAGACGAACGGCGGTCCATCATGGACCTCCTCGAAACGCTCTACAGCGTGCGCGCGATCTCGACGACCTCGAACGCCTCGATGACGTCGCCAACCTGGATGTCCTGGTACTTCTCGAACGCCATGCCGCACTCGAGGCCCGCCTTTACCTCCTCAACGTCGTCCTTGAAGCGCTTCAGCTGACTGAGCTTGCCCTCGTGGATGACGACGTTGTCGCGCAGCAGCCGCACCGGCGCGCCGCGGCGCATGACGCCCTCGGTCACCTTGCAGCCGGCGATCTTGCCGACCTTGGTGATGTTGAACACCTCGAGGATCTGCGCGTTGCCGATGAAGTTCTGCTTGATGGTCGGCGCGAGCTTGCCGGTCAGCAGCGTGCGCAGGTCGTCCACCACGTCGTAGATGATCGAGTAGTAGCGGATCTCGACGCCGTCGCGGTTGGCGAGGTCGCGCGCCTGCGTGTTGGCGCGCACGTTGAAGCCGATGATGAGCGCACCCGACGCCTTGGCGAACTGCACGTCGGACTCGTTGATGGCGCCGACGCCACCGTGGATGACGCGCACCGCGACCTCCTCGGTCGACAGCTTGCGCGCCGCGCCGATGAGAGCCTCGAGCGAGCCCTGCACGTCGGTCTTGACGACGACCGGCACCCCGGCGATTTCGCCCGCCTTGATCTTGGCGAACAGCTGCTCGACGGTGGTGCGCTCGCCGCCGATGCGCAGCGTGCGGCCGCGGCGCTGGCGGTAGGCAGCCACCTCGCGGGCGCGCGCTTCGTTCTCGACGACCAGGAAGGTGTCGCCCGCTTCCGCCGCGCTGGTGAAACCGAGCACCTCGACCGGCACGCTGGGGCCGGCCGATTCGAGCTTCTGGCCGCGATCGCCGACCAGTGCACGCACGCGGCCGACCACGCCGCCGGCGACGAAGTTGTCGCCGACGCGCAGCGTGCCAAGCTGCACCAGCACGGTGGCGACCGGGCCGCGGCCGATGTCGACCTTGGCCTCGACCACGGCGCCTTCGGCCATGCGATCCGGGTTGGCCTTGAGCTCGAGGATTTCCGCCTGCAGCAGGATGGTCTCCTCGAGCTTGTCGAGGCCCTGGCGAGTCTTGGCGGAGACGTCCACCGCGATGGTCTCGCCGCCCATCTCCTCGACGACGATCTCGTGCTGCAGCAACGCCTCGCGCACCTTACGCGGGTTGGCGGTGTGCAGGTCGATCTTGTTGACGGCGACGATGATGGGCACGTTCGCGGCCTTCGCGTGGCGGATGGCCTCGACCGTCTGCGGCATGATGCCGTCGTCGGCCGCCACCACCAGCACGACGATGTCGGTGACGTTGGCGCCACGCGCGCGCATGGCGGTGAAGGCCTCGTGGCCGGGCGTGTCGAGGAACGTGATCTTGGCGCCCGAGCTCATCTCGACCTGATAGGCGCCGATGTGCTGGGTGATGCCGCCGGACTCGCCCGCGGCGACGTCGGTCTTGCGGAGGGCGTCCAAGAGCGACGTCTTGCCGTGGTCGACGTGACCCATGACGGTGACGACCGGGGCGCGTGACTGCAGCGTCTCGTCGGCATCCTTCTCGCCGGTGAGGCCGACCTCGACGTCGGCTTCGGAGACGCGTTTCACGCGGTGGCCGAACTCGGCGACCAGGAGCTCGGCGGTGTCGGCATCGATGGTGGCGGTGACCGTCACCATCATGCCCATGCGCATGAGGGCCTTGACCACGTCGACGGCGCGCTCGGCCATGCGGTTGGCGAGCTCCTGCACCGTGATCGCTTCCGGCACCACCACGTCGCGGAAGATCTTCTTCTGCTCGAGCTGCTCGCTGCCCTGGCGCTTCTCGCGCTCGCGGGCGCGGCGCACCGAGGCGAGCGAGCGGGTGCGCTCGTTCTCCTCAAGCTCGTTCAGGGTCAGACGGCCGGTGCGCAGGCGCGGCTCGGCCTTGCGGCCGGGCATGCGCCGCTGCGGCTCGGGCGCGCGCGGACGGCGCGCACGGACCTCGGCGGCGGCGCGCTGCTCCTCCACGGCCGGCGATTCCGGATCCGCGAGCTTGCGCGCCGCGGTTTCCTCACCCTTGCGCTTGGCTTCTTCCTCTTCGCGCTTGCGCGCTTCCTCTTCCGCCTTGCGCTGCTCGGCCTCCTCGTGCTCGCGCGCAAGACGTGCGTTTTCCTCGGCCTTGCGGCGCGCCTCGTCCTCGGCGCGGCGGCGCAGGTCTTCGTCGCGCGCGCGGGCGCCATCGACGGCGCGGGCGCGCGCCGCCTTCTCGTCGTCGGTGAGCGACTTGAGGACGACGCGGCCGCGTTGCGACGCGGCGGAGGGCGGCGGCGGCGCAGCGGGCGCCTTGGCTTCCACCTGCGGCTGCACCGGGGCGGCAGGCTCGGGAGCCTCCTCGCGCTCGCCGGGCGCGCGGAACAATGCATCGCCCGCGCCGCGGCCTACGGAGCGGGACTTCTTCACCTCGACCTGCACCGCCTTGGTGCGGCCGCGGCTGAAGCTTTGACGGACCTGGCCAGAGCCCACCGTCTTCTTGATCTCGAGGCGGCGCGGCGCCTTCAGCGTCAGCGGCGCGTCGTCGGAATCCTTGGTGTCGCTCATGTCAGTCCTTCAGGCATACGTGCTGCACTTGTACCAACGGGTTCTGTCACCCGACTCTGTGGCTGATCGTTGGTCTCCGCCGACCCGTGGGTCGCTTCCGACAGTGGGACCACGGCCGAACCGCCGCGGAGGCCCCGCAACCGCTGCGCCTGGCGCAGGAATTGCTCGCTGAGCGAGCTTGGGGCGAGGCCTGCATGTACCACATTTTCGCCGCCCAGCGCCAAACTCATTTCGGATAGCGACAGGCAGGTGACGCGCGGCACCGCGCCGGGAATTTCCGCGTAATTCGCGCGCGATTCCGCTGCAACCACTAGTGCAAGCCGCTGCGCGCGGGCGGCGGCGAAGATCGCCTCCCTGCCGGCGATCACGGCGCCGGCGCGGCGGGCTAGACCCAGCAGATCGAGCGCGCGCCGCGCGATGGCGCGCTCGGTCATCGCCGCGATGTCCACCGGCACGCGTACCGAACGGCGCGCCGCGCGGGCGAACGCGTTGCGCTCGACCGCCCGTTCGAGCAGCGCGCCCTCGGCTGCCACCCACATCCCCCGCCCGGGCAGGCGCTCCTCGACATCCGGCACGACCGCGCCGTCCGGATCCACCGCGAAGCGGATCAGCGCCGACGGATGCTCGGTGACGCCGCTGACAATGCAGCGGCGCTCCGAATCGTCCCGATGGGTGCGCGAGCGGGTCAGGCGGCGCCCTCCGGCCCTTTCGCATCCGCACCCTCGCCCGGTCCCTCGCCTTCGGGGAACCAATGCGCGCGCGCCTTCATGATGATGGCGTTGGCGTCGTCGGCGGTCAGGCCGGCGTCGGGCAACAGGTCGAGGAGTTCGTCGCCGGCAAGGTCGGCGAGGTCATCGAGCGTCTTGACGTTCTTCTCACCGAGAATCACCAGCATCTCCGGCGTCAGGCCCTCGATGGCGGCGACGTCGTCGTGGACGCCGAGCTTCTTGCGCGTCGCCTCGAACTCGGCGTTGCGCGCCTCGAGGTATTGCAGCGCACGCTTGCGCAGCTCGCCCGCCACACCCTCGTCGAGGCCTTCGATCGAGCCGAGCTCGTCCTCGGGCACGAAGGCGATGTCCTCGACCGTGGAGAAGCCCTCGGTCACCAGGAGCTGGGCGAGGAATTCGTCCACGTCGAGGGTCGAGACGAACAGCTGGGTGCGCTGCTTGAACTCTTCCTGACGGCGCTCGGACTCTTCCTTTTCGGTGAGGATGTCGATGTCCCAGCCGGTGAGCTGCGAGGCGAGGCGCACATGCTGGCCGCGGCGGCCGATGGCGAGCGACAGCTGATCGTCGGGCACGACGACCTCGATGCGCTTGGCCTCCTCGTCCAGCACGACCTTGGCGACCTCGGCGGGCGCCAGCGCGTTGACGATGAAGGTGGCGGCGTCGGGCGACCACTGGATGATGTCGATCTTCTCGCCCTGCAGCTCGTTGACGACGGCCTGGACGCGGCTGCCGCGCATGCCGACGCACGCGCCGACCGGGTCGATGCTGGTGTCGTTGGACAGCGCGGCGATCTTGGCGCGGCTGCCCGGATCGCGGGCGACCGCCTTGATCTCGATGATGCCGTCGTAGAGCTCCGGCACTTCCTGCTTGAAGAGCTGGATCATGAACTGCGGATGCGTGCGCGAAAGGAAGATCTGCGGGCCACGCAGCTCGCGGCGCACGTCGTAGATGTAGGCGCGGATGCGGTCGCCCTGACGGAACGACTCGCGCGGCAACAGATCGTCCCGGCGTACGATCGCTTCGGCGCGGCCGAGATCGACGATGACGTTGCCGTAGTCGACGCGCTTCACCAGGCCGTTGGCGATCTCGCCGATGCGGTCCTTGTATTCCTCGTACTGACGCTCGCGCTCGGCCTCGCGCACCTTCTGCACAATGACCTGCTTCGCCGTCTGCGCGGCGATGCGGCCGAAGTCCACTGGCGGCAACGGCTCGGCCAAGATGTCGCCGACCTGGGCGTCGGGGTTGTGGCTGGACGCCTCCTTGAGCGTGATCTGCGTCGGCTCGTTCTCGACGCTCTCGACCACCTCGAGGCAGCGGAAGATGCGGATCTCGCCGTTCTTGGGATCGATCTCGGCGCGGATGTCGTTCTCGTGCCCGTACTTCGAGCGAGCCGCTTTCTGGATCGCCTCTTCCATCGCCGCAATCACCGTCTCGCGCTCGATGCTCTTCTCGCGCGCGACCGCGTCGGCGAGCTGGAGCAGCTCCATGCGGTTCCAGCTGGCCGTCGGGGCTTCTTGGTCGACTTCTGCAGCCATGGTCTTCGTTCCTAGCTAGGCCTATCGGGCCTTGTTGCCGCTCGCACGGCGGGTGTCCGAGGCGCCGTCGCCCTTGTCGCGGCCTTTGCCGCGGCGCAGCGCATCGCGAGCGATGAGGTCGTCGGTGAGCACGAGCTTGGCCGACGCGATCTGATCGAGCGGAATGGCGCAGGTAGTGTGCGCGTCGCCGTCCTCCACCCGAATGCGGACGGCGCCGTCGGCGACTCCGTCGAGCACGCCGCGGAAGCGCTTGCGCCCGTCCAGCATCGCGGTGGTCTCGATCTTGGCCTGCTCGCCTTGGAAGCGCTCATAGTCGGCGGCCTTCACCAGCGGGCGGTCGATGCCTGGGCTGCCGACCTCGAGGTTGTAGGCGCCGGCGATGGGGTCCTCGACGTCGAGCACGGCGGAGATGTGGCGGCTGACCATGCTGCAGTCGTCGAGACTCATGGAGCCTCCGCACGCCGGCTCGGCGAGCACCTGCAGGGTCGGGCGGCCGCTTGTCAGCAGCCGCACCTGCACCAGGTCGTAGCCCATGGAGGCAAGCGACGGCGCCAGCAGCTCGTGCAATTCCTTGGCCTTGGTTGTGGTCAAGCGTACCCGTGGCAATCAGCCGGCGGTAGGCAAGATACCGGCCGCGTCCGGCCTGCCGCCCGGCCCGCAACCTTGGGTCATTTCGGGTCTAGGGAAGTAGGTCAACCCTATCGAGAGGACCCACTTTCAGATGCCGTACTGACGAACGTCAGGCCGACCAGATGCGTCCGATATAGGGCGGTCAACCGGGCGGGGCAACTGCAAAGTGGCCGCCTCCGGCCTCGGCCTGAGACAGCGGCGCAACCGCCTAGGTCGCTCCGGACCGGCGCGGCCTGCGCTGAAACGTCAGGAAAACCGGGCTTCTGCCCGCGGCGAGCGCCCGCTCCTCGTAGCGGGTCGGGGGCCAGTCGGCGGGACGCACCCGCCAGTCGGCCGGATGCTCGGCAGCCCAGGCGAACGCCGGGTGGGCGAGCAGCCGCGCCAGCACCCACGCGCAGTAGTCGGCGTGATCGGTGGCGAAGCGGAATTCGGCGCCATCGGCGAGCGCGCGGGCGAGAAGGTCGAGCACCTCGCCGCGCACGAAGCGGCGGCGGTGGTGGCGCGCCTTGGGCCAGGGATCCGGAAACAGCAGGAACGCGCGGCCGATGGAGGTTTCCGGCAGCGAACCGAGCACCCGGAACGAATCGGTTTCGGCGATGCGCACATTGGCGAGGCCTTGCTCGCGCACGTGACGCAACAGGCTGGCGACGCCGTTCTGGAACACCTCGCAACCCAGCATGCCGACGGCTGGATGGTGAGCAGCCTGCCAGGCGAGATGTTCGCCCGCGCCGAACCCAAACTCGATCCAGATCGATTCCGCGCCCGGAAACAGCGACGGAAGATCGAGCGGCGGTCCGCCCTCGGACGCGGGGACGACACGCAGCTGCGGCAGAAGCGAGTCGATCAGCTCCTGCCGCGCCTTGCGCAGCGGCCGGCCGATACGGCGGCCGTAGACCCGAGTGTTGCGCTTGCCGGCGGGAGAGTTCGTCAGCGGATCAGGACAGGGCGGACTTGAGGTCGCCGACTAGGTCGGTGCGCTCCCACGAGAAGCCGCCGTCCTTGTCCGCCTCGCGTCCGAAGTGGCCGTACGCGGCGGTGCGCGCATAGATCGGCTTGTTCAAGCCAAGCTTGGTGCGGATGCCGCGCGGGCTCAGGTCCATCACTTCCTGGAGCGCCTTGCCGAGCTTGCCTTCGTCCACCGTACCGGTGTCGTGGGTATCCACGTACAGCGCAAGCGGCTTGGAGACGCCGATCGCGTAGGCGACCTGGATGGTGCAGCGATCGGCGAAGCCGGCGGCAACCACGTTCTTGGCGAGGTAGCGCGCGGCGTACGCCGCCGAGCGGTCCACCTTGGTCGGGTCCTTGCCCGAGAACGCACCGCCGCCGTGCGGCGCCGCCCCGCCGTAGGTGTCGACGATGATCTTGCGGCCGGTGAGGCCGGTATCGCCGTCGGGGCCACCGATCTCGAACAGGCCGGTCGGGTTCACGTAGAAGTCGTCCTCGGGGCACATCCAGCCCTTGGGCAGGACCTTCTCGACGTAGGGACGCACGATGGCGCGCATCTTGTCCTGGTCGAGGCCCTTCTTGTGCTGGGTGGAGACGACGACGCATGTCGCCTTCACCGGCTTGCCGTTCTCGTAGAGAAGAGTGACCTGGCTCTTGGCGTCGGGCTCGAACGCCTTCTCCTTGCCGGCGTGGCGGGCCTCGGTCATCAGCTTGAGAATCTGGTGCGCGTAGTAGATGGGCGCCGGCATCAGCGTCGGGGTCTCGCGGCAGGCGTAGCCGAACATGATGCCCTGGTCGCCCGCGCCCTCGTCCTTGTTGCCGGCGGCGTCGACGCCCTGGGCGATGTTGGCCGACTGAGCGTGGATGTAGTCCTCGATGTCGACGGTCTTCCAGTGGAAGCCGTCCTGCTCGTAGCCGACGTCCTTGATGGCGTCGCGCACGATCTTGGCGCGCTGGTCCGCGGAAGGAGCACCCTTGCCGCGCACCTCGCCGGCGATCACGACCTTGTTCGTCGTCGCGAGCGTCTCGCACGCGACGCGGGCGGCCGGATCAGCCTTCAGGAACGCGTCGACGATGGAATCGGAAATGAGGTCGCAGAGCTTGTCGGGATGACCCTCCGACACCGACTCGCTCGTGAATACGTACTCGGATTTCCGCACGCTTCTGCCTCCCTCAAGTGCGACGCCGGCCCGAGTGAGGGCCCTGGCACCGGAATCACGCGTTGCCCCACGCGTGCGGGCCCTTCGTGCAGCGTTTGGCGGGGGCGGTCAAGAGGTTCTGGCGCCGCCCCGCGCCCCCGCGCCTCAGGAACGCTTTGCAAGCCGATCTTCGGAGCGGGAGAGGGTCTTGGTGAGCTCGAAGATGCGCCGGCGCACCGTCGAGTCGTTGATGCGGTAGTAGGCGCGCACCAGCTCGAGCGTCTCGCGCCGCGCCAGCTGGTCCTGCTCGAACGGCTCGGCATTGCCGTCGGCCGCCAGCAGCTTCGCTTTCTCGGAGCCGTCGGGCATGTCGTCGTAGAAGAACGACACTGGCACGTCGAGCACGTGCGCGAACTGGAACAGGCGGCTCGCGCCGATGCGGTTCGAGCCGCGCTCGTATTTCTGGATCTGCTGGAAGGTCAGATTGACGGCCTTGGCGAGCTTCTCCTGGCTCATGCCGAGCAGTGTGCGCCGCAGCCGCACACGGCCGCCGACGTGAACGTCGATCGGGTTGGGGCCGCCTTTGCCGCCCCGCTTCCGGCGCGTCACAGTGCCTGCGCTAGTTGCCACGCGAGAACCCCCGTAGGTTTTTGGATTGGCACTCGCCGGGTGGTGTCCGGCCAACTACGCAGGGAAACGCGCGCGCATGCAACCCGAGAACGCCAGCAACTCGCATACGGCGGTATGCTAGATACGGGAATGCATGCGCAGTGGTCAACGGAAAAATCCTCGCCGGTTACCACGGGTTGACAGTCCGATAGCAAGCGCTCGTGGCGTCGGCATGTGGGTTCATCTATCCGTCGCGACGGATTTCCTACTCACAACTGCGACGACAATAAGCACCGCGCCGTAAAGGCCCAAGACAATCAAGAGTGGCAGGTCGCCGAGGCGCGCGTACAGCGTGGGCGGCAAAGCCACCGGCAGAGCGGAATCCACCACGCCCTCCTCCAGCAGGCCGAGGCTGGCGCGCACGCGCCCGTAGCTGTCGATCACGCCGGAGATGCCGGTGTTGGCGGCGCGCACCAGCGGCAAGCCTTCCTCGACGGCGCGGATGCGGGCACTGGCAAAGTGCTGGTAGGGGCCGGCCGAGGCGCCATACCAGCCGTCGTTGGTGACGTTGAGCAGCCAGCCGGGGCGCGGCTCGGCGGCGACGGCGGCAGGAAAGATCGCTTCGTAGCAGATCAGCGGGCTGACCGGCGGTACGCCGGGCAGTGCCAGCGTGCGCGGACCCGGTCCGGCCGAGTGGTCGAGGAATCCGGTGACGGCGCGCAGCCCTAGCGAGGCGAGGAGGGGCCGCAGTGGCACGTACTCGCCGAACGGCACGAGGTGCGCCTTGTCGTAGGTGCCGACGATGACGCCGGCGGAGTCGAGCACCGCGACGCTATTCCAGACGCGCGACAGGTACTGTCCAGTCGCATCCAGCTCGGCGCGTGGCACGCCGGTGGCGAGCAGCGCGCCGGGAGCGATGAGGCCGCCGAGCGCCGAGCGCAACGCCGCATCGCGCTCGATGTCATAGGGCAGCGCCGTTTCCGGCCACACGACGATGCGGCGCGCCTCGATGCCGGGCCGGCGCGTGAGGGTGAGATGCCGCTCGACATTGGCGCGCAGCTGGTCCGGCTCCCACTTCATCTGCTGGGCGATGTTGGCCTGCACGATGCGCACCTCGGCGCCGGCCACCGTGCCGTTGTCGGCCGCGGCCAGCCGCAGGAAGCCGAATACAAATCCGGCGGCCACCAGCACCGCCGCGAGCGAGGGCATCAGCCAGCCGTGCGCGCCCTCGCGCCCGCCCGCCGAAGCGAGCGCCGCGGGCGCGGCCGCCACCAGCACGGTGAGCAGGCTCAGCCCGTAGACGCCGATGAGTGAGTTCGCCTGCAGCATCGCGTCGGACCAATCCCAGGTCGTGCCGACTAGGTTCCACGGAAAGCCGGTAAATGCGTGGCCGCGCGCCCATTCACCGATGGTCCACACCACCGCTAAGGTGAGCACGCGCGAAGGCCCGGTGGTGCGCAGCCAGTGGAACAGCAGCGCGGCGGCTCCGGTGAACAGTGCCAGCAGCGCCGGTAACCCGGCGACGGCGAACGGCACCAGCCAGGCGAACTGCTCGGCGTCGGTGAGCAGGGCGTTGGAGACCCAATAAAGTCCGGTGACGAAGAAGCCGAAGCCGAACAGCCAGCCGTCGAGCAGCGCCCGCCAGCCGCGCGCGCTGCCGTCCAGCAGACAGACCAAGCCGGGAAACGCGAGCAGCAGCGCCGGCGTGAACGAGACCGGCGGCATCGCCAGGGTGGCGAGCGCGCCGAGCACGAGCAGCAGGAGCGTGCGGCGCCAGCCGCAGGCGCCGGCAAGCCGCGCGGCCAGAGTGCTCAAGCTGGGGCGCTCATGCGCTGGGTGCGTCCTCGGACACCGGCGGCTCGCCGGCCGTCTTGTCTCCCTGGGCGACGCGATTGACTCTAGCGATGCGCACGCGCTTGACGCGACGCGGATCGGAATCGAGCACCTCGAACTCGAGGCCGCTCGGATGGGCGATCAACTCGCCGCGCATGGGCACGCTCCCGGCCAGGGACACCAGCAACCCACCGATCGTCTCGATGTCTTCCCCGCGCTCCTCGGGCAGGAGGGCGATGCCGAGCCGTTCCTCGAGCTCGATCACCGGGGCGCGGCCCTGCGCGATGATCCTGCCGTCCGCCTGCACGGTGAACATCGGCCCTTGCACGCGGGCGTGCTCGCCTTCGATCTCGCCGACGATCTCTTCGACGAGGTCCTCGATGGTGACGAGCCCGTCGCTGCCGCCGTACTCGTCCACCACCACCGCCATGTGCACGCGGGTGAGACGCATCTTGAGCAGGAGGTCGACGACGAGCATCGAGGCCGGCACAAACAGGATCTCGCGCACGATGCGCGGCAGGTTGAAGCGCTTGGCGCGATCCCAGAACTCGAAGACGTCCTTGATGTGAATGAAGCCGACGATCTCGTCGAGGTTGCCGCGGTAGACCGGCAGGCGCGAGTGCACACCGTCGCGGAACAACTTGATGAGCTCGGGCAGCTGCACGTCCTCGCTCACCGCGACGATGTCGGCGCGCGGCACCATGACATCGCCAACCCGCACCTCGCCGAGGCGCAGCACGTTCAGGAGGATCAGTCTTTCACCCGGCGTCAGGTTGCCGAAAGCCTTGGTGTCATCGCCTAGACGCTCGGCGAGAGCGTCGTCGGTGTTGTCGCCGGCGCGCCCTGCGAGGTTACGCAGCCAGTCCCCGAACGTCTGCGCAACGGACGGCTCCGCCGCTGGCTCGGTCGTCGCAACCGGTCCGTCGAGGTCCGCTGGATCGTCGGGACGAAGACTCATCGCCGGGACTTGCTTCGGCGCGCCGACGCCTTGGGCTTGGCCTTGGCCTTGACCTTCGCAATTACCTTCGCCTTCGGCTTGGCCTTCGCCTTGGGCCGAGCTTTCGCCGGCCGCGCTTTCGTCAGCTTCCTTACGGCAGCCGGTTTGCGCACCGGCTTCGCCGCCGCATGTTTTGCCGGTTTCTTGCGCGCCGTCTTCTTCGCGGCCGGCTTAACGACGGGAGCCCTGCGCGCCGCCGGATGTTCGGCGGCCGGCACCGGCTCGGCCGGGGTTTCCGGTGCGGGCGGCGCGTCCTGCTTCGCAGGCAGCTCGGCGTAGGGATCCTTGATGTTCAGCTCCTTGAGGATCTTGCGCTCGAGGTTCTCCATCTTCTCGGCGTCGGCCGGCTTGTCGTGGTCGTAGCGGCACAGGTGCAGCGTGCCGTGCACCAAGAGATGGGCGAGATGATGCTCGAAGGTCTTGCCTTGGTCGGCGGCCTCGGCGGCAATCGTCTCGTAGGCAAGCACCACGTCGCCCAACACGAGCGGCTTGCCGCCGGCGGTGTAGGCGGTGTTGTCCTCGTCAAGCGGCTCGCCGGGGAAGACGAGGACGTTGGTCGGCTTGTCGATGCCGCGGTATTCGTTGTTGAGCAGGCGCAGCTCGCGGTCGTCGCTGAGCACGACCGAGACTTCCGAGTCGCTGTGAACGCGGCCGCTGCCGGCCACCGCGCGCTGCACTACGTTGGTGACGAAGTCAGGAACATCGCGCTTGGCGGCCTGCCACTGCTCGGAGGGCGCCATGATACGGACGAGACAGAACTCACTCATGATCGATCGTCGCTGCCGCTTTCGGCTTCCTTGGTTTCGTAAGCTTTGACGATGCACGTTACCAGCGGATGACGCAACACGTCGGCTTGCCCGAACGTCATGAAGCCGACGCCATCCATGGCATGCAGCACGTGCACCGCTTCCTTGAGGCCGGACTTCACGCCCTTGGGCAGGTCGATCTGCGAGAGATCCCCGGTCACCACCATGCGCGAATTCTCGCCCATGCGGGTGAGCGCCATCTTCATCTGCGCGGTGGTGGTGTTCTGCGCCTCGTCGAGGATGATGTAGGAATCGGACAGCGTGCGCCCGCGCATGAAGGCGAGCGGCGCGATCTCGATGTCTCCGGATTCGAGCGAGCGCGCGACGCGGTCGGCCGGCAGCGTGTGATACAGGGCGTCGTAGAGCGGGCGCATGTAGGGATCGACCTTCTCGCGCAGGTCGCCCGGCAGGAAGCCGAGGCGTTCGCCGGCCTCGACGGCCGGCCGCGACAGGATGATGCGCTCGACGCGCCCCTCAAGCAGCATGGAGACGCCTACCGCGACGGCGAGGAAAGTCTTGCCGGTGCCGGCGGGTCCGAGGCCGAACACAAGCTCTTTGGCGCGCAGCTCGCGGATGTACTCGGCTTGGTTGGGCGAGCGCGGCAGGATCGGCTTGCGGCCGCGCGTCTGGATGACGACGTCGTCGGCGCTCCAGCCCTCGTCCATGGCCTTGCCGGCGCCGTGCGCATGCGGCGCGCCGCGCTCAGCCATGCGGATCGCGCTGGAGACGGCCGCGTCGCCGACGTCGAGCCCGCGTCGCGCCTGTTCGTAGAGATTGGTCAGTACGTGCTTGGTGGCCTGCTGCGCAGCCGCGCTGCCGGCGACAGACACACGATTACCGCGCGAGGAGACGATGACGCCGAACTCCTTCTCGATGCGCGCGAGGTGGCGGTCGTGCTCGCCGAACAGCTGGCCGAGCAGCCGGTTGTCGTCGAAGTTCAGCAGGAGCGGCGGCCGCGCCGGGACTTTGGCCGACGCCTTGCGCGAAGGCGATGGCTTCAAGGCGCGCTCACCGCGAGGCGGCCGGACAGGGAGTTTGGACAGGCGGAATCGATCTCGACGCTGGCGAGCGTGCCGAGCAGGCTCGCGTCCGCGGCGACGTGCACCGCCTGCATGTAGGGGCTGCGGCCGGCAAGCTGGCCAGGATGGCGGCCGGCGCGCTCGAGCAGCACGCCCACCGTGCGTCCCACGGTCGCCGCGTCGAATGTGGCGCGCTGCAAATCCAAGAGCGCGTTGAGCTGCTCGAGCCGGCGCACCTTGACGACGTCGTCGAGCTGCTCGCGTTCCGCCGCCGGCGTTCCAGGCCGCGGCGAATACTTGAACGAATAGGCGTGCGCGTAGCCGACGTTCTCGACCAGGCGCAGCGTGTCGGCGAAGTCGTCGTCGGTTTCGCCGGGGAAGCCGACGATGAAATCGCCGGACAGCGCGATGTCGGTGCGCGCGCCGCGCAGGGCATCGACGACGCGGCGATAGTCATCGACGCGGTGACGGCGGTTCATAGCCTCCAGCACGCGGTCCGAGCCCGACTGCACCGGCAGGTGCACGAACGGCATCAGTGCCGGCACCTCGGCGTGGGTGCGGATCAGCTCTGGGTCCATGTCGAGCGGGTGCGAGGTCGTGTAGCGGATGCGCTGCAGCGCGGGGATCTCGGCCAGCCGGCGGATAAGTTCGCCGAGCGAGCAGCGGCCGCCATCGGAGCGTTCGCCGTGATAGGCATTGACGTTCTGGCCGAGCAGGGTGATCTCGCGCGCGCCGAGCTCGACGAGACGTTCGGCCTCGGCGAGCACGTCGGCGACAGGACGCGAATACTCGGCGCCGCGGGTGTACGGCACGACGCAGAACGAGCAGAATTTGTCGCAACCCTCCTGCACCGTGAGGAACGCCGCGGTCGCGGTGGAGCTGGGTGCGGGTAGCGCGTCGAACTTCGTCTCGGCAGGAAAATCTGTTTCCACCGCCTGCTCGCCCGCGCGTTCGAGCTGCGAAACCAGATCGCCGAGGCGGTGATACGCCTGCGGCCCGACGACGAGGTCGACGAACGGCGCGCGCCGGCGCATCTCGGCGCCTTCGGCCTGCGCGACGCAACCCGCCACGGCGATGCGCAGATCGCCGCCCTGGCCGCGGCGAAAACGACGCAGCGCATTCAGGCGGCCGAGCTCCGAGTAAACCTTTTCCGCTGCCTTCTCGCGGATGTGGCAGGTGTTGAGAACAACGAGGTCGGCCTCCTCCGGCGTCTCCACCGCGGCGTAGCCTTGGCCGCCGAGGACGTCCGCCATGCGGGCGGAGTCGTAGACGTTCATCTGGCAGCCGTAGGTCTTGATGAACAGCTTCTTAGGCAAACGGAACCGGCTCCGGCTGGGACGCGGACCAAAGGACGCGGGTCGCTGGTCGGGGGCTCTTAACCCCCGCACGGGCCGCGCGCGTCGTTGGATGCCGGAACGTTAGCACTCCAAGGGTTGCCGTCAAGCCGGGGGCGGAACGGCCGCCTGCGGCGTAGCAGCGCGAGCCCCAGCAGCGGCGGGCGCCGGCGCACGGCCGCTGATGGCGCGGCCATGCCGCTCGGAAACCTCGCGGTAGCAGAACTGCGCCAGCTCCTTGCGCGACGAAAAGTCGGTTGCCCGCACCACCGGACCGAAGTCGACCGCGACACGCGCGTGTCCCTGGCCGAGCACCCGCCAAAGATGCGAGGGCAGCGACACCTTGCCGTACCAGGTGAGGCGATGGCGCGCGCGCGGGCCGAGCGGGAAGCCGTCCAGGTGAGTGTAGGCGAGCGCAACCGGTTGCACGAGCGGCACGCGGCCATTGCCCAAGTCGATCTCGGCGGCGGAGAACATCGCCGACTTGAACGGCGCCACCGAGTTGCCATCGCCGCTGGTGCCCTCGGCGAACAGCACGAGGTTGTCGCCGGCGCGCAGGCGCGTCTGGATGTCGTTGACGCCTGCCTTGGTCTTGCCGCGGCGGCGCTCGACGAATACCGAGCGCTGCAGCTTGGCCAGGATGGAGAAGCCCGGCCACTTGGCGATCTCGCTCTTGGCGACAAAGGACACCGGCGCAAGTCCGCTGTAGATGACGATGTCGAGCCACGACGAATGGTTGGCGATGAACAGCATCGGGCGCTCCTTCGACGGCGTGCCGTAGACGTCGACGCGGATGCGCAGCGTGCGCGCCACAAGGCGGTGATAGAAGACGGGAATGCGGCGCTGCAACTCGAGCCCCAGCGACACCGAGGCGAGCTGGAACGGCGCCAGCAGCAGCGTCACCGCGAGCAGGAAGACCAAGCGCCAAGCGCGCAAAATGGTGAGCATGGCGGAGGCCGACGAGCCGGAGCGTCAGTCCTTCTTGTCCTCGAGCGGCACGCCGTAGAGCTCGAGGCGGTGATCGACGAGGCGGAAGCCCAGGCGCTCGGCGACCTCGCGCTGCAGCTTCTCGATGCGCTCGTCCTGGAACTCGATCACCTTGCCCGTGCGCAGATCGATGAGGTGATCGTGATGCTCCTCGGGCGCCATCTCGTAGCGGGCACGGCCGTCGCCGAAGTCATGGCGGGAAAGGATGCCGGCGTCGCCGAACAGGCGCACGGTGCGATATACCGTGGCGATGCTGATCTTGGGATCCACGGCGCTCAAGCGCCGGTGCAGCTCCTCGACGTCCGGATGATCGCCGGACTCGGACAGCACGCGCGCGATGATGCGCCGCTGCTCGGTCATGCGAATGCCGCGCTCGCTGCACAGCTCCTCGATGCGGCGAGCGTCCGGCTTAATCGCTAGTCCCGAGGCTTTGGCGCCCGTTGCCACGGCAGCCGTCCCGTTCCGGGCTATCACTTGACGCGCTTGCGCCGGCGCGTGGTGCCGAGGCCAATCTTCTTGGCCAGGTCACTGCGCTGCGCGGCGTAGTTGGGAGCGACCATCGGATAATTGGCCGGCAAACCCCAGCGCTTGCGGTATTCGTCGGGCGTGAGGTTGCAGCGCGTCTTCAGATGCCGCTTGAGCATCTTCAGCTTCTTTCCGTCTTCGAGACAGACGATGTGGTCGGGCGTGATAGAGCGCTTGACCGACACGGCTGGCGTCGGACGCTCCTTGGCCGCTAGCGCATTGCCCACTCCGGCCAGCGCCGCGTACGCCTGCTGGATGAGCTGCGGCAAGTCCTGCACCGCGACCGTGTTGTTGGCGACGTATGAAGACACGATGTCCGTGGTGAAGGCGAGAAGGTCGCTGCTGTTTTCGGATTTCTCGGACATTATGGACATATATTGCGGAACCCAAAGGCTGCCGGCTGCTTCGTATATATTGACGCCTTCCGGTGGCGGCAACCTAGAACAACCTTGCCGTCTACTTTCATTTCACCAATTGGCCGAGAAAATTCCATTAAATACTGTCGAGGTCGCAATTTAGCGCTTGGACTCGTCCAGGGTGCGCGCGTGCGGCTTGCGCACATAGAGTGGCCGTGGCGGACCCGGATCGTGAAATCCGGGCGCGCGCGCCGCCGCCTCGGCGAGCGCAGCGACGATTGCGGCGTCGGCTTCGCCGTAGCCTTCTTCCACGCGCAATCCCGGCCCGGCCCGCGCGGCGAGGAGGCTTGCCGCGGTGCCGAGCACAACCGCGCCGCGCGGCGCCATCGCCGCTGCTTCGTCCACGCTCAACAGGCCGGCGGCGCCGAGCGGTTGCGCCGCCAGCGAGAACCACTGTGCGTACACTTCGTCGTTGCGTGCGTCGTTGACGACGAAGATCGACTCGTCTTCCCGCGCCACCCCCTGCTCGACCGCATGCGCCGCCACTGCGTGCAACGTGCCGACGCCGAGTGCGGGCACCTTCAGCACCAGGCGAAAGGCGCGCACTGCGGCCAAACCGCCCCGCACGCCGGTAAACAGGCCGGGCCCAACCGCCGCGGCAAGCAGGTTCAGGTCGCCATATCCGACACGCGCCGACGCCAGTGCTTCGCCGATCATCGGCAACAGTGCCTCCGCCTGGGTGCGGCCAGTATCGAGGCGCCGCTGCGCCGCCAAGCGGCCGTCGCAGCGGATCGCCACCGAGCAGGCCGCTTGCGCCATTTCCACCGCGAGAACGTTCATTGGCGATACTTCGTGTGGCCGCATGCGTTCGCCGGAGCCATCCGGCCCGGCCCGCGCGAGTGGTGTATTCTGCCGCGCATATGCGAAACCTCAGCCTTATCGCCCTGGGGCGCCGCCCGCGCCTTGCGGTGGCGCTGGCCGCGATGTGCGCCCTGGGGTTTCCCCGCCCGGAGCCGGGGCTTGCCCAAGGAGCACCGGCCGCCGCGCCTCTGACGGGTGCGGTTATCTTCAACTATCACCGCTTTGGCGAGAACGCCGTTCCGGCAACCAATATCCGCCTGGAGCAGTTCGAAGCCCACATCGCCGAATTGAAGAGCGGCGCCTACAACGTCTTGCCGTTGGGAGAGATCGCCGAAGCCCTGCTCACCGGCCGCCCGCTGCCGGAGCGAACCGTGGCCATCAGCATCGATGACGGCTACGCGACCACCTACACCGAGGCGTTCCCGCGTCTGCGAGCGGCAGGGCTGCCATTCACCATCTTCCTGTCGACGGACTATATCGACAATCGAACGCGTGGCTATTTGAGCTGGGACCAAGTGCGCGAAATGGCGCGTGCGGGGGTGACCGTCGGCGCCCACACCGCTTCGCACGGTCACATGCCGGACATGACGCAGGAAGAGCTGCGGGTCGAAATCGAGAAATCCAATCGCCGCTTCCAACAAGAGCTCGGCCAGGTGCCGACGCTGTTCTCCTACCCGTTCGGCGAAATGAGCCTGCAAGCCAAGGATGCCGTGAAACGTGCGGGCTATATCGCCGCGTTCGGCCAGCATTCCGGCGTGGCGGAGTCCGGTCTCGACCTCTTCTATCAGCCGCGCTTCTCGCTCAACGAAACCTTCGGTGCCCAGGCGCGCTTCGTGCTCGCCGCCAATGCCCAGCCGCTGGGAGCACGCGACGTCACTCCGGACGATCCGGTGCTGACGCGGACCAACAATCCGCCGGCGTTCGGTTTCACGGTGGTGGACGGCGTGCGCAACATCGAACAGATCAACTGTTTCGCCTCGCACGAGTCGCAGCCGGCCCGCATGGAGCGGCTGGGCCGGCGCATCGAGGTGCGGGCGGAAACGCCGTTCCCACCCGGCCGTGCGCGCTTCAACTGCACCGTGCGCGGCGACGGCGACCGCTGGCGCTGGTTCGGCACGCAGTTCACGGTCCCGACCCGCTGACCCACTTGCGGCCAGCGCCCTGGCCGCAAAGATCTCAGTAGAAGCTGCGTAGCTCGCGGCTCAGGCGGGCGTCGTCGAAGGCGGTTAGGTCGTTGATATCCATGATGTCGCGGATGCGCTTGGTGTAATCGCGACGGCCTTCGGAGTAGTAGATCAGGGTGCTGGCGAGGAGCGTGGCGTCGAGCGCGCCGACCTCGGTCCGCATCATTTGGCGCCGGTTGCGGAAGGCGTTGTAGGCGTCGTGGGTATTCAGATTGAGCGCATACCCGGCGACCGAGCCGAGCAGCCCGTCATACGAGCGAACGAGGTGGGTGCGCCCCTCCTCGCGGGCGATCGGCACCAGGCCCTTTTCGGGATCATAGGTCCACTGGCCGAACACCGCGTTGCCCGCGATGGCGAAGCGCGAGGTGCCCCAACCCGATTCCTCGGCGGCCTGCGCGATGGCGAGCGACGTCGGAATGACGTCCACGCGGCGCAAGAGCTCGCCGGTGGCGGAAGGATCGACCATGTAGCGCGCCGCGAGCGTCGCCACCCATGCAGCGTCCTGCTCGCTCCAGGTGCCGCGACGCGCCAGGATGCCGCGCAGCCGCTCGCGATCGGCGGCGATCTGCTCGTTGGCGCGCAGGATGAGCGGCAGGATCGCCTGGATGAACAGGACCTTGCGCACTTCCACCGTCTTGATCTCGGTGAGATCGCCGGGAAGGTTGGCGAGCAGGATGCGCGGCACCTCGCCGGCGCCGTAGCGCACGTGGTCGAGGTGATAGCCAAGCTGGACGAACCGGTGCGACAGGTCGGCGACATCGGCGATGCCGATGACGAGTTCGCGCATAGGCACCTGGTAGAACACGCCCACGCTTTCGCCACCCTCAAGCTCGGCGCCGGGCGAAGCCGATACGTTCGGCGAGGCCAGGGCTAGCAGGAGGCTGAGCGCGACGGCCCGCCTGGCGGCACCAGAGTGCCCATTACCGTTTCCGGCCCCGCATACTCCGCGGGCGGGGCCGCCGTTGGCGCGTAGAGTCGCTGCGCCGCCGGTTTTCCTCGCGCAAACCCGCACCGATCCTCCCTTGGCTGCGCGATGAGCCCCTTTGCCCAAAGGGGCGCCATCTCATCGTGAGCTAGGCTTTGTGGTTAATAGGAAACCGCCGGGGCGGGTGTCCATCGGTCCCCGCCTGACGGCCAAGAAATTTTTGCCGGAGTTGCCCTTGAAGCACTGTGGATTTCCTGCACAGGCCAAGCTTGGCCTGTGGATAACCCAACGCAGGAGGCGCCGGTTTCTGTCGGTCTAGCGGCCGAACAGGTTGCGAAGGCCCTGGTCGAGGTTCTCCAGCGCCCGCCCGATCGGTGCGGGCGCCGCGGCTGCTCCGGTGCGTTTGCCGGCGCCGCCGGCGCGTTCGCCGCGGGGCGTGTCCCGCCGGCGTCGGCGCGGGTGAGGTCGATGCAGGCGTTGCCGGTGGCGCCCAGCGAAACGAGGCCCGCCAGCGCTGCCGGCGGGAAGACGAAGATGCCGGCGACGCCGAGGATGCGCCGCGCCACCGATAGCGTGTCGGGCGTGAAGCTTGGATTGAGAAAGGTGCCCTGGATGCGCACCGGCGCCGAGATGTTGAGGGTCACGGCGGCCTTCGACTTCGGCGTGATGAGAAGGTCGAGACGCTCGGTGCCGAGGTCCACGGTGCCCTCGCCCCCCACCGTGGCGAAGCGCGAGTCGAACAGGATGACCTCGCCGTTGGCGATGCCGTCCCTCACCGCGAAGCGCAACGCCGAGCAGTTCACCACGCTCCAGTCGTCGCCACCCGCGTTGAAAAGGGTGCCGAGCGCGGTGCCGATGCCGCCGATCATGGCTTCGAGCCCGCGAACGTTGGCGCGCACCTCGCCCATCAGCAGCTGGACGTGGCCGTCGAGCGAGGCAGCGATCTCGGCCGGCGAGCGGCCGGCGCCCGCCAGTTGCGCGTCGATGGCAACGAGGCCCTCGATGTTGTTGCCGAGGTTGCCGCGCACGAATGAAGCCGATCGGGAAGTCGCTGCCGGCGATCTTGCCGTTCAGGGTCGGCTTGGGACCAGAGTCGTCGACGTGCAGGGTGAAATTGAACGCGCCGCCGGCGAGGCTTGCCTTGCTGACCTCGAGGTCGGCGACGCCGTTGGCGAGCGCCGCGCGCGCCGCCGCATCCTTGAACTCGAACATCGGCACGCGCAACGTTCCGACCGTCGCGCGCACGTTGGCGTCGGCGAGGTGCAGCGGCTTCAGATTGATGGGCGTGTCGGGAATGAGCCGCGGCGGCGCGGCGGAAGGGAAGGCGCACGCGGCCCCAGAACGGGATGCGGCGCGGGTTTTCCGAGGTCTCGGCCATGTCCTCCCCCCTCCTTTCCCACTAGATGGGGACCCAACGGCGGCGATCAAGCAGGCGTCTACAATCCGTCCATGGCGACCCTGACGACGGAAAGGCTACTGTTGCGGCCGTTCCGCACCTCCGACGCGCCGTCGGTGGCGGCTTATGCCACCCGCGAGGTGTTCTGGCGTTACCTGCCGCTGGAGCCGCTGACGGTGGAGACTTCCGACAAGTACGTTGGGGACCGCGTAGCGGGTGGCATGCCCGATGCCGAAGGAACCTGGACGTTTGCCGTCGAGCGGCACGAGGGCGGGCCGATGATCGGTGCGCTCAGCATCACCGTGCGCGGCAAGGCCAGGCACAGCGCCAGCCTCGGCTACGGCCTCGACCCCGATTGGTGGGGCAAGGGCATTGCGACCGAGGGCATGCGCACGGTGCTCGCCTTCGGATTCGGCACTCTCGGCGTGCACCGCATCTTCGCCACCGCCGATGTTCACAACGAGCGATCGTGGAGGGTGATGGAGCGTCTCGGCATGCGCCGCGAAGGAATCCTGCGTGGCGACAAGCTGGTGCGCGGCGAGTGGCGCGACTCGGTGCTGTACGCAATCCTCGCGGAGGAGTTCGCTGCGCTGCGTTAGGCGCGCAAGAAACCGACGATCTCCTTCACGTCGCGCACGATCGGATCGGCGACGGCGCGGGCGCGCTCGGCGCCCTCGTGGAGCACGCGCTCGACATGTCCGGGATCGCCCTGCAGCCGTCGCATCTCGGTAGTGATGGGGCCGACCTTGGCGATGGCGAGCTCGGCGAGGTCCTCCTTGAACTTGGAGAACTGGGCGCCACCGTAGTCCTTGAGAACGTCGGCCGGCGCGCGGTCGGCGAGCGCCGCGAAGATGCCGACGAGGTTCTTCGCCTCGGGCCGGCTCTCGAGACCCTTCGGGTCCCCGGGCAGCGGCTCGGGATCGGTGCGCGCCTTGCGGATCTTCTGGGCAATCAGGTCGGGCGAATCCGACATGTTGATACGCGTGTAGTCGGACTCGTCCGACTTGGACATCTTCTTCTGTCCGTCGCGCAGGCTCATCACGCGCGTCGCTTCGCCGAGGATAAGCGCCTCGGGTAAGGGGAAGTACTCGACGCCGCACTGCGAGTTGAACGACTGGGCGATGTCGCGGCACAGCTCGAGGTGCTGACGCTGGTCATCGCCGACCGGCACGTGCGTGGCGAGATATACCAGAATGTCGGCCGCCATCAGCGTCGGATAGACATAGAGACCGACGGTGGCGTTCTCCTTTTTCTTGCCGGCCTTCTCCTTGAACTGCGTCATGCGGTTCAGCCAGCCGATACGCGCGACACAGTTGAAGATCCACCCCAACTCGGCGTGCGCCGGCACATTCGACTGCACGAACAGCACCGACTTGCTCGGATCGACTCCCATGGCGAGCAGCATGGCGGCGCCGTCGCGGGTGCTGGCCCGCAACGCGGCCGCGTCCTGTTGCACGGTGATGGCGTGCAGGTCGACGAGGCAATAGAAGCACTCGTACTCGGCCTGCAGGCGCACCCAGTTGCGCAACGCACCGAGATAGTTGCCGAGGTGCAGGTTGCCGGTGGGCTGGACGCCCGAAAGGATGCGCTTGGTGGGTTTTGGCATGGCGCGTGCTTATCGCGCGGCCCTAGTTCAGGGTCAACGCCCGCGCCCGAAGCGGCGCAGGTCGGCGAGCGTCGCGACCCCCAGGAGCTGCAGGCCGAGGGCGTAGGTGCCGAGACCGAGCGCCACCAGCACGCCGACGCCCAGCCACTGCGACCAGCCGTCCCCGTCGAACACCGCGGGTGGCGCATAGCGGATGGCGCCCCACAGGGCGGCACCCATGACCGCGACGGCGAGCAGGCTGCGCACGACGGCGCGTTGCAGCCGCGCGTCGAACACGAGCTGCCCGCGCCGGCGCAGCAGGAACGCCAGCACGCCGGCGTTCACCCACGCCGAAAGGGCCGTCGCCAGCGCCAGGCCGACGTGGCGCAACGGCACCATCAGGGCGAGGTTGAGTACGATGTTGAGCGCCAGGGTGAACACCGCGACCTTCACCGGGGTGCGCGTGTCCTTGCGGGCGAAGAACGGCGGCGACAGCGCCTTGATGAGCACGTAGGCGGGAAGGCCGCCGGCGAAGGCGACGACCGCCGCCGCGGTCGCGCGCGTAGCCGCCGGCGTGAACTCGCCGCGCTCGAACAGCACTTCGATGAACGGCTGCGCACACACCATGAGTGCGACGGCCGCCGGAACGCACAGCAACAGGACCAACTCGATGGCGCGGTTGAGGCTGTTCTGCGCGGCCGATTCGTCGCCGGCACCGAGCTGGCGCGCGAGCAGCGGCAAGAGCGCCGTGCCGACCGCGACGCCGACGACGCCAAGCGGCAGCTGCACGAGACGGTCGGCATAGAAGAGGTAGGAGACGGCGCCGGTGGGCAGCAGCGAGGCGATGATGATGTCCACGGCGATGTTCACCTGCGCGGCGCCGGAGCCGACCACGCCCGGCACCAGCAGACGCCCGAGTTCGCGCACCGGGGCGGTGAGCCGCGGCACGCGCACCCGCAACCGCATGCCGGCGCGCCAGCAGGCGACAGTCATGCCGGCAAGCTGCAGCACGCCGGCGGCGAACACGCCCCACGCCAACGCGTGGCCGTTCGAGTCGAGAGCATCGCGGAAGATGAGCAGCGCGCCGATCAACACCACGTTCAACACGATCGGCGCCGCCGCCTGCGCCGCGAAGCGGCCGAGGCTGTTGAGCACGCCGCCCATGAGCGACACGAGGCTGATGAACAAGAGGTAGGGGAAGGTGATGCGGGTCAGCTCCACCGCCAGATCGAACTTGGGCGGATCGGAGATGAAGCCGGGCGCCAGGCCCAGCATCAGCCACGGCATAAAGATCTCGAACACGGCGAGCAGCGCCAGCAGCACGAGCGTCAGCGCCGCGAGCGCCTGCTCGGCGAACGTGCGCGCCGCGTCTCGCCCCTCGCGCTGCAACAGGCCGGTGAAGATCGGCACAAACGCGGAGGAGAATGCGCCTTCGGCGAACAGGCGGCGGAACAAGCTCGGCAGCTTGAAGGCGACGAAGAATGCGTCGGACACCATGCCGGCGCCGAGGATTGCGGCGATGAGCATGTCGCGCGCGAAGCCGGTGAGGCGGCTTAGGAACGTGAAGGCGCCGATGGTGGCGCTGGTCTTGAGCAGGCTCACGACAGACTTCCGCGTCCTGAGCTCGTCGAAGGGCGAGGAGCTACATCATAGCCCTCATGCGTCGACAAGCTCAGCACGAGGAGCCTTCTAGGAGACGTTATTCGGCGGCAGGGGCGTGCGCCGGAACGACCGGCGCCGGCGCGGGCTCGTCGGCGAGCGCGGCGAGGAGCTTCTCGCGCAGGCGCGCGATGCGCGGCTCGGCGGTGATTTTGTGGCCGATGAGATCGCGCACATAGAAGACATCCACGGCGCGCTCGCCGTAGGTGGCGATGCGCGCGCTGGAGATGCTCAAGCCGAAGTCGAGGAGCGCTTGGGTGATGGTGAAGAGCAGGCCGCGGCGATCGCGCGCGTTCACCTCGATGACGGTGAACTTGTCGCTGGCCGCGTTGTCCACCAGCACGCGCGGCTGCACGGTGAAGACGCGGGTGCGCCCGAGGTCCTTGCGCTGGCGCAGGATCTTGGCGGGCGAGAGCTTGCCGGTGAGCACCTCGGTGAGAGTCTTCTTGAGATGCGTCACGTCCTCGGGACGTTGCAGCGGGCCTCCGTCGGGGCCCTGCACCCAGAAGCTTTCCAGGGCCATGCCGTCGTTCAGAGTCACCACGCGGGCGTTGACGATGTTGGCGCCGGCCAGGGCCATGGCGCCCGCCGCGCCGGCAAACAGCCCGGCATAATCCTGGGCGTAGACGGTCACCTCGGAAACCCCCTGCTGAGGCAGCGGCTCGACGCCGATGGCCAGGGAATGCGCCTCGCGGCCGGCGCCGCGCAGGAAGCGAGCGTGGCGCAGCTGGATCTCGAGGTCGAACGAGTTCCAGTACGCCGGGTAGAAGCGCTCCATGTGCGCGTCCCGCTCGGCAGCGGGCCAGTCCGCCAGCGCCGCAATGCATGCGGCGCGCGCCTCCTCGATGCGCCGCTTGCTGGCGCCGACGACGGACTCGCCCCCCGCCAGCGCCGCCTCGGTGGCGAAGTACAGCTCGCGCAACAGCTGCCCCGACCATCCGTTCCATCGCCCCGGCCCGACGGCGCGGATGTCGGACACAGTGAGCACCAGCAGCAGGCGCAAGCGCTCGGGGCTCTGCACCAGCGCGGCGAAGTCCGCGATGGTCTTGGGATCGTGCACGTCGCGGCGAAACGCCGTCTTGCTCATGTCGAGGTGGTGCAGCACCAGCCAGGCGACGGTCTCGGTCTCCTGCTCCTCGAGGCCGAGCATCGGTCCGACGCGATTGGCAACTTCGGCGCCAAGCACGGAATGGTCGCCACCGCGACCCTTGGCGATGTCGTGCAGCAGCACGGCGACGAATAGCACGCGCCGCGACAGCACTTTGTCGATGACCTCGGTGGCGAGCGGGTTCTCCTCGCGCAGCTTGCCACTCTCGAGCTTGCCGAGCATGCCGATGGCGCGGATGGTGTGCTCGTCCACCGTGTACACGTGGTACATGTCGTGCTGCATCTGCGCGACGACTCGGCCGAAGTCGGGAATGAAGCGGCCGAACACGCCGGCTTCGTTGAGACGCCGCAGAGTCGTCTCGGGATCCTTCTTCGACGTCAGCATCTCGAGGAACAGCTTGGCGGCGCGCCTGTCGGCGCGCAGGTCCGCATTGACGTGCCGCGAGCTCTGCGTCACCGCGCGCAGCGCGTGCGGATGGATATCGAGCTCGCGCTCCTGCGCCAGATGGAAGAGGCGGAGCATCATCACGGGATCGCGGGCGAACATGCCCGGCTCGCCGACATCCACGCGGCCGCCCGACAGCACGAAGCCGTCCACCATCTCGGGACGGTCCCGGCCGACCAGCGGAAGGCGGAAGCGCGGGCGGCGCTTGTGACGCTCCTCGAGCACGGCGCAGAAGATGCGCGTCAGGTCGCCGACCTCCTTGGCGTACAGGTAATAGTGCTTCATGAAGCGTTCGACCGAGCGCGCACCGGTACGCTGCTTATAACCGAGCCGCTGGGCGAGCTCGCCCTGGACGTCGAACGTGATGCGCTCCTCGGCGCGGCCGGTCAGGTAGTGGAGCGCGAAGCGCACGCTCCACAGGAATTCCTCCGACTTGACGAAGCGCAACAGCTCGCGCTCGGTGAACACGCCAAGGGGAACCAGCTCGGCGCGGTCGTGCACCTGGTAGAGGTATTTGGCGATCCAGAACAGCGTGTGCAGATCGCGCAGGCCGCCCTTGCCGTCCTTGACGTTCGGCTCCACCAGGTAGCGCGAGTCGCCGAGCTTCCTGTGGCGCTCGTCGCGCTCGGCGAGCTTCGCCTCGACGTACGCCGGGCCGGTGTTGGCAATGATCTCGGCGGCGAAGCGCCGGCGCAGCTCGTCGTACAGCGCGCCGTCGCCGCACAAGAGGCGCGTTTCGAGGATCGAAGTCCGGATCGTGATGTCGTTGCGCGGGAGGCGAACGCACTCGTCCACCGAGCGCGATGCGTGTCCTACCTTGAGGCCGAGATCCCAAAGCACGTAGAGCAGGTACTCGACGACCTGCTCACCCCACGCCGTCTGCTTGAACGGCAGCAGGAACAGGAGGTCGACGTCCGAATGCGGCGCCATCTCGCCGCGGCCATACCCGCCGACGGCCACCAGCGACAGGCGTTCCGCCCTGGTCGGGTTGGCCGCCGGATAGACGCGCTCGGTCGTGAACAAAAACAGCGCGCGCACGATGTCGTCGGTCAGACGCGCCGTCGCGCGCGCCACCGACATGCCGCGCTCGCCGGCATCGAAGCGCTCGCGGATGGCCTTGCGCCCCTCGGCAAGGTGCCGCGTGAGCTCCGCGCGGACGGCCTGGCCGTCGGCGTGGGCGTCTCCTTTCGCCACGGCCTGCAGCTGCTGCACCAGCGTGAGCGGAGCAGTTTGCTTGATCTCGACGGGGGCGGGGGGCGGCATTCCGGGCCTATTGGCCCCCGTTCAAGCACAGCCCGGCGGGAAACGCCAGATGCGCGGCCTTTCTTGGGTTTCCACCCCGGTGCCGACGGGTTCGGGAAGGTGCGGATGGCGGCGAGCCCCCATTTCGCACAGTGCCTTGGCAAGGCGTTCTGCCCCATATCGGGAGTGCTGCACCCGGTTGATCGAATTGGACGCGGTCGCCGGGTGTAGCGCCTTCGTGAGGGGACTCGACCGAGACATCGATTTGGCGCCGCGTGTCCGCAAAGGAGCGCCAGCGTGATTGTTTGCCCCGGCCGAATCCCTTGCCTTGGGACGCGGCGCCGTGCCCTGCACGGCCGCGTCCCTTTTTCACGAGCGGTCGAGTAACCCTTTGAGCCTGTAGAGAAGCGCGAGCGCGTCCTTCGGGGTGAGGTCGTCGGGACGCACGTTGGCAAGCTCCGCCTCCACCGCCGACCACTTGGCGGCCCGGACGGCGCGTGGTTGCGCCAAGAACAGCGGCAGGTCGGCGGCAAGGCGCACCGCGGCGCTCGCCGGCTCGTCACGCTCGAGTTGCGCGAGAACGTCGGACGCGCGAGCGATGACTGCGGCCGGCAGCCCGGCGAGCTTCGCGACTTGGATGCCGTAGCTTGCCTCGGCGGCGCCGCGCACGACCTCGTGCAGGAACACCACCTCACCCTGCCACTCCTTCACTCGCACCGTGTAGTTGGCCAGCGCCGGCAGCCGGCCGGCGAGCGCCACCAGCTCGTGGTAGTGCGTGGCGAACAACGCGCGGCAGCGGTTGACCTCGTGCAGGTGCTCGATCACCGCCCAGGCGATGGACAGGCCGTCGTAGGTCGCCGTGCCGCGCCCGATCTCGTCGAGGATGACGAGCGCGCGCCCTCCCGACTGATTGAGAATGGCGGCGGTCTCGACCATCTCGACCATGAAGGTGGAGCGCCCGCGCGCGAGATCGTCGGCCGCGCCGACGCGGCTGAACAAGCGATCGACAACGCCGATGTGCGCGCTTTCCGCCGGGACGAAGGCGCCCATTTGCGCCAGCACCGCGATCAGCGCGTTCTGGCGCAGGAAGGTGCTCTTGCCCGCCATGTTGGGTCCCGTGAGCAGCCACAGGCGTTGCTCGCCAAGGTCGCAGTCGTTGGGGACGAAGGCGGACTCGCGGCTCTTGGCGAGCGCCGCCTCCACCACCGGGTGACGGCCGCGCGCGATGCGGAAGGCGAGGCTCTCGTCGACCACCGGCCGGCACCAGCTGCGCTCAGCGGCGAGCTCCGCCAACGCCGCGGCAACGTCGAGCGCGGCGAGAGCACGCGCCGCGCGAGCGATGGCGTCCCCTTGCAGGCGCAGCTCCTGCACGAAGTCCTCGAACAGCGTCAGCTCGAGACGAAGCGCCTGCTCGGCGGCCTCGCCAATCTTGCGCTCGAGATCGGCGAGCTCGGCGGTGGAGAAGCGCGCCGCGTTGGCCATGGTCTGGCGGTGATGGAAGCGGCCGGGAGGCGTGGCGAGCTTGTCGGCGTGGCTGGTGCCGACTTCGACGAAATAGCCGAGCACGTTGTTGTGGGCGATCTTGAGGCGCGGCACGCCCGTCTCCGCCGCGTACCGCGCCTGCAGGTCGAGAACAAGACGGCGGCTCTCGTCGCGCAACGCGCGCAGCTCATCGAGGCGCCGGCTGAAGCCCTTGGCGATGAAGCCACCGTCGCGCACGAGCGCCGGCGGCTCCGGCGCCAGCCCGCGCTCCACCTTGGCGATGAACGTGTCGTGGTGGCCGAGGTCGGCCGCTAGGCGACGCACTCCGTCCGGCGCCTCCGGCGATGCGCGAAGCAACGCGCGCATCTTGCCCGCCCGCTGCAGGCCTTGGGCGATGGCGGCCAGGTCGCGCGGCCCGCCGCGGCCGACCGTGCAGCGCATCAACGCACGCTCGACATCGGGGCAGCGTTGCAGGTCGGCTCGCACCGCGTCACGCAGGCTGGGTTCGCGGACGAACCAGGCGACGTCGTCGTGACGGGCGCGGATTGCCACCGCCTCGGTGAGGGGCGCCGCCAGCCGCGCCGCCAGCAGGCGGGCGCCGGCGCCGGTCAGGGTGCGATCGACGGCGGCGAGCAGGCTGCCGGCGCGGTCGCCCGACAGGGTGCGCACCAATTCGAGATTGCGGCGAGTGGCCGCGTCGATGGCCATGGTGGCGCCGGCGGCGATGCGGGACGGCGGCGCCAGCCGCGGCACCTGGCCGCGCTGGGTGCGCTCGACGTACTCCACGAGCGCCCCGGCCGCGGCGAGCTCGGCGCGCTCGAGCGAACCGAACGCGTCCAGCGTCGCCACGGCGTAGACGCGCTTCAGGGTGCGCTCGCCCGCGCTGCTGTCGAACTGGGCCGCCGGCAGGACGGTCAGCGCCGATTTCCAGTCACCGAGCGTCTCGAACAAATCCGGCCGCTGCACGAGCGCATCCGCCACCAGGATCTCGCCGGCGGCAAGCCGCGCCAGCTCGGCCGGCAATGCGGCGGGCGCAACCGCTGCGACGCTGAATTCGCCGGTCGAGATGTCGATCCACGCCAGCGCCAACTCGCCGCCCGCCGCGCCCAGCGCCGCGAGGTAGTTGTGGGCGCGCGCATCGAGCAACGTGTCCTCGGTGAGCGTGCCCGGCGTGATCACACGCACTACGGCCCGCGCCACCACCGACTTGGAGCCGCGCTTCTTGGCTTCCTCGGGATCCTCGGTCTGCTCGCAAATGGCGACCTTGAATCCCTTGCGGATCAGCTTCAGCAGGTAGGACTCGTAGGAGTGCACCGGCACCCCGCACATCGGGATGTCGGCGTCCTGGTGCTTGCCGCGCTTGGTGAGCACAATGTCGAGCGCTGCCGACGCGACGACGGCGTCCTCGAAGAACAGCTCGTAGAAGTCGCCCATCCGGTAGAACAGCAAGTGATCCGGATGCTCCGCCTTGATGGCGAGGTACTGGGCGAGCAGCGGCGTCGCTTCGCTCTTGTCGCCGCGCGGCTTGCTCTCCATCGCCGTCACGCCCGCACCAGCAGATCGCGGTAGAGGTCTGCCATCGGTTGGTTGAAACAGACGAACGTCACTTCCTGCACTTCGCCGAACGACTGCGTCGACTCACGGACCGAATCGACGGCGATGCGGGCGGCGCGGTCCATCGGGAAGCGGTATGCGCCGGTGCTGATGCCGGGAAACGCCACGGTGCGGCAGGCATTGGTGGCCGCCACGGCGATGCAGCGCTTATAGCAGCGCGCCAACAACTCTTCCTCGCCATGGCCGCCGCCGAGCCACACCGGTCCCACGGTGTGGATGACGTGGCGCGCCGGCAGGTCGTAGCCCTTGGTGATCTTCGCGTCGCCCGTCACACAGCCACCCAAGCCTTTGCATTCGTCGAGCAAGCGCGGGCCGGCCGCGCGGTGGATGGCACCATCGACGCCGCCGCCGCCGAGAAGCGTCGAGTTTGCGGCGTTGACGATCGCATCGACGGCGAAGGTGGTGATGTCCCCTTGGGCGACGCGCACGGCCGCAGCCATGGGCGGAGCTTGACCGCTCGCCCTACTGCCCGCAAGGTCCGCACGCATGCCAGCCGCCTCCGCCGCCGAAGTCCCCATCCGCTGCCGCGCCGTGGCGGTGGCGGTGCTGTCGGCGACCGGCGCCGGCGCACAACTCCTGCTCGTGCGGCGCGGCCAAGGCGCCTACATCGGCGAGTGGTCGATGATCACCGGCCGCATGGAAGCGGGCGAGACGGCGTGGCAGGCGGCGGTGCGCGAGACGCGCGAGGAGGCGGGCCTGGCCTTGCGCTCCCTCTATTCGGCCGGCTTCTGCGACACCTTCTATTCACCACACGCCGAGAGCATTGAGGTGGCGCCGGTGTTCGTCGGCGTGGCGCGCGACGGCGCGGTGGTGCTCAACGAGGAGAACACCGACTTCCGCTGGGCCAGCGTCACGGAAGCCGCCGAGCTGGTGCCGTTCCACGGGCATCGCGTCGCCCTTGCCGCGGTCGAGCGCGATTTCGTCCGCAGGACCCCGGCCGACTGGCGGCGCATCCCGCAGTTCCGCGGGTGAGCCCGCCCGCATCGTGCCAGGCGTGCGGCGGCACGCGCCTGGGCGTCTACCACCAAGACCAGAACGCCACGCTGTTCCGCTGCGAGGCCTGCGGCTTCGTCGTGCTGCATCCCATTCCAGCCGCCGAAGTGCAGGCGGGACTCTACGAAGCGGAGGGCATCGGTGCGCGCTACTTCCCCAAGGCGGCGCGCAAGCTCGCGCGCGCGCGGCCGCATCGCCAAGCTGCGGCGCTACGCGCCGCGCAGGCGCTTCCTCGATGCCGGCTGCAACGGCGGCTTCATGGTGGAGGCGGCGCGCCTGGCGGGCTTCGAGGCGGCCGGCGTCGAGCCCGATCCGGCGTCGGTCGCGTGGGCGCGCGAGCACTTTCCGGCCAACCGCTATTTCGTCGCGACGCTGGAGCAGTTCGCCGAACGCAACTCTGGCGAGACGTTCGACGCCCTGTACTGCTCGGAGGTGATCGAGCACGCGCCCGACGCCAACCGCTTCGCCGCGGCGCTCGCCGCGGTGCTGAAGCCGGGCGGCGCGTTGTACCTGACTACCCCCGACATCGGTCACTGGCGGCGGCCGCGCGAACTGCACCGCTGGGACGCCTACAAGCCGCCGGAGCATTGCCTGTACTTTACGCCCGCGAGCCTCGCGCTGCTGCTGCGCCGGCACGGGCTGACGGTCGTCGCACGCGCCTGGGCGTGGAAGCCCGGCATCAAGGTGATTGCGCGGCGAGCTTCTTAGGACCGCACGCCCAGGAACAGCGTGCGGCGCGGCTCGATGGGATCGCGCAGTGCACGCGCCGTGAATCCTGCGTCGCCCAACAGGCGCAGCCAGGTCGCCAGCGGAAACACGCCGAGCATATGACGGTCGTGGACTGCACGCACCGTGCCGTCGCGCTCGCGCAGCAGGATGGCGTAGTCGACGGTGTAGCTGTTGCCAGTCGCCGGCGCGGTCCACTCCAGCCAGCGCATGGCGCGTCCCGCGTTGGCACCGTCGCCGTCATGGCCGCCGTCGTCGACGCCGGGCCGGAAGTCTTCGAGCACTTCATCCGGTGCGACCAACACCGCGCCGCCGGGACTGGTGTGCACGTACGCGGTGGTCAGCGCGGCGGCGAGGTCAGCCTCGGTGGTGATGTAGCCGATGGCGTCATGCGCGAACACTGCGTCGAACGTGCGGCCGAGGCGCAGCGTGCGCATGTCGCCCAGCACATGCTCGCACTCGGGATTCCGCCTGCGGCTCACCGCCAGCATCTCGGGCGAGAGATCGGTCAGCGTCAGCGCGTACCACGCCTTCATGTGCGAGGCGTTGTTGCCGCCCCCGCAGCCGAGCTCCAAAACCGTACGCGGCGGCGACGGCAGGGTCGCGAAGAGGTCGCGCAAGGTCGCCGCTTCCTCGGCGTAGTCGGCGGGCGCGGTGAACAGCTCCCACCAGTCGGCAAGCTCCGCATAGACGAGGGGCCGCATGAGCAGAGGAAACGCCCGTTGCGGCCTCGCGTGCAAGCCCGAGGGCGAGCAGGCCGCTAGAGCGGCTGCGCTTCGCCCACGGCGACGTCGACCGTGAGCGGATTGCCGTCGCGCAGGATGGACAGCCGCACGGATGCCCCGGCGCGGGTGAGCGCGACCTTGTTGTTGAGGTCGCGGGCGTTGCGCACCGACATGCCGTTGAAGCCGAGGACCACATCATTGATGGCAAGACCGGAGCGTTCCGCAGGCGAGCCCTTGTCGATGCGGTTGACGATGGCGCCGCTGCGTCCCAGCCGCGCGTATTGCGCCGGCGCGATGTCGGCCATGCTGGCACCGAGGCGGCCGCGCTTGATGTCGCCGTAGGCGACGATCTGGTCCATCACGGAGCGCGCGATGTCGATCGGCACGGCGAAGCCGATGCCGAGAGCGTTGCCGCCGTTGGACGGCCCATAGATTGCCGCGTTGATGCCGACCAGGCGCCCGCGCGTGTCGATGAGGGCGCCGCCGGAGTTGCCGGGATTGATGGCGGCATCGGTCTGAATGAAGTCCTCGTTGCGATCGGCGTTGATACCGCCGCGGCCGAGCCCGCTGATGATGCCGGAGCTCACCGACTGGCCGAGACCGTAAGGATTGCCGAGCGCGAGGACGAAATCGCCGACCTTGAGGGCCGCCGCATCGCCCATGGGAACCGCGACGAGATCGACGGGGGACACCTTCAGCACCGCGATGTCGGTGCCGGCGTCGCCGCCGATAAACTTGGCGTCGAGGGCGCGGCCGTCGTGCAGCATCACGACGATCGAACTGGCGCCGGCGACGACATGGTTGCTGGTAAGGATGAAGCCCTTGACGGCGTCGACGATGACGCCCGAGCCTTCCGCCGGGCGGCGCGCCTGCAGGCCGACGGTGCGGGCCTGGGCGCGGTTGGCGCCGGTGGCAACGACGCTGACGATGGCGGGTGCGGTGCTCTCCGGCACGGGCGCGAGCGTGAAGACGCCGCGCGCCTCATCCATCGGAATGCCGGCGGCCCACGCCGGCGAGACAAGCAGCAGCAAGACTACGCAATCACGCAGCGCACTACGCACGCTCAATCCCATCGAGCTACGCATGGACTCCCCTATCCCCACCCCGGATGGGATCACTCCATCCGAGGTAGTAGCGACAATAGGGTCAAATTGCCGCAGGGCAAGTCGAGCGAGGGGATAGAAGCGTCGAATGGCAGACGCAAGCTTGGCGGCAGGCGCGCACCGCGCGGCAACAAAGTGCGGACAACAAGAAGCCGCCGCCAGGAGGGGAATCCGGCGGCGGCTTTTGAGACGCGCTTCGTTTACCGGTTCGGCGCGCCCTCAGCGATTTTCACTTCCACGTTCTGCTGGCGGCCGTTGCGCAGCACGACCAGGTCGACCGAGTTGCCGACGCGGGTGAGCGCGACCTTGTTGCGCAGGTCGTTCGCACCGCGGATGCCGGCACCGTTGAAGCCGATGACGACGTCGTTCACCGTGAGACCGGCCTTCTCGGCGGCGGAGCCGGCGAGCACCGACTTGATGGTCGCGCCCGCCTTGCCGAGCCGGGCGATTTCACCGGGCGGTAGGTCGTCGATCTCGACGCCCAGGCGGCCACGCTTGATGTCGCCGTACTTGACGATCTGGTCCATCACGGCGCGGGCGATGTCCACGGGCACGGCGAAGCCGATGCCGATGTTGCCGCCCGGCCCGAGGATGGCGGTGTTGATGCCGATTAGCTTGCCGGTCATGTCGATGAGCGCGCCGCCGGAGTTGCCGGGGTTGATGGACGCGTCCGTCTGGATGAAGTCCTCGTACCCCTCGTTGATGCCGCCGCGGCCGAGCGCGCTGATGATGCCGGACGTCACCGTCTGGCCGAGGCCGAACGGATTGCCGATGGCGATGACGAAGTCGCCGACCTTCAGCTTGTCGGGCTCGCCGAACGGGACGGCGGTGAGGCGCTCGGTCGGCACCTTGAGCACGGCGATGTCGGTGGCCTGGTCGCTGCCGACGAGCGTCGCGTCGAGAGTGCGGCCGTCCGAGAGCGTCACCTTGATGGCCGACGCGTTGTCGACGACGTGGTGGTTGGTGAGCACGTAGCCTTTGGCGGCGTCGACGATCACGCCCGAGCCGGCGCCCTGGATCTGCCGCTGGCGCGTATTGCCGTTCTGTGTACGTAGCTGCTGCGTGCCGGCGACGGCGATGTTGACGACGCCCGGCGCGCGAGGATCGAGGATCGGCGCAAGCGTCGGGATGCCGCCCCGCGCTTCATCGATAGGGATACCGGCGGCACCCGCGACGAGCGGCGAGGCGAGAGTGAACAGGATGGCGACGGCTCCGGCGAGCCGGGCCCTCCGCTGGCGTGCGCGCGTTTCGATGATGCCCATGGGTGTTCCTTCTTGGCCCAATGCCGAAGAACCAGCTCCGGCCTTTCTGACCCCACCAGATAGTCGGCCCAGGTTGCGGCACAATGTCCGCGCGGCGCCTTTTTTGTAACGTGATGTTGCCGGGCGGGCACTCGGGGCAACGCCGGATGAGCCTTCGGCGCGGCGGTTTTCCGACATTCTTTGGTACCTCGACGGGCCGCTGGTTGGGGACATGGGCGGCCCTTCACACTTGCCTGTCCGGGGGAACCTCAGTGGACTGCCTGCACTTGGTGGTCCAAGCGCAATGTTAGTCCCAAGCGCCCGCTGAGGCCAAGCTGGCCGGCAGGCGCAGCGGAGCGGAGCCGAACGGCCAGCTTGGGAGGACCGCTTCCGGCGCCGGCGGCCGGTAGCCGAGCGCGCTGTGGG
>VGER01000004.1 GCA_016869235.1 Alphaproteobacteria bacterium | reverse complement strand
GCGTTCTCCGCCTCCAGGTCCTTCATCCGGCGGGCCTGGTCGACCCGCATCCCGCCGTACTCCTTCCGCCACCGATACAGCGTCTGCTCAGAAACGCCGATCTGCCGGCTGGCGTCGGCTATCGACGCACCCTTCGCCACCACAACCTCAACTTCACGCAGCTTCCCGATGATCTGCTCGGCCGCAAATCGCTGACGCGGCATCCCATTCTCCATTCAAAAGTGGGCCAATCCTAACTCTGGGCTTGGACCACTTTCGACAGGGCAGACCAGGTCGGTGGCGAGCCAGGCGCGTGCCTGGCGCACCGCTTCCGCCACGTCTTCCTTGGTCATCTGGCCGGCAAGCTCGGCGCGGAGATCGCGCGCTTCCGGCATGCCGCACATGGCGGCGAGGTTGAACCACTTGTGCGCCGCGACGTAGTCGCGCGGCACGCCCTTGCCGATCGAATACAGAAGGCCACGGTCGTATTGCGACTCGGCGACACCCTTCTCGGCTTTGGTCTGGCAGTCGTTGACGAAGGTATCGATGCGCTCGCCCATGTTCATCCCCTCGGTAGCCAACGGCGAAGGCTCAGGTTCCGTCGGCGGGGACAATTTGAAGCCGAGAAGGTTAACGAAGGGTTGGCGCCGGAGGGGTTGGCTCACCGGCGCGCATTTGTGTGACGAGCTACCAGGAGTACGCAGAAAACCCGCAGGTTTCTGCGCCTAGCGCGTCAGAACCCAGGCCCGCGCCGCGGCAAGGTCCGTAAAGAAGTCTTCTGTCGGAGAGGCAATCTTCTCGCGATACCGCGCCATCTTGTCGAGGTCGTGATGGACATGTGCGATGGCGGCGCAGACCACGCCACGGTCGTAGTGCAGCGGCACGGGCGGCATGTTGGTCAGCGCGAAGTAGCCGGTTAGGAAGCCGTGCCGCACGAGCGCGCTCGGAATGGTCGCCCGCATCCCCTTGTGCGCATTGAGGTCGGCCGGCTCGTAGCCATGCATGTTGGAGAGCCACCGGAACGATGTCCCGTCCGGGATGGCGGCGAGCGCGGAGCCGACGTTGGCATTCCACCGCTCGGCGTCGGCGACGGTGACGGTGCCGATCAACTCGGTGGTGAGCAGGCGGAGGGCCGGATCGTAGGTGCAGGCGAGCGAGGTCGGCACGACGATTCACTTGCCACTCTCCCTTCCCTCTCGCCATGCGGGCGAGGGCTCAAGGACTGGCTACCTCGCCAACTTCTTCTTCAGCAGCTCGTTGATCACCGCCGGGTTGGCGGTGCCGCGGCTGGCTTTCATGATCTGGCCGACGAAGAAGGTCAGCACGGTTTCCTTGCCGCCGCGGTACTGCTCGACCTGCTTGGGGTTGTCGGCGATGACCTTGTCCACCATCGCCTCCAAGGCGCCGGTGTCGGAGACCTGACGGAGGCCCTTCTCCTCGACGATGGCGGCGGCCTGCTTGCCGGTGGCGTACATCTCCTCGAACACCTTCTTGGCGGTCGGGCCGGAGATGGTGCCGTCCATCTTGAGCGCCTGCAGCCCGGCGAGCGCATCGGGGGTGATGGGCGAAGCCTCGATCGGCTTGGCGTCCTTGTTGAGCGCGCCGAACAGCTCAGTGACGACGACGTTGGCGCAGTCCTGGCCGATGTCGCGGCCCGACTTCGTGGTGCGCTTCTCGACCGCGGCGACGAACGCCTCGAAGTAGTCGGCCGACTCCTTCTCGGCCACCAGCACGCGGGCGTGGTAGTGCGAGATGGCGAGATCCTTCTCGAAGCGGGCGCGCTTGGCGTCAGGCAACTCGGGCAGGCTGCCACGGATGCTCTCGACGTAGTCCTGGCTGAGCTCAAGGGGCAGCAAGTCGGGATCGGGGAAGTAGCGATAGTCGTGCGCCTCTTCCTTGGAGCGCATGGAGCGCGTCTCGCCGGTGTTGGCATCGTAGAGACGCGTCTCCTGCTTGATGGCACGCCCGGCCTCGAGCGCGTCGATCTGGCGGCGCGACTCGAACTCCACCGCCTGCTGCAGGAAGCGCACCGAATTCACGTTCTTGATCTCGCAACGCGTGCCGAGCGGCGCGCCCGGCTTGCGCACCGAGACGTTGACGTCGCAGCGCAGACTCCCCTGCTCCATGTTGCCGTCGCAGGTGCCGAGATAGCGGAGAATCGTGCGCAACTTCTTGACGTAGGCGCCGGCCTCCTCGGCCGAGCGCAGGTCGGGCTTGGAGACGATCTCCATCAGCGCCACGCCGGCACGATTGAGGTCGACGTAGGTGAGCTTCGGATGCTGGTCGTGCAGGCTCTTGCCGGCGTCCTGCTCCAGATGCAGGCGCTCGATGCCGACCTCGCGCACGCTGCCGTCGGGCAGGTCGACCGTGACGATGCCCTCGCCGACGATCGGCTGCTTGTACTGCGAGATCTGATAGCCGGGCGGGAGGTCGGGATAGAAGTAGTTCTTGCGGTCGAACACCGAGCGCAGGTTGATGCGCGCATTGAGACCCAAGCCGGTGCGCACCGCCTGCTGCACGCAGTAGTCGTTGATGACCGGCAGCATGCCGGGGAACGCCGTGTCGACCAGCGACACCTGGGTGTTGGGCTCGGCGCCGAACTCGGTGGACGCGCCGGAGAAGAGCTTGGACTGCGAGCTGACCTGGGCGTGCACCTCGAGCCCGATGATGAGCTCCCACTCGCCGGTCTCGCCTTTGAGAAGCGCGGGGGTGGGGGAGGTCATGACGATGCGCCTCGTCCTGAGCCTGTCGAAGGACGAGGTTTCCTCCCCTTAGCGAGGATTACAAGCGCCGGCATCTCGCCCCGCATCAACGCTTGCTTCTTCGCCCGACTCCAACCCTTCAGTTGGCGTTCGGCAGCAATGACGTCCGTTATGCGTTCGAAACTCTGCGAGTAAACCAACGTGACGGGTCGACGCGAAGCCGTGAACCCGCCGAACGCACCGGAGTTGTGCTCAGCAATTTGCTTATCAAGGGAGCCGCGCGTAGAACCGACGTAATACATGCCGTCTCTACATTGAACGATGTAAACGAACGCATTCATCGAGTGCGATGTGGCGGACCTCATGCTTCGACAAGCTCAGCATGAGGGCTTCTTAGTTTTGCTTCCACCATGTTGCCGGCCGCGCATTGAACTGGGCCGCCTGCTCGAGCACGCCGGCGGTGCGCAGCACGGTCTCCTCGTCGTAGGCTCGGCCGATGAGCTGCAGGCCGAGCGGCAGCCCCTCGCCGGAGAGGCCGGCCGGCACCGAAATGCCCGGCAGGCCGGCGAGGCTGGCCGGCACCGTGAACACGTCGTTCAGGTACATGGCGATGGGATCAGCGGTCTTCTCACCGCGCGCGAACGCGGCCGACGGCGCGGTCGGCGCGAGCAGCACGTCCACATCTTTGAACGCGTTGGCGAAGTCGCGGGCGATGAGCGCCCGCACGCGCTGCGCCTTCAGGTAATAGGCGTCGTAGTAGCCGGCCGAGAGCACGTAGGTGCCGATGAGGATGCGGCGGCGCACCTCGCGGCCGAAGCCGGCGCCGCGCGTGCCCTCGTACATGCCGGTGAGGTCGTCGCCCTTCTCACGCAAGCCGAAGCGCACGCCGTCGTAGCGCGCCAGGTTGGACGAGCACTCGGCCGGCGCGACGATGTAGTACGTCGGTAGCGCGTACTTGGTGAGCGGCAGCTTCACCGGCTTGATGGTGGCGCCGGCCGCCTTCAGCCACTCGGCGCCTTTCGACCAGATCGCCTCGATCTCCTTGGGCATGCCGTCGACGCGGTATTCCTCGGGGATGCCGACCTTCAAGCCTTTGATGTTGCCGGTCAGCGCCTTCTCGTAGTCGGGCACCGCCATGTCGACCGAGGTCGAGTCCTTGGGATCAAACCCCGACATCGAGCGCAGCATGATGGCGGCGTCCTTCACCGTGCGCGTCATCGGCCCGGCCTGATCCAAGGACGAGGCGAACGCGACGATGCCCCAGCGCGAGCAGCGCCCGTAGGTCGGCTTGATGCCGACGATGCCGCAGAACGCGGCCGGCTGGCGAATGGAGCCGCCGGTGTCGGTGCCGGTGGCCGCAAGCGCGAAGCGCCCCGACACCGCGGCAGCCGAGCCGCCCGACGAGCCGCCCGGCACGCGGCTGCGATTCTCGCCGATGCGCCGCCACGGATTCTCGACCGGGCCGAAGTAGCTGGTCTCGTTGGACGAGCCCATGGCGAACTCGTCGAGATTGACCTTGCCGAGCATCACCGCGCCGTCGTCGAACAGCTTCTGGGTGACGGCGGACTCGTAGGTGGGCACGAACGGCTCGAGGATGTGCGACGCGGCCGTGGTGCGCACCCCCTTGGTGCAGAACAGGTCCTTGATGGCGATCGGCAGCCCCTCGAGCGGCCGCGCCGTGCCGGCGGCGATGCGCTTGTCGGACTCGGCCGCCATCGCCAGCGCCCTCTCCGGCGTCTCGGTGATGAAGGCGTTGAGCGGGCGCGCCGCCGCCATCGCCTCGACGTGGGCGCGCGTCAGCTCGGTCGCCGAGAACTTGCGCGCCTTCAGTCCATCGCGCGCGTCGGCCAGCGAAAGGTCGGTAAGTGCCGCCACTATTCGATCACCTTGGGGATGGTGAAGAAGCCGGCCGTCGCTTCGGGCGCATTGGCGAGGATGTCCTCGGGCTTGCCGCCGTCGGTCACCTCGTCGGTGCGCCGGCGCAGCGGCACGGCGACTACGCTGGTCATCGGCTCGACGCCCTTGGTGTCCACCTCGTCGAGCTGCTCGATGAACGAGAGGATGTTGGACAACTCGCCGGCCAGCCCGTCCTTCTCGGTCTCGGCGACGCGCAGCCGCGCCAGCCGGGCAATCTTCGTCACCGTGGCCTTATCCAGCGCCATGTGTAACCTTCTGCACCTGCCGTCAAAAGCGGCAGAAACGCTTGGTTTCGAGAAGGGCGGAACCTACCAGCCACCATGGGCGACCGCAACCCGACGGACCTCTTGCAGCTGCTCAAGCCGGGCCAGCGCCTGCTCGGGCTCGACCCGGGCGAGAAGAACATCGGCGTGGCGATCTGCGATCCCGGCCTCGCCGTGGCGACCCCCTACGCCACGCTCAAGCGCGGCAAGCTCGGCGTGCTGGTGACCGAGATCAAAGGCATCGCCGACGAGGAGAACGTCGGCGGACTGGTGATGGGCCTACCGCGCAACATGGACGGCAGCGAAGGACCGAGCGCCCAGTCGGCGCGGCAACTCGCACGCAACCTCGAACGCGAGCTCGGGCTGCCGGTGGCGCTGTGGGACGAGCGCCTGTCCACGGCCGCGGTGACACGCAGCATGCTGGATGCCGACGCATCACGCCGGAAGCGCGCCGCGGCGGTGGACAAGATGGCGGCCGCCTACATCCTGCAGGGCGCGCTGGACCGAATTCGCGCCGGCTGAGCCGCGCTGCAGCTCGCTTTCGGAACGACCCTTAGAACACCCGGCTGAACCACATCATCGACAGCGCCACCGACGCGAAGGTTAGCGCCGTGGCGAGCGCAGCAAAGAACGCGGTCACCTCGGTCTTCTTCGTCTCGACGAAGAACTCGCGGTTCAGGGTGGCGTAGACCTCGGTGAGCTCCTCGGCCGTCGAGGCGTGGAAGTAGGCGCCACGGGTGATCTCGGCGACCTGGCGCAGCGCCTCCTCGTTGAGCATCGAGCGCTGGCGCTGCCCGGCGAACTCGGCGACGCCGCCGCTCGGCTGCGCGCCGAAGCCGACGGTGAACACCTTGACGCCATAGTCGGCGGCGAGCCGTGCGGCCTGGATCGGGTCGACACCGGTGTTGGTGTTGCCGTCGGTAAGCACGACGATGATGGCGTTCTCGTATGACCCCGGCAGCACGGGCGTATGCGGCTTGGGCTCCGGAGCGCCGGGCGTCTGCTGGCCGAGGGCAACGCCGCCGCGCTGCGCCATGGCGCGCTCCTGCGGCGACATCATGCTGATGTCGATCTGCGCCTGCGGAAAGATGGTCTTGAGCGACACCAGGATGGCGCTGCCGATGGCGGTGCCGCGCTGCAGCTCCATGCGGTCGATGACGGTGGCGAGCGCGTCGCGGTCGATGGTGGGCGCCTGCACCAGCAGCGCCGAGCCGGCGAACGCGGTTATGCCGATCTTGACGTCGCGCGGCTGCATCTTGATGAAATTCTTCGCCGCGATCTTCGACGCCTCGATGCGGGTCGGTTCGATGTCGCCGGCGCGCATGCTGCCGGAGATGTCCATCGCCATGACGACGTCGGAAGTGCGCGACGGCAGCGTCATGTATGCCTCGGGGCGCGCCATGCCCAGCAGCAGCGCGACGAAGGCCGCGAGCATCAACAGCGGCGGCGCGTGGCGGCGCAAGCGCGAGCCGCGGCCGATCGACTGGCGCACCATGGCGAGGTTGGCGTACCGCAGCGCCTCGCGCTTCTTGCGGCGCAGCACCCACAGGTACATCAGCACCAGCAAGGGCGGCAGCACCAGCAGCCAAAGCATGGAGGGCCAGAGGAAACTCATTGTGCTGCTCCTGTTGTGCCGGCGGCGCCGACGTGGGCGGGGGCGCCGGCGAACTTGCCGCCGAAGCGCCGCTTGCGCAGGTCGGCAAAGCGCAGAATCGAATCGACCAGGTCGTCCTGGGTGGAAATCTCCAGCGTGTCGACGCCGGCGCGGTTGAGGCCCTCCCGCACCAGGACCTCGCGCTGCTCCGCCGCCTGGGCGAAGCGCTTGCGGAAGCCGCGGTCGGCGGTGTCGACGAACACCTGCTCGCCGGTCTCGGAGTCCTGCATGACGAACAGGCCGAGCGGCGGGATCTCGACCTCCAGCGGATCGAATGGGCGCACCGCCAGGATCTCGTGGCGCTGGCCGAGCATGTTGAGCGGTCCGTCCCAGCCCGGCGCGCTGACGAAGTCCGACACCAGGAAGACAAACGAGCGGCTGTGGATGATGCCGAGGGCCGCGCGCAACAGCGCCGAGAGGTCGGTTGCGGGCGACTTGGGCAGCTCGGGCCGCGTGATCAGCTCGTTGACGATGTGCAGAACGTGGCGGCGCCCGGTCGCCGCCGGGATGACGGTGTCCACGTCGCCGCCGTAGATCAGGGCGCCGACGCGGTTGCCGTGGCGGGTGAGCAGCCGCGCCAGCGTCGCCGTGAAGTCGGTAAGCACCTGGCGCTTGGTCTTGCCCTCGGAGCCGAAGTCCATCGACGGGCTCATGTCGAGCAGGAACCAGGCGGTGATCTCGCGGTCCTCGTTGTACTGGCGCACGTAGGGGATCTGCAGCCGCGCCGTCACGTTCCAGTCGATGTGGCGCACGTCATCGTGCGCCTGGTACTCGCGCAGGTCGGCGAGGTCGAGGCCAAAGCCGCGGAACAAAGTGCGGTAGTCGCCCTGCAGATAGCCGTCGAGACGGCGCAGGACCGTCCACTCCAGCCCGCGCAGGACGGCTTCAGGATCGGGCCGCGACTCGGACATGCTGTTCCATCGGCTTCTCGGGCGCCGGCAGGTGCTGCATCAGTCGCTTGATGATGTCGTCGGTGGACATCCTCTTGGCCAGCGCCTCGTACGAGAGGACGATGCGATGGCGCAGGACGTCGGGCACGAGGTCGGTGACGTCCTGCGGCACGACGTAGTCGCGGCCGCGCAGGAAGGCGAGCGCGCGTGCCGCCTCGATCAGGTGGATGGTGCCGCGCGGGCTCGAGCCGAAGTGGATGTACGGCGCGAGGTCGGCGAGGCCGACGGCGGCCGGATCGCGCGTCGCCGCCACCAGCTTCACGGCGTGAGTGATGAGGTCGGGATCGACGTAGTTGCCGCGGCACTGCTTCTGCAGCTTGGCGAGCTCGTCGGTCGAGGCGACCGCGGCGACCGCAGCCATGGTGCCGGTGACGCGCTCGACGATGACGAACTCCTGATCCTGGGTCGGATAGCCCACCAGCACCTTCATCATGAAGCGGTCGACCTGCGCCTCGGGCAGCGGATAGGTGCCCTCGGTCTCGATCGGGTTCTGGGTCGCCATGACCAGGAACGGCTTGGGGACCTTGTGGGTCTCGCCGGCGATGGTGACCTGATGCTCCTGCATGACCTCGAGGAGCGCGCTCTGCACCTTGGCGGGGGCGCGGTTGATCTCGTCGGCGAGCAAGAGGTTGCAGAACACCGGGCCGAGCGAGGTGGTGAACTCGCCGGTGCGCTGGTTGTAGATGCGCGTGCCGACGAGGTCGGCCGGCACCAGGTCGGGCGTGAACTGGATGCGCTTGAAGGTGCCGCGCACCGTCTTGGCGAGCGTGTTGACGGTCAGCGTCTTGGCGAGGCCCGGCACGCCTTCCACCAGCAGGTGGCCCTGGGCCAGCAGCGCCACCAGCACGCGCTCCAGGAAGTGGTCCTGACCGACGACGATCTTCTTCAGCTCGTAAAGAATGCGCTCCATCAACGCCGCGACTTCGGCGTCGGTCTTGGGAGGAGTTGCCATTGGACCCTTGGTTGGAAAGTAAAATGGACTAGAACGGGTTCATGCCCACGCCGCCCATCGCGTTCTCGATGGGCACGGCGAAGCCGATGCCGACGAAGAAGCGATCGGAGGTCGGGTTGAGGATGGCGGTGACGATGCCGAGCACCTCGCCGTCGCGGTTGATGAGCGGGCCGCCGGAATTGCCCGGGTTGGCGGCGGCGTCGAACTGGATGAGGTTGCGCAGCTTCACCTCGCCGTCCTGCACGTAGTCGCGGCGCAGGCCCGACACCACGCCCGACGACACCGAGGGGCCGATGCCGAACGGAAAGCCGACCGCCACCACCTCGTCGCCGAGCTGCAGGCCGCGCGTGGAGGTGAGAGTCGCCGGGAACATCTCCTCGGGCGGCTCCATGACGCGGATGACGGCGAGGTCGTCCTGCGCCTGGGCGCCGACGATGACGGCCGGCGACTTGTGGCCGTCCCAGAAGGTGACGGTCAGATGCTCGGCCGCGGCGGCAACGTGCAGGTTGGTGAGGATGGTGCCCTGGTCGTCGATGAGCACGCCGGTGCCGATGGTCTCGTCGATGCGGGCGATGTCGAGCGGCCGGCCCTCGTGCTGCACGTCGCCGTCGACGCGCACCACCGAGCGGCGGATGACGTCGTAGGCGACGGAGGCGACCGACGGCGCCGGCGGCCGGCGATCCAGAGTGTAGGTGACCGCGTTGTTGATGTCGCGCTGGGTGAGATGCTGCGGCTCGGGAGTGATCCAGGCGTAGGCGACCACCGCCAGCACCGCGAACAGAGAGCTGAAGCCGAACTGGACCTTCTTGGGGTGGCGCGACTCGAAGCCCTTCCACCAGCGCCAGACGATTTGGCGGATCGGCTCTTCGGGCGGCAGGGGCTGGCGCGTCGTGTAGCTCAATCCGGCGCGCACCGAGCGGCTGTACAGCGGCTGCTTCTTCATGCGTGGTTCACCCACCAAATCCTCGGCCGCGCAGAGGTATTGAACGCGCACATTGAGAACTTCCGTCTGCAGGAAGGCAAGCGCCGGTCGCGCCCCGCCTCAAGCTCGCGGAAATGTGTCAGTTCCTGGCGGAAGCGCTGCCGCCCATCCCCCGATGCCGGCGCCGTCCCCTCTGGCGCCTGTTGTAGGGCCTCCAGACCACGCGTATAAAGTGGCGCTTTGATGACTGCCCCCGCGCCCGCCGCCGTCGCGGCCTCGCCGGAACGGTTTCCGCACCGGGATTTGCTGGGAATCGAAGGGCTTACCGCCGAGCAGATCGGCTACCTGCTGGATAAGTCCGACTCCTACGTGGCGCAGAACCGCCAGGTCGACAAGCGCTCGGCCCTGCTGCGGGGCCGCACCCTGGTCAACCTGTTCTTCGAGAGCTCGACGCGGACCCGCACCAGCTTCGAGCTGGCCGGCAAGCGCCTGGGCGCCGATGTCATCAACATGTCGGCCGAGGGCTCGTCCATCAAGAAAGGCGAGACCCTCATCGACACCGCGATGACTCTCAACGCCATGCACCCGGACGTGCTGGTGGTGCGTCACCAGGAGTCGGGCGCGGTGTCGCTGCTCGCCCAAAAGGTGAGCTGCGCCGTGATCAACGCCGGCGACGGCAGCCACGAGCACCCGACCCAGGCGCTGCTCGACGCCGTCACCATCCGCCGCCGCAAGGGCCGCCTGCGCGGACTGGTGGTGGCGATCTGCGGCGACATCCTCCACAGCCGCGTCGCGCGCTCGAACATCCACCTCCTCAACATCATGGGCGCGCGGGTGCGCGTGATCGCCCCGCCGACGCTGCTGCCCACCGCCGCCTCGCAACTCGGCGTCGAAGTGTTCCACGACATGCGCAAGGGTCTCGCCGGTTGCGACATCGTCATGATGCTGCGCCTGCAGTCCGAGCGCATGCAGGGCAGCTTCGTGCCGTCCATCAGCGAGTACTTCCACTTCTACGGGCTGGATACCGAGAAGCTCGCCTATGCCAAGCCCGACGCGATGGTGATGCATCCCGGCCCGATGAACCGTGGCGTCGAGATCGACACGGAGATCGCCGACGACATCTCGCGCAGCGCCATCGCCGAGCAGGTCGAGATGGGGGTGGCGGTGCGCATGGCGGTGCTGGACGCGCTCAGCGCGCGACTGCCCAACTTCGCGCCGGCGGCGCACTAGGCCATGAACGCGCCTCTCGCATTCATCAACGCGCGGCTGCTCGATCCGGCCAGCGGCATGGACGTGAAGGGCGGCTCGCTGCTGGTGGTGGACGGCAGGATCGCGGCCGTCGGCGGCGACGTGCGTCCCGCCAAGGGCGCCGACGTCATCGACTGCGGCGGCCACTGCCTGGCGCCGGGCCTGGTCGACATGCGCGCGTTCCTGGGCGAGCCCGGCTTCGAGGAGAAGGAGACACTGGCCACTGCCGGACTTTCCGCCGCCGCCGGCGGCGTGACGACCCTCGTCAGCCAGCCACAGACCGACCCGGTCATGGACGAGCCGGCACTGATCGGCTTCATGGCCGAGCGCGCCCGCCAGACCTGCGCCGTGAACGTGGTGTCGATGGCCGCCATCACCAAAGGCCTGCGTGGCCAGGAGATGACCGAGATGGGACTGCTCGCCGAGGCGGGCGCCGTGGCGTTCACCGACGGCGTGAGGGCGGTGGCCGACGCGCAGGTGATGCGCCGCGCGCTGTCCTACGCGACCGGCTGGAACCTCTTGGTGGTGCAGCACGCCGAGGAGCCGTCCCTCGCCAAGGGCGGCGCCATGAACTCCGGCGAGGTGGCGAGCCGCCTCGGCCTGAAGGGAATTCCCGCCGCCGCGGAGGTCATCATGGTGGAGCGCGACGTGCGGCTCGCCGAGATGACCGGCGGCCGCTATCACGCCGCCTGCCTGTCCACCGGCGAGGCGATCGCCGCCATGCGCCGCGCCAAGGAGCGCGGCATCAAGGCGACGTGCGGCGTCGCCGCACACCACTTCGCCCTCAACGAGAACGAGATCGGCGAGTACCGCACCTTCGCCAAGGTGACGCCGCCCCTGCGTTCGGAGTCCGATCGGGCTGCGGTGGTGGAGGGCCTGGCGTCCGGCGTCGTCGACGTCATCGTCTCCGACCACTCGCCGCAGGATCAGGAAAGCAAGCGCCTGCCCTTTCCCGCCGCGGAGTTCGGCATCGCGGGGTTGCAGACGCTGCTGCCGCTCACCCTCGAGCTGGTGCACGGCGGCCACATCAAGCTCCTCGACCTGTTGGCCAAGCTCACTGTCAACCCGGCGCGGCTGCTCGGCCTCGACGCCGGCACGCTTGCCAAGGGCGCGCCCGCCGACCTCGTCGTGTTCGACCTCGACACGCCGTGGAAGATCTCGGAAGCCGGCCTGCGCTCGAAGTCGAAGAACACGCCGTTCGACGGCCGGCCCGTGCAGGGCAAGGTGCTGCGCACCGTGGTCGGCGGCGAAACCGTCTTCGCGGCCGCCTAGCGCACTCTTTCTTATCTGACGCCGTGTCCGAGGACGCCAGCATCTCCTTCGCCATTGTGCTCGGCTACCTGCTGGGCTCGATTCCGTTCGGCCTGCTGTTGCCGAGGATTGCCGGCTTCGGCGACATCCGCGCGATCGGCTCGGGCAACATCGGCGCGACCAACGTCCTGCGCACCGGCTCGAAGAAGCTCGCCCTCGCCGTGCTGCTTCTGGACGGCGGCAAGGGCGCCCTTGCCGTCGCCATCGCCGCCACCCAGGGCGGCCACGAGCTCTATTTCGCCGCCGGCATCTCGGCGGTGTTCGGGCACCTCTTCCCGATCTGGCTGCGGCGCGACCGCCGCGCGCTCATCACGCTTGCGCTGCTCGCTTTCGGTTTGTCCACCGCGCTGGCGCAGTCTTCGATTCCGCCGATCATCGGCGTCGTGCTGCTGCTCGCCCTCGCCGTCACCGCCTGGGGCGGCAAGGGCGTCGCCACCACGCTCGGCGTGCTGCTGGCGGCGCTGCCGCTGGTCGGCGCACTGACTGCACTCACGTGGCTGGCCGCGGCGCTTGTCACCAAGCGCTCGTCGGCTGGTGCGTTGATAGCCCTCGTCGCCGCGCCGCTCTATTGCCTGGCGCTACCGCTGATGATCAATCCGACCCTGCAGCCATTCGACTATGAGCGCGCAGCGTTCGCGCTGTTCCTGTCGCTGGTGGTGACCCTGCGCCACCACGACAATATCCGGCGGCTGATGCGCGGCGAGGAGCCGCGAATCAAGCTGAGCGGCGGCGCGCGGCCGTGACATGCAGACTGCCCCCCTTCCCGACCATCCCCAGCGCACGCTTCCTGACGCAGAGCGCATCGACTGGCTGCGGCTGATCCGCAGCGAGAACGTCGGCGCCGTCACCTTCGCCGCACTGCTGCGCCGCTACGGCTCGGCAGCGGCCGCGCTTGCCGCCCTGCCCGAGCTTGCGCGCCGTGGCGGCCGCGAGGCCTTGCGCATCGCCACGCGCGCCGACGCCGAACGCGAGATCGAGGCGACCGCCAAGGCCGGCGCGCGGCTGGTGGCGCTCGGGGAACCCGACTATCCGGCCGCACTCCCTACGATTCATGACGCGCCGCCGCTGATTGCCGTTCTGGGACGGCCGGACGTCGCCGCCGACCCAGCGCGCGTCGTTGCCATCGTCGGCGCGCGCAATGCGTCCGGCGTCGGCGCGCGCTTTGCCCGCACCCTGGCGGCGGAACTCGGCAGCCAGGGCTTCATCATTGCTTCGGGCCTGGCGCGCGGCATCGACGGTGCGGCCCACGCCGGCGCGCTCGCCACCGGCACCATCGCGCTGATGGCGGGCGGCGTCGACCAGCCCTATCCGGCGGAGAACCGCGAGCTTTATGCGCAGATCGCCGAGCGGGGCCTCGTCATCGCCGAGCAGCCGGTCGGCACCGAGCCGCATGCCCGTCATTTCCCACGCCGCAACCGCCTGGTCTCGGGCGTCTCGTGCGGCGTGGTGGTGGTCGAGGCCGCACTCCACTCGGGCTCTCTCATCACCGCACGCATGGCCCTGGAGCAGGGCCGCGAGGTGTTCGCGGTGCCCGGCTCGCCGCTCGATCCGCGCTGCAAGGGCTCGAACAACCTGCTGCGCGAGGGCGCGGCCCTGGTGGAATCGGCCGCCGACGTGACCGCGGCGCTGCGCGGATTGCGCACGCTGCGCGAGCCCGCCGGCGATTCCTACCGGAGTGTGAGCGCCGTCACGTCAGAGGCTGAACTCGGCGCCGGACGCGCGCGCGTGCGCGAGCTTTTGGGCCCCTCTCCGCTCCCGGTGGACGAGATCATTCGGCAGAGTAGGTTGACACCCGCAACCGTGTTGACCATTTTGCTGGAGCTTGAGCTAGCAGGCCGCCTGCAGCGTCATCCCGGAAATCAAGTGTCGCTGCTGTAAGTGCGCCGTCTCGCGTAGACCGCGATTGTTCCCCACCGACCAAGAGTTTCTCCGCCCGAGTACTGCATGGACGTAGTTGTCGTCGAATCTCCCGCCAAGGCCAAAACGATCGGCAAGTATCTGGGCGATCGTTATCTTGTCCTGGCGAGTTACGGCCACGTGCGCGACCTGCCGCCCAAGGACGGTTCGGTACGGCCGGACGAAGACTTCGCCATGACCTACGAGACCGACGCGCGCTCCATCGGCCGCCTGAAGGATATCGCTGCGGCGGTGCGCAAGGCCGAGAACCTCTATCTGGCCACCGACCCCGACCGCGAAGGCGAGGCAATCAGCTGGCACGTCATCGCGGCGCTGAAGGACATGAAGGCGCTCGACTCGGTGCCGGTGCGCCGCGTCGTCTTCCACGAGATCACCAAGGACTCCGTGCGCCAGGCGATCGCGCATCCGCGCGACCTCGATATGAACCTGGTCAACGCGCAGCAAGCGCGGCGCGCGCTCGACTATCTCGTCGGCTTCACGCTGTCGCCGGTGCTGTGGCGCAAGCTGCCGGGCTCGCGCTCGGCAGGCCGCGTGCAATCGGTGGCGCTGCGCCTGATCTGCGAGCGCGAGCTGGAGATCGAGGCGTTCGTCCCGCGCGAGTACTGGAGCATCGAGGCGGACTTCCGCACCCGCAACGGCGAGACCTTCACTGCCAAGCTGGTGAGTTTCAAAGGCGAGAAGCTCGACAAGTTCAGCCTGGGCTCGGAGGCCGCCGCCCAAGCTGCGGTGGCCGCCGCGCAAGGCGCCGCGGGCTGGACCGTGCGCGAAGTGGAGAAGAGAGAGACGCGGCGCAATCCGCCGCCGCCCTTCACCACGTCCACCTTGCAGCAGGAGGCTTCGCGCAAGCTGCGCTTCTCGGCGCGCCGCACCATGGACATCGCGCAGCATCTGTATGAGGGCGTGGACCTCGGCGGCGAGACCACGGGTCTTATTACGTACATGCGCACCGACGGCGTCAGCATCGCCAACGAGGCGCTGACGGCCGCGCGCAAGACCATCGCAGCGGAGTTCGGCGACGCCTACGTGCCGTCCTCCCCGCGCGTCTACAAGGCCACCGCCAAGAACGCCCAGGAAGCCCACGAGGCCATCCGGCCGACCGACCCCGGGCGCACGCCGGACAAGATCCGCCGCTATCTCAACGACGACGAGTTCAAGCTCTACGACCTGGTCTGGAAGCGCACGATGGCGAGCCAGATGGAAACCGCGCGCCTCGAGCAGGCGGCGGTGACCATCGCGCCAGGCAACAACGCCGTCGAGTTCCGCGCCACCGGACAGATCGTCCTCTTCGACGGCTACTTCCGCGTATATCGCGAAGGCCGCGACGAAGTGGCCGCGGCCGATGCGGCCGCCGCCGAGCGCGACGACGAGCGCCGCCTGCCGATGCTGAAGGAGCGCGACGCGCTCGACCGCGACGGCGTGCGCCCGAACCAGCACTTCACAGAGCCGCCGCCGCGCTACACCGAGGCATCGCTTGTGAAGAAGCTGGAGGAGCTTGGCATCGGCCGACCGTCCACCTACGCCAGCATCCTGTCGGTGCTGCAGGACCGCAGCTACGTGCGCCTCGACAAGGGGCGCTTCCATCCGGAGGACCGCGGCCGCCTGGTGACGGCATTCCTCGCCCACTTCTTCAAGCGCTACGTCGAGTACGACTTCACGGCGCGGCTCGAGGAGCAGCTCGACGAGATCTCCGCCGGCCAGATCGACTGGAAGGCGGTGCTACGCGAGTTCTGGGACGCGTTCATCAAGGCAGTGGACGACACGAAGGAGCTCCGCGTCCGTGAAGTGCTCGACGTGCTCGACGAGACGCTCGGGCCCCACTTCTTCAAGACCAACGAGGCGGGCACCGATCCACGCGTCTGCCCGACCTGCGGCAACGGGCGGCTGTCGATCAAACTAGGCAAGTTCGGCGCCTTCATCGGCTGCTCGAACTACCCGGAGTGCAAGTACACCCGCGCCCTAGAAGCGAACGGCGAGGCCGACCCCGGACCGCGCGCGCTGGGCGAGGATCCCGAGACCAAGCAGCCCATCGCCGTGAAGAAGGGCCCCTACGGCCACTACGTCCAGCGCGGCGAGGCGGAAGGCGACACCAAACCGAAGCGCGTGTCGATTCCGCGCAACCTGAGCGCCGCGGAGCTCACCCTCGAGCAGGCCCTCGGTCTGCTGACGCTGCCGCGCGAGGTCGGCCCGCATCCCGAGACCAAGGAGATGATCAAGGCCGGCATCGGCCGCTTCGGCCCGTACCTGCAGCTCGGCAAGCTCTATGCATCGCTGCCGGCCGACGAGGACATCCTCAGCGTGGGAATGAATCGCGCCGTCGATCTGCTCACCGAGGCCGCCAACAAGAAGGGCCGCGGGCGCGGCGGCGCCACGGCGCTCAAGGACCTCGGCAACCATCCCGCCGACGGCAAGCCGGTTACCGTGCATGCCGGCCGTTACGGGCCGTACGTGAAGCACGGCAAGACCAATGCCACGCTGCCGAAAGGCGTCGAGCCGAACGACGTGACGCTGGAGCAGGCGATCCCGCTGCTCGCCGCGCGCGCCGGTGTACCCAAGAAAGGCAAAGGCGCCCGCGGCACCAAGGGGAAGGCCGTGCCCGAAGCAGAGGCCAAGGCGGCGAAGGTCAAGAAGGCGGCGAAGCCGGCCGCGAAGCCAAAGGGCAAGCGCGCCGCGAAGAAGCCAGCGCCGGCCGCCGAGTGATCGCGTGGCTCGCCGCCGCGCCCCTCCTCACGCCCGCAAGTCCGCCGACCGCCCCGCTTCGCGTCCATCGCGCGAAGAGATCGTCCGCTACCTGAAGGAATCGCCGCGCAAGGTCGGCAAGCGCGAGCTCGCCCGCGCCTTCGACCTCGGCAAGGCGGACGCCGGGTGGCTGGGCGCCACGCTGCGCGAGCTTTCCGCCGAAGGCGTCATCGCCCGCACCAGCGGCCGGCGGGCAAGACGCGAAGCAATCCTACCTTCGGTAGCGGTGCTCCAGGTCATCGCGGTGTCGAAGGACGGCGACGTCAACGCATCACCGGCCGAGTGGCGCGGCGACGGCCCCGCCCCGCGCATCGCCCTGATCCCGACTCACAGCGTGCCGGCGCCGGCGGTCGGCGACCGCGTGCTGGCGCGCACCAAGGTCCTCGACGACGGCACGATCGAGGCGCGGCCGATGCGCCTGCTGGAGCGAGGCCCCCAGGAAGTGCTGGGCGTCTACCAGGTCATCGGCGGGGAGGGCCGCATCACGCCCGCCAACAAGCGCAAGCGCGACGAATACCGCGTGCGCGGCGCCGATGCCGCCGGCGCCAAGCCCGGCGACGTGGTGGTCGCAGACATTCTCGACACGGGCCGCATGGGGCTGGCGCGCGCCAAGGTGCGCGAGCGCGTCGGCGGGCTGGACGATCCGCGCACGCGCAGCCTGATCGCCATCCACGAGCACGGCATTCCCAGCCGCTTCAGTCAGGACGCGCTGCGCGAAGCCGACGCGGGATACGTGCCCGAACTGGAGCGCAGGAACGACTTCCGCGCCTTGCCGTTCCTGACCATCGACCCCGCCGACGCGCGCGACTTCGACGACGCGGTATGGGCGGAACCCGACGAGACGCCAGACAACCGTGGCGGCTGGCACGTCAAGGTGGCGGTCGCCGACGTCGCCCACTACGTGCGGCCGGGCTCGGCGCTCGACCGCGAGGCGGCGTTGCGCGGCAACTCGGTGTACTTCCCCGATCGCGTCGTGCCGATGCTGCCGCACGCCTTGTCCGGCGGCATGTGCTCGCTACAGGCCGGCGAGGAGCGCGCCTGCATGGTGGCGACCATGCACGTCGATGCCGAGGGCAACGTGATCCGCCACCGCATCGAGCGCGGCCTGATGCGCTCGTCGATGCGCCTTACCTACGAGCGCGCGCAGGAGATCCACGATCGCGGCGGCGACCCGACCGCGGAAAAGCTACTCGCGCCGCTGTGGGGCGCGTTCGAGCGCTTCATGAAGGCGCGCGAGCGGCGCAAGCCGCTGGCGATCGAATCGCCCGAGTTGGTGGTGCGGCTCGGCTCCGACGGACGCGTCGCCGACGTGCGGCCGCGCGTGCACCTCGATTCGATGCGGCTGATCGAAGAGTACATGATCGCCGCCAACGTCGCCGCGGCGCTCACGCTGGGCGCCAGCCAGTGGCCGACCATGTACCGCGTGCACGATGAGCCGGAGCCGGAACGCGTCGGCGCGCTGCGCACGTTCCTGGAGTCGCTCGGCTACAAGCTGTCGGCAGGGAAACGCCTGAGGCCAAGCCACTTCAACACCGTGCTGGCGCGAGCCAAGGACACCCCGCACGAGGCGGTAGTGAACCAGATGGTGCTGCGCACCCAGGCGCAGGCGATCTACTCCCCCGAGGCGTCGCAGCACTTCGGTCTGGCGCTGCGCCACTACCTGCACTTCACCTCGCCTATCCGCCGCTACGCCGACCTTTTGGTGCACCGCGCGCTCATCAGCGCGTTGCGGCTCGGCGACGATGGATTGCCGGCGCCCGACGCGGAGGCGTTTCAGCGCATCGCCGACCACATCAGCGCCACCGAGAGGCGCGCCATGATGGCGGAGCGTGACGCCACCGACCGCTACCTCGCCGCGTTCCTGTCGGACAAGGTCGGCGCCATGTTCGCGGCACGCATCTCCGGCGTGACCTCGGCGGGCCTGTTCGTAACCCTGGTCGAGACGGGAGCGAGCGCGCTCGTTCCCATGCGCACCATCGGCGACGAGCGCTTCCTGCTCGACGAGACGCACCACCGCCTGATCGGCGAGCGCACCAGCCTGGTGCTCCAGCTCGGCGACGTGGTCGAGGTGCGCCTGGTCGAGGCAACGGCAGCGAGCGGCGGCCTGCTGGCGGAGCTAATTTCGGGCGGCAGGCTCGATCGCAGCGCACGATGCGGCTCGGCGCGCGGCAAAGGGTCGCACTGGGGACACCGGGGCCACGGCGGCCCGCCGCGCGGCAAGGGCCGGCGCCGGTAGGGTAAATCCGCATTTGCCGGCGGCGGGCGGCGCGCCAATATGGACGCCATGCCCATCCAGAACCATCTCGACACCACTCCGCCCCTGCGCCCACGCTGGCTGTCGCTGAAGCGCGGCTTCCGCCAGACCTGCCCGAGCTGCGGCCGCGGGCGCCTGTTCGGCCACTTCCTCCAGGTCAACGACGCCTGCCCGAGCTGCGGCGAGGAACTGCATCACCAACGTGCCGACGACGCCCCGGCCTACTTCACCGTGCTCATCACCGGCCACGTCATCGTGCTGGGCGTGCTGTGGACAGAGCAGGCCTTCATGCCGCCGTTGTGGCTGCAGGCGGCACTGTGGCTGCCGGCCCTCCTGCTGATGTCGCTGTGGCTGCTGCCCCGCATCAAGGGGGCGCTGATCGCCTACCAGTGGGCGGTGCAGATGCACGGATTCGGCGGAATCAAAGAGGAACCGCCGCGCTTCTGAGCCCTTCCCGGCCCTGTGGCTTGACTTGAGGGCGGGCGCGGCTATGGTTCGCGCACGTTTTTGCCCTTATCAGGTACCGCCATGGCCAAGCAGAATTTCGTCAAGATCAAGCTGGTGAGCTCGGCCGACACGGGCACGTTCTACGTGACCAAGAAGAACCCGAAGACCAAGACCGAGAAGCTGACGATGAAGAAGTACGACCCGAAGGTGCGCAAGCACGTCGAGTTCAAGGAAGCCAAGATCAAGTAGCTTCCGCCTCCATCAGCGAGCGACCAGAAATGCGCGGGACAGTCCCGCGCATTGTCGTTTCTACGCCGGTGCCTTGACCGCGACGTCGGCCACGACCTTGTTGCGGCCGCCGCGCTTGGCGGCATAAAGCGCCTGATCGGCACGCTCCAGCATCTCCGAGGACTTGTCGGCCGGCGGGCGCGAGGTGGTGACGCGGATGCTGGCCGTCACCGCAATGCTCTGGGCGCCGTTCTGGATCGGGAACGGCTCCTCGGCGATGAACTTGCGCAAGCGCTCAGCCACCATCTGCGTCGCCTCGGCGTCCGTGGCGGGCATCGCCACGACGAATTCCTCGCCGCCGAACCGTCCGGCAAGGTCGATGCCGCGCAGGCCGCGGCGCAGGCGATTGGCGAACTCCTTGAGCACGTCGTCGCCAGAGGCATGGCCCCAGGTGTCGTTGATCTTCTTGAAGAAGTCGATGTCGAGCATCATCAGCGACGTCGGCTTGCCGCCGGCGTTGGAGCGGCCGATGAGGTTGTCCAAGTGGCCGGTGAGGTAGCGGCGGTTGTGCAAGCCGGTCAGCGGATCGGTCACCGCCATGGCGATGCTCATCTGGTAGGACAGGCGCAGGCGGTCCTGATAGCGCTTGCGGCGGATCTGGCTGCGCGCGCGGGCGATGAGCTCGGCGCGGTCGAGCGGCTTAACGATGTAGTGGGCGACGCCCATCTCGAGCGCGCGCACGAGCTGGGGCGTGTCGCTCTGCTCGATCATCGCCAACACCACCGAGTGCTTGGTGGACGGCATCGTGCGCAGCTGCGAGCACAAGCGCAGCCCGTCGGCCCCGCGCAGGCGCAGGCTGACGATGATCAGGTTGAGCTCGCCCTGCCCGGCGAACTCGAGGGCGCGTTGTGGATCGCTCTCGACCTTCACGTGGGCGATGTCGCGCAAGGCGCCGGCAATGGCACCGGCGTCGGAATCCTCGACCACCAGGACCTGCACCGTGCTTGGCTCGTCGCTGACCGGCAGCGAGTCGAGCACGCCGAGCTGGGTGGAGGTTTCCTCGCGCAGGCGCAGCTCGTCCATGGTCTGCTTCAAGCGCACCAGCGAACGGACCCGCGCGAACAGCTGCAGGTCGTTGACCGGCTTGATGAGGAAGTCGTCGGCGCCGGCCTCGAGCCCGCGCACGCGCTCGGCGGGCTCCGAGAGGGCGGTGACCATGACGATCGGGATGTGGGCGGTGGCGGATTCGCCCTTGATGCGGCGCGCCACCTCGAAGCCGTCCATCTCGGGCATCATCACGTCGAGGAGGACGATGTCAGGCGCCGAGCGCGCGACCGCCTCGAGCGCCTCCTTGCCGCTCATCGCCGTGGTGACGTCGAAGTACTCGGCGGAAAGCTTCGCCTCGAGCACCTTGACGTTCGGAAGGATGTCGTCGACGACGAGCACGCGCGCCGGCATGGTGTGGCTAGCGTCTCAGAGCGGGGATGGAGACCGGCGACTTGAGCGCCGCGACAAGACCCTGCATGGTGCGACCAATTCCGGGCGAGCGGACCGATTAGCTGCCCGCAACAATCGAGGGTGTACCACCTTGCCCCCAACCCGCCAAGCGAAGCGCCTTCTCGGCGCGGAAGAGGCCACAAACTTGGCGATTCAGGTGCTCGCCTTCCTGGCCGGCGAGGACGAGGCTCTCGGCCGGTTCCTTGGCACAACCGGTGTGAGCCCCGACGAGGTGCGCGCCAATCCCGAGGACCCCCTGCTGCTGGCGGCGGTGCTCGACTTCCTGCTCGCTGACGAGCCGCTGCTGTTGCGCTTCTGCGCCGACGTGGATGTGCCGCCCGAGTGGCCGGCGCGAGCGCGCGCCAAGCTGCCCGGATTCGCGCCGCCGGACTGATGCGGCTCGGCATCGACCTCGGCGGCACCAAGATCGAAGGCATCGTCCTCGGCGACGACGGCGTCGAGAAAGCGCGCAAGCGCGTCGCCACGCCGCGCGGCGCCTACGATGCGACGATGCGCGCCATCGCCGACCTGGTGGCGGCGCTGGCGCGCGAGACGCGCGTCGCGGCGACGACGCCGGTGGGCATCGCCATTCCCGGCGCGCTGTCGCCGGCAACCGGCCTGGTAAAGAACGCCAACTCCACCAACCTCATTGGCCACCCCCTCGACCGCGACCTCGAGCAAGTGCTCGGACGGCGCGTCCGCCTGGCCAACGACGCCAACTGCTTCGCCCTGTCGGAAGCGGTGGACGGCGCCGGTGCCGGCCATCGGGTGGTGGTCGGCGTCATCGTCGGCACCGGCACGGGCGGCGGCATCGCCGTGGACGGGAAGGTGCTGACCGGTCCTAACGCCATCGCGGGCGAGTGGGGCCACAATCCGCTGCCCTGGCCGGACGAAGACGAGCGGCCGGGCCCGCCCTGCTATTGCGGCAAGCGTGGCTGCATCGAGACGTTCCTGTCGGGGCCGGGACTCGCCGCGGACTTCGCGCGCGCAAGCGGGCGCACGTCGAGCGCCCAGGAGATCGCGGCGGCCGCAGCGGCCGGCGATGCGGCGGCGGCCGCCGCCCTTGGCCGCCATGCGCGGCGCATGGCGAAGGCGCTGGCGAGCGTGATCAACGTGCTCGATCCGGACGTCATCGTGCTGGGCGGCGGCGTGTCGAACATCGCCTCTCTTTACGAGGCGGTACCCAAGCTGTGGGGCGAATACGTGTTCTCGGCAACGCCGGAAGCGTGCTCCGCACGCGATGCCCACGTTCCGCGCGACGTCAGCACGCCGCTCCGGCGCAACCGGCACGGCGACTCGAGCGGCGTGCGCGGCGCCGCGTGGCTGTGGCCGGTAGGGGAGTAGCGTCCAGGCGGCCGCTACTTCACGGTGCCGAGGCCCTCGGCTCCCACCGCCTCGGACCAATCGACGTTCTTGATGTCGGCGTCGGTGAGGATTGCGCCGCGCAAGTTGGTGGCCGCCATCTTGCCGGTCAGGTTGCCCTTGGGATCGCGCAACTCGACCGGCTTCAGGACGGCGCAGGACAGCTTGGCGCGCGCCAGGTTAGCGCCCGCCATCTGCGCACCGGAGAGGTCGGCGCGGCGCAAGTCGGTGTTGGACAGGTTCGCCTCGCCCAAGTCGGTGAGCACGAACTGCGCGCCGGTGAGGACCGCGTTAGAAAAATTGCAGCCCTTCATGCCCGCGCCGCTAAGGTAGATGCCGGCGAGGTCGACGCCGTGCAGATCGGCGGACTCCAGCACCGCGCGGCTGCCGTGCGTTCCGCCCGACTCCGACCATACGACGTGTTCGCGGACGATCTTCTGGACGTCCGCGGGCAGCTTGGCGAGGCCGAGGCCGGCCGCGTCGCGCAGGTCGGCCGAATGCAGATCGACGCCAACGAGGATGGCGCCGATGAGGCGCGCGCCATTCAGCTTGGCTTGGCCGATGTTGGCGCCGGCGAGATCGGCTCCGCTCAGGAACGCCGAGCGCAGATCGGCCCCGGACAAATCAGCGCCGCGCAGGTCGGAGTTGGGCAGGATCGCCTTCTTGAGGTTGGCCTCGCGCAACGACGCATGCCGCAGCTTGGCGTTGTCGCCCTTGACGCGTTCCAAGTTCGACTGGTCGAGATTGGCGTCGGATAGATCCGCGTGCTGCAGATCGTTGGAGCCGCGCACCAGACCGGGACGCAGGTCGGCGCCGCGCATGCGCGCACTTGGTGAGCAGGCTGCCGCAGAGGCGGATGCCGCGCATATCGGCGCGCTCGAAGTTTGCGGCGCTCGCCACCGCGCGCTCGAGGTTGGCGCCGTAGAGGTCCGCGCCGCTGAAGTCGCCCTGGCTGATGTCGGAGTTGTGGAAGTCGGCGCCGGCCAGCGAGGCGTCCTGGAGCTTGAGCCCGGGCAGGCGCAGGCCGGACAGGTCCTCCCCACGCAAGTCGGCGCGTGCGCCGTCGGCCTGGCGTTTCACGTAGCGCTCGTGCTTGCGCAGAATGTCGACGAGCTCTCTCGGCGTCACCGCGGCCCCCGGGCGCCCAATAACCCTTACAGCTTCGTCCAGGCGCCCCGAGGCCTTAGCCGAGCCGGAGCCTCCCGTGCAAGTCTGCCGAGCCCCTGGTAGTGTCTCATGAGACACTACCGAGCCCCGTGCCCACCGCTAACAGCGCGGCGCCGGCAGTATCTCCAGGGATGCTAGCCTTGCAGCTACCCGGAAGGTGCCGAAATCGAGCTCGAGGATGTCGATGATGCCGCCCTCGTAGAGGCGAAAGCCGATCTCGTACGCGGGGGTCTCGGCGATGCTGCCCGGACGGAAATGCGCCTCGCGGACATTCCACGAGCTTTTCCCGGCCAATCCGGGCTCGGTGCGATCCGGCGGCCGCGGGTCGGAGATTACCACGCTTACCACGGTGTACGCCGCAGGCGAGCCGCCCTCGCAGAGCTTGTGAGTCACCATCCGGTTGCCGCGCAGCGCGGCATCGAGCACCGCGCGCGAATGCGCGGACGGAAACAGCGTGGCGGGGCCGAGCGCGAAGGTGCCGCCCGGCACGTCCAGGTCGACATGCCCCTGCCCGGCTGCGTTGGGAGCCCGCACCGCGCGGCCGGCAAACGGCGGGTCCTGCTGCGTTCCGTAGACGTTGGTCGTCTCGAAGGTCATATCGCCCGCCGTCGGCGCGCTCCCACAGGCGCGCCGTCGAGCGCACCTCTGTCACCTTGCCGAGGGCGTCGCGCACCAGGAGCTGACGGGCGTGCCGGGTCACGGCTCCATCGCAGACGACCTCGTACTCGAAGGCGATGCGGCCGCCGACCGCGACCACGCCGGGCGCGCCGCCGGGCACTAGGGCAAGCTCGAACAGCGCGCGTTGCGGCACCAAGTCGGCCGCGCTGCTAAGCGCAGCGAGCAGCAACTGCAGCACGGCGCCAACGATGCAAGCGGTCCATCGAGCCATGCCGCCGACAATAGCGCCGCCGGGCAGAAGCGGCGGCGCGCTTTTGCCGGGGAGCAGAAAGTGCCGCGCATGGCAACCGCACCGGCTCCGTTGACGGTTTCTAAACTACTGATCTGTAAAAGATTTCTCCTGGCACAAGCATTGCGTTTGAAGAAGCGGCGGCGCTCAAGCCGCGGTGCAAGAGAACGCAGTTGGGGATTGGTCATGGGTGCGAGCATGAGCGCGGTCCAACACGACTTGGAGATGGCGCGCCGCGGGCGCGACGCAACGGCACAGCAGAGCCGGATGGGCATCCTGGCGGGACAGATAGTCAACGCCATCTGTCGCCATCCCACCATGTCGCGCGCGGAACAGACACGACAACTGGCGGCGCCCGAGCGCGCCCTAAGCATGGTACAGGGCAGCGAGGAGCGCATGGCCGTGCTCGAAGAGCACATCGGCAACCTGGCCTCCACCCTCGCTCCCCTCGCCCGCACGGATTTCCTCACCGCCATCGCCAACCGCCGAGCGCTCGAGGAGCGCCTGCGAGAAGTGCTGCAGAGCGCCAACCGCCACGGCGACACCGGCGTGCTGGCGATCTTCGACGTGGACCGCTTCAAGGAAGTGAACGTCCGCTTCGGCCACGGCGGCGGCGACGAGGTGCTGCGCGCCATGGCTGAGGTTCTCGTCAAGAACGTCCGCACCACCGATTTTGTGGCCCGCATCGCCGGCGACCAATTCGCCGTGCTGCTCGCCCACACCAGCCCGCGTGAGGGCGTCTATCGCGCCCGCCGCCTGCAGACGCAACTGCGCGAGACGGTCGTGGACTTCGACGGCGAGACCGTCGCGGTCGAGGCAAGCATCGGCTGCGCCAACTACGAAGTCGGCACGTCCCTGCCCGGCCTGTTCCAGCGTGCCTCGCTCGCCCTCTACAAGCAGAAGCGCAGCCGCGGACTGCGCTACACGCGCCTCGCCAGCTAGCCGGTTCCTGTGCCGGCTTGCGGTCGATTGCCACAGGCCGTTTCCACCGTCCTGCTGACGCTTGTCGCCGGTAGCGGCCACGCTACATCGCCCGCGAGCGCGGGTGGTGCCGCGCGCACCAACCACAGGGTCGGCGTGGATCAGAATCGAGCGGTGGCACGCCCGCGCTCAGGCGATGCGACGCGTGGCCGATGGGGTCGAGGACGAGGGGGTTCGCCGCCGCCTGCTGAAGCTCGCCGAGGAGTGGGAGGCGATGGCACTGCAGCGCGCGGGTGCTGGCGCCAAGCCGGGCGCCTAGGCACAGGCCCAGCCTGGGGTGCGGCGCCCGAATCCGCCCTTGTGGCACCCACACGCATCCCTCGCTAAGCTTGTCCCTTCGCGCGCCCGGCCCGGGTCGCGCCGACGTGGAAGTCCCTTGGGAGGAGCCCGTGGCCGGTAAGATCGACGCGCGTTTGCGCGAGCTGGGAGTAACCCTGCCGCCGCCTGCCAAGGCGGTTGCCAACTACGTGCCGTTCGTGCACAGCGGCGCCACCGTCTACATCGCCGGACAGCTGCCTACCGAGGCCGGCACTCTCAAGTATGCGGGCAAGGTCGGCGCGGCGGTGAGCGTCGAGGACGCCAAGCGCGCCGCCCGCCTGTGCGCCATCAACATCCTGAGCCAAGTGAAGGCGGCCGCCGACGGCGACCTCGACCGCGTACGCCGCTGCATCAAGCTCGGCGGCTTCGTCAACGCGGTGACCGGCTTCAAGGAGCACCCGCAGGTGCTGAACGGCGCCTCGGACCTGATGGCCGAAGTCTTCGGCGAGCCGGGCCGCCATGCGCGTTTCGCGGTTGGCACGGATTCCCTGCCGCTCGACGCCGTCGTGGAAATCGATGCGATCTTCGAGCTCAGCTGACGCATGGGCGACTCCGACGCAGTTCGTGCCCAGGTGGTGGCTCGGATCGCGGCGGTGGACGAAACGGCCTGGGATGCCTGCGCCGGCGCGAGCATGGGCGCGGGCAACCCGTTCGTGCACCATCGCTTCCTGCGCGTCCTCGAGGACAGCGGATGCGTGGGCGGACGCACCGGCTGGACGCCGCATCATATGGTCCTGGAGGACGCGAGCGGCAGCATCGCGGCGGCCGCACCCGCGTACCTGAAGGACCATTGCTACGGGGAGTACGTGTTCGACCACGGATGGGCCGAAGCGTTCGAGCGCGCCGGCGGCCGCTACTACCCTAAGCTTTTGGTCGCCGTGCCGTTCACCCCCGTACCCGGTCCGCGGCTGCTGGTTCGGCCCGGCATCGACGTGGGTCAGGCGCGCCGCACGCTGGTGGATGCGCTGATTGCCGAGACGCAGCAGGCCGGGGCTTCGTCGCTGCACGTCAACTTCTGCACCGGCGCCGAGAGCGAGGCGATGGTGCAGCGCGGCTTGAGCGCCCGAACCGGCGAGCAGTTCCACTGGGCCAACCGCGGCTACGACTCGTTCGATGACTTCCTGGCCACCTTCGCCTCGCGCAAGCGCAAGGCGGTGAAGAAGGAACGCACCGAGGCGCTGGCCGGCGGAACCATCTCCGTCGACACCTTCACCGGGGACGCAATCACCCCCGCGCTGTGGGACGCGTTCTTCGCCTTCTACATGGACACCGGCGGCCGCAAATGGGGCCGCCCGTACCTGAACCGCACGTTCTTCAGGCTGCTCGGCGAGCGCATGGCCGACGAGGTGGTGCTGGTGATCGCCTTCAAGGCGGGCGAGCCCATCGCCGGCGCGCTCAACCTGCGCGGCAGCGACGGCCTATATGGGCGCTACTGGGGCTGCACGGAGTACCAGCGCTCCCTGCACTTCGAAGTCTGCTACTACCAGGCGATCGAGTATGCGATCGCCCATCGCCTCGCCCGCGTCGAGGCCGGGGCGCAGGGGCCCCACAAGCTCGCCCGCGGCTACCTTCCGGCGCGCACGCACTCGTGCCACTGGATCGCCGATCCGGGCTTCCGCGCCGCCGTGGAGGACTACCTGGTGCGCGAGCGGGCACACGTCGAGGCCGAGATGGCGGACTTCGCTGAGCACAGTCCCTACCGTCACGCCGGCGGTGACGACTAGAACGGCCGAGACCGAGCCAGGCAGCTGCCGTTTCCGCCGCATCGGCGCATTTGGTACTGTCCGGGCGCGAAGCGGCACGGGGCGCGTTGCATGGACCAGTGGGTGGGCGCATTGACGACGGCGTGGGGGCTGGCCGCCTTCCTGTTCGCCGGCGCGGCCATCGCCGCCGCCGTCTTGATTCGCGGCCCGGCGCGCGCCGCCGCCGCGTCGCTGTCGGCGCTCGTCGCCATCGCCCTGTTCATTGCCGGCGCGTCGCAGGTGCCGCGGAGCGAAGAAGCCGCGCCGGCGCAGACGACTGCCGCCCGGACCACGGACGCGCCGCGCGCCGACCGCGACGCCGCCGCTGCGCTGATGACTCAGGCGGCGCGCGAAGCCAACATGGGCCAGACCGAAGCAGCGCGGAAGACGTACGAACGCGCCAGGCAATCCTATCGCGCCGCCAAGGACGTGCTCGGCGAAGCGTCCGTCGTGCTCGGCGAAGGCCGCCTGGAGCACATGATCGGGCAGAGCGCGCGGGCGCGCCAAAGCTACTCGGCCGCCCTCGCTCTTTATCAGCAAGGCGGCAGCCCCATCGGCGTGGCACGCGTGTATGCGTCCATGGGCGACCTCGAGAAGGACACGTTCCAGTGGGCCAAGGCGTCGGAGTACTACGCGCTGGCGCGCCAGCAGTGGCAGCGCGCGCCCGAGCCGAAGAGCGATCCGCACGTGCTGCTCGGCATCGAGGACGCGCCGCTGTTGCGCAACGGCGAGGAACGGACCCGCGCGGCGCTCGACCAGGCGCGCAAGATCTACGACCAGCTCGGCGACAAGGTCGGCTTGGCCGACATCGCGCTGATCACCGCGCAGCTCGAGTTCCGCTTGGGCCGCGTCGACCTCGCGCGCGCCCTGTTCGCCGACGCGTGCAGCCTGTTCAACGCCGCCGGCGACAAGGATCGCGAGGCGGACGCCAACCTGCAGATCGCCGCAATCGACATCCGGCGCGGCTTCAATCGCCAGGCAGTCGAGAGCCTGGAACAGAGCCGCGCCCTGTTCACCGCAGCAGGCAACGCGGCCGGCGTCGGCCGTGCGGCGATTGCGTTCGGCGATCTCGAACGGCTGCAGGGCCGCCTCGAGATGGCCCGCAAGCAGTACGCCGACGCCGCGGCAGCACTCGCACCGTCGGGCAACCGGGCCGAGGCGGAAGCCCTGCGCAAGCTGGGCCAGCTGGAACTCTTCGGCGGCAACCCCGCCGCCGCCCGCGTGAGCCTGGAGCGTGCCATCGCCGCCGCGCAGCGCTCCGGCTGGAAAGAAGAAGAAGCCATCGCCCGCGTGGCTGCAGCGGCGACGGCGCGCGAGATGGGCGACACCGACGCCGCCAACCAGCACGGACAGGCCGCAAACGTCCTGTTCGCGCAGAGCCGCAACGCGGAGGGACGCGCGCGGGCCGCATTGGCCCTCGCCAGCGACGCCAACGGGTTCCGCGACGGGGCCCAGCGCATGACGGACGCGCACCTACTGCTGGGCGTGGTCGAAGCGCAACTGGGATTGGGCGACGCGCTGCGCGCTGGCGGCAACTCGGCCGACGCGGCCGTGGCGTACCGCACCGCCGAGCAGGCGTGGAACGGCATCACCAACAAGGTCGCCGAGGCCAATCGCCTCCTCGACCTGCCGCCGGTGGACGCCGTCTACATCATACCGCCGCCGGCGACGAACTTCTACGAGAACCCCGATGCGCACCCGGAGGACGTCGAGCCCGATCCGATCCTGGTGAAGGCCAATATCGACGAGTTCCCGGACCACAACATCGAGGCGCGGACTTTGGTGGAGCGCGTGGAAAAGCGCCTTGCCGCCGCGCTGGAGCCGCCGCGCGGCCGCTAGCGCCGGCGCCACATCCCAGAGGCACGATGAAACGCATTTCGTTCGCCCTTGCCGGGGCGCTGGCGTTGTCCGCCTGCGGCGACAGCGGCGACCAGGCGCGCAAGGACACCCAGGCCACACCCGAGGCGGCAGTCGCCGCCAACACGCCCAAAGGCGCCAGCGCCGAGTCGCGCGGCCAGCAACTGCTCCGCGAAGCCGAGCGCGCCGCCAACGTCGGCCGCGACCTGGAGGCGCGGCAGACCTACGAGCGGGCGCTGGCCGCCTTCCGCAGCGACGGCGACCGCACCAGCGAGGGCCGCACGCTGCTGGCTATGGGCAGCCTCGACCGTGCCATGGGCCAGGGCGAGCGCGGCCGCCAGGTGCTAGGCCAGGCGGAGGCGGTGTTTGCCGCCGCCGGCGACGCCAGGGGCCAGGCCGACGCGACCTTCGCGCTCGGCGAGCTGGAGCGCGCGCAGTTCAACAACGAGCGCGCGCGCGAAGTGTTCGACCTGGCCGTGGAGCGCTACCACGCGCTGCAGGATTGGGGCGGCGAAGCGCGCTCGCTGCTCGGCCGCGCCGACTCCGAGCGCCGCCTCGGCCTGATCCTCGCCGCGCGCCGTGACGCGGCGCGAGCGCTGGCGATCTTCACCACGACCGGGGATGCCGCCGGCGCCACGCTCGCGCGCCGTACCCAGGACGAGGTCACCGGCAACTACCCCGACGACTTCGAGGCCGAGCGCGTCGAGCATCGCAACCAGATCCTGGCCACGCAGCAGGCCGGCGAGCCGATCGCCGAGGCGCAGGAACAGCTCGAGTTCGCGCGCCTCGAGCACCGCACGTGGCGGCCGCTGCAGGCGCGGGAGGTCTACGGCAAGGCGCTGGTGCTGTACCGCGAGGCACGCGACGTGCTCGGACAGATCTACGCCACCATCGGGCTGGCCGACCTGGAACGCGGCGTCGAGCGCCACGAGGCGTCGCGCGCGCTGTATGCCGACGCACAGATGCTGATCCGGGAGCTCGGAGACCCGCAGGCCGAGGCGCACGTGCTGATCGCCCTGGCCGAGATGAACGCGCTGGCCGGCGCCGATTCGCGCCAAGCGCTGCAGCAAGCGCTGGAGATGAACCGCACCGCTCGCAACCAGATCGGCGAGGCCATGGCGCAGATCGCCCTCGGGCGCATCGAACAGCGCGGCGGCAATCCCATGCTCGCCGAGCGCAACTTCCGCGCCGCGCACGACATGCTGATCCAGAACGACGACGAGGTCGGCGCCGCCGACGCCCTGCTGGCTCTGGCGTCGCTGCTGCGCGAGACCGGGCGCGGCGAGGAAGCCGCCGACACGCTGGTGCGCGCACGCGTGGTGTTCGAGGCCACCGGCTATCGCCTGGGCGAGGCGCGGACGCTGAAAGGCCTCGGCGACACGCTACGCACGACCCAGCCGATCGAGGCTCAGGTCAACTACCGGATCGCCGCCTACCTGTTCGACACGATGGGCATGGCGGCGCGCAGTGCCGAGGCGGAAGCCGCCGCCAATTCGCTGCGGTAGGTCTGAGGGACGCTTTACTCGTCCTCCTCTTCTTCGTCATCCTCGCCCTTGGTGCTCAGTTGGGGGATGTTGAGGAAGGGCTGCAAAGGCAGGAGGCCCTTGGCGGTGCGGCCGCCCGCGCCGACGGCCGGCACCTCGACGCGATCCTCGCAGGGGAGGAATCCGGCGGCGCAGCCGATCTTGGCATGGTCGCCGGGGTGGCCCATCGGGATGAACAACTGCGGCCGGTCGAACGGCGCGGCCTCGTTGCGCACGCGCTCGTCGGTCATCGCGATCATCAGTTTGATGAGCGCGACCTCGTCCTCCTCCTCAAGGTCAACGAGCGCCATCTTGACGTCGAGCTCCTTGATGTTGACGTCGGCGAAGTCGCCAAAGCGATCGTAGAACTCGACGACCTGGCCGAGCGTCGCCAAGCCGCCGTTGTGGAAGTACGGCCCGGTAAGCTCGACGTTGCGCAAGCCCGGAATCTTGAACGAGCCGGGAATCCCGAGCTGCGGCGCCATCATCTGGCCCTCGACGAGCACCTCGAAGGCGTTGGCCGGCAGGTCGAGCCGCGCCAAGGGCTGGCGCGAGAACGGGATGCCGAACTCGGCACCGCCGTGGCCGATGTCCTCGGCCGTCGGCCGCACGCCGATGTTGGAGAAACCCCGGTCAAGCAGCAGAGCGCCCCGCCCCGTGCCAACGACCAGGCGGCCGTCGACCATGGCGGCGGGCTGGTCCGACAGGTGGATGCCGCGCCCCATGAAGGTGTTGCTCGCCTGGGTGAGCTCCGGGCCTACGTGGCAGGCCACGCAGTTGCCCTGGCGGATGCCCTTGAAAAGGGGGTTCGACTTCTGCTCCGGGGTGCCGCGATTGATGAAGGTCAGCAGGCCAACCAGCTGGTCGGCGTCGAGCGCCTTGTCGTCGCCGGCCAGGAACGCGTCGAACGGAGTCTGATCGGAGATCAGCGTCGACTCGTACATCTGAATGGCCAGACCGAAGATCAGCGCGAAATTCGCCTCCATCAGGCTGTACGACTTGGCGTGGGCGGGCACCTGGGCGGCGGTACGCACGCTGCGCACGTCGCCTTCGAAGGTGACGACCTGGGTGGATTCCCACACCAGCGGCTGGAACACCGCCCGCACCATGTCGGCGTAGGTGGCGGTGGTGAGGCCGAGCTGGCCGCTGATGGCGCGTGAAAGCGGGCCAAGCACGCTGTCGAGCGGGTGCACCTCCTGCGTCGCCAGCGGACGCAGCGCCAGCATCTTCTTGCCGAGGTCTGGGAAGGTGCGCGCGGTGTACGACATCTCGTCTTCCGACAACGGCGGACCGACCGCCTGGGAAGCGAGACTGGCGAACTCCATGACGAGCTGGCGCTCCACGACGGCGCCGTTCTCGACCACCAGGATCCTCGCGTTGCGGTCCATGCGGCCGAACGGATTGACGCCGTTGAAGAAGTTCTTGGCGCGGCCGTCCCAGAACTGCTCGTGGTTGAACACGGCGTTGATCATGGTCGGCGTATGGCGCGGCTCGACGCGGCGGGTGTTGACGCCCTGGACAGTGAAGACATCATCCGCCATGGGCGTGCCCACGTCGCGCGCGGCCCCCGCCTCGATGCCGTCGAAGCGCCACTTCATCACACCCTGGGACGAGATCACGTCGTTGGTGTCGCGCAGCAGGACGCGCTTGTTGTAGTTGGGCTCCTCGGCATCGGCGAGCAGCCGCAACGGGAAGTCATCGGCCTTCAGCACGTAGTTGGGGCCGAACTCCGGCGCGGTGAGGCCTTTGGCCTTGCCGGCGTCGGTGATCGTCACGCCGAACTTGGTGTCGCCGCCTTTGGTGCCGGGATTGATCTGGTTCTTGAGCCGGTTATCGGCGCCCGCGTGGAAATGACAGGAGCCGCACGCCTTGCCGTCGCTGCCGACCTGCATGTCCCAGAACAGCGCCTTGCCGAGTTGCACCGCCGCCTGCTCCTGGCCGGGGCGGATGTAATCATTGAGGTCGGCCGGCCTCGGGATTGCCACCGTCGAAAGCGGCGCCAGGCCGGCGTCGATGGCTGCCTGGCGCACCGCCGCGGGGGCGGGTCCGCGCAGGGACATGCCGAGGTGCTCGAACGCTTCCTCAAGCGCGTCGACGCATTCCTCGACGTCGCGGTCCTCCAAGGCCTCCAGCGCCTCGCCGAGTTCCTCGTCGGCGGCGCCGCGTACGTTCATGTCCGGGATGTCGCCTTTGAGCGCTTCCTTGAGCCGCTCGATCTGCTCGGCGCAGAACTCAAGGTCATCTCCCTTCTCGCGGGCGAAGCCCTGCAGGGCAGGCAGAATTCCCACCGCGCCGACTATGGCCAGCGCAAACCACGCTCCGCGTCGCATACCGGTCCTCCCCGGGAACCAATGCTCAATCTTAGCGCGGGGACACGTCGCAGTGGCTGAAATTAACCACCCGCAAACTGTCGCAGCCTGGAGCGCGGTCCGGGCAGACCCCTTGGCCGGAGCGCCGTCAGTCCGCGGCGGCGGGCGGATCGATGGCGGCTTCGGAGAGGTCGGCGAAACTAAGATCGGCGTCGATCAGCGATGCGCCGCGCAGGTTGGTGGGGGCTACTTTGCCGGTCGCGCGCCCTTGCCCGTCGCGCAGCTCGACTCGCTTCAGCACGGCGTGGGCGAGCTTGGCGCGCACGAGCTTGGCGCCAACCAGCACGGTGCCGGAGAGGTCGGCGCGCCGCAAGTCGGCGCCGGTGAGGTTGGCCTCGCGCAAGTCAGCCAGGATCAGTTTGGCGCCGGAAAGAATGGCGTCCGCCAGGTTGCAGCGTACCAAGCTGGCCCCCGAAAGATAGGCGCCCGACAACTCGACGCCGGCGAGGTCCTGGCCGTCGAGCACCGCACGAATGCCGTGGGCGCCGCCGGAGTCGGCCCACACCGCGTGCTCCCGCAGTGCACGCTGCAGTTCGGGGGCGAGCCTGGCGAGGGTGAGGTTCACGGGTCGCGTCGCGCAAGTCGGCGGAGCTGAGGTCCACGTCGACGAGCACGGCGCCGACGAGACGCGCTCCGTTGAACCGCGCCATGGCGAGCGAGGCATCGCGCAGGTTGACGCCAGCGAGACGCGGGCCGGAGAGGTTCTGGCCGCGCAGGTCGGCACGCGCGCCGCCGCTCAGGCCGCGCACATAGCGATCGTGCTTCTTCAGGACGTCGACTAGCTTCTGCGGCGTCACGACCTTGCCCCCGAACCCGTAGCCTCGACGGGCTTCCTCCCGCGGTCTGTGATCAGGGCACAACCTGCGGTCGCTTGGTTGGCATCACTTTCTACCAACCTGTTCGGCCGTCACAATGGGCAAGGATTGCCTACCGACCGACATACCGGGGCAGGACAAGGACTTGGGCGCGAACCTTCAGCGCGCCGTGGAAGCCGTCCGGCGCAGCCCCGCTCCCGCCAGGACCGCGAGGGCGCCGACCAGCCGCACGAGAGCGCCGGGAAGCGGCACCGGTGTCACCGCGAGGCCGACGAGCACAAGGTTGTCGACCTCGAAGTGGGCGCACGGCGAGTCCCAGCACGTGCCGCCGAGCTCCGGTGCCGGGAACTGCGCGGTCAGGCGCAGCGCCGAGAGGTCGTGGAACAGATCGCCGAAGGCGAAGGTGTACGGTGCGCCAGTGCCGACAAAGAAGGCGTGGCTGGCGACGAGGCTGGCGCCCCGGAACCCCTCCCACCGGACGTTGTCGAAGGCATCACCGTAGAAGAAACCATCCTCGTGCTCCGGTGCGCACCAGGCGGTCGGACCGAGCGGACGCATCTCCACGGTTTTGGCGTCGAAGCGACGGGGGCCGCTTGCGACCGGCGTACCGTCCGGCGCGAGAGCCGCCGCCTCGAACAGCTCGAACAGCACCGCGCGCGCACACCCGGTGCCGCCGTCGTCCATGTGGCCGACGTCGCCGATGGCGCCGGCCGCCGCGAGGGTGCCGAAGCCCTCCGGCGTCGCGACGATGTTGTCCTCGATGTGGCCTTGGAAAGCCTCCGGCGGCGCGCCGCAACCAGTGTGCACGCCGGTGAACGTCATCGTCGCGGCACGGGCGGTGCGTGCCGTCCCCGCCGTCCACAGCATCGCGGCGAGCAGCGGCACCACCAACGAAAGGACAACGCACTCGTGCCAACTACGCATGCGACCACCTCTGCAACACTACCGCTCCATCAACTGCCGGTAGCAAGGCGCGCTCGAGGTCGCGTCTGGCTCGAGGGCGAGCGCGGGCGGGACAGCGTGCCCAGGCGAGCCTACGCGTAGTGCACCGCGAGCCATACCGTGGGGACCTGAGGATCCGTCCACTCCACGCGGTGACGCCGACGCTTGGGAATGTTGACGTAGTCACCCGGCGCAAGCGCGACCTCCGCCGTGTCATCGGCGAAGCGCAGGCGCGCGCGGCCCGATACCAGCAGCACCCACTCGTTCCACTCCTGGTCGTACCAGGTGCCGGCCGGCGTCGTGTGCCCGGTCGAGACGATGCGCTCGATGCGCATGGACGCCGCCTGCGCGAGCGACGTGACCAGCTCCGACTTCAACTGCTGGGGAAGCGCCGCCGTCAGCGAGCCGCGTTGCATGTTGCATCCCTCCGCGAACTTGGATCACCATGATCGCATGCGGACGTGGATTGCGGGGATGGCGGCGGGCGCAGCCGCGCTGGCGGCAGCCGCGGCCTGGGCGGCCGAAGTCAAAGGCGTCATCAGCGCCATGGACCCCATGCAGCGGGTGGTCGTGGTCGGCGGCACCAACATCACCCTGCCGCCGCAGATCGACATGGCCGCCTTCCGCGTCGGCATGCCGATCAACATGGGCAACGCCAAGGGCATCATCACCGCCACCCAGGGCCGCACCATCACCATTGGCGGCACTCCCGTGGCAATCCTGCCGCCGACCACGATGACCGGCCTGGCGGTCGGACAGTCGGTAAGCATCACCTACACGACGACCGGCGGCATGAACGTCGCCTCGAAGATCGCCCGCTGAGAAAGCGAAAGGCCCGCCGGTTCCGGCGGGCCTATGCTGGTTCGCTTTTCGCCGGTCTAGTGGACCAGCACCGGCACCTTGTCCTCGCCGGCGTCGTCCTCTTCCGGATCGGCCTGCTTAGGCGACATGTCGGCGGTGAGCTCGAAGGCGAGCTTGTCGTCCTTGAGCGTGATGACGACGTGGCCGCCCTTTTCCAGCTTGCCGAACAAGAGCTCCTCGGCGAGCGGCTTCTTGACCTGCTCCTGGATGAAGCGCGACATCGGCCGGGCGCCGAACAGTTTGTCGAAGCCCTTGTTCGCGATCCACGCGCGCGCCTCGTCGGACATCTGGATCGACACGTTGCGATCCTGCAGCTGCGCCTCGAGCTGCAGAACGAACTTGTCGACAACGCGCGCCACGATCTCGGGCTCGAGCGGCGAGAAGGCGATGATCGAGTCTAGACGGTTGCGGAACTCGGGCGTGAACAGGCGGTTGATCGCCTCCTGGTCCTCGTCCGACCTCATACCGCGGCCGAAGCCGATGCCCTGCTTATGCAGCTCGGAGGCGCCGGCGTTGGTGGTCATGATCAGGATGATGTTGCGGAAGTCGACCGACTTGCCGTTGTTGTCGGTGAGCTTGCCGTGGTCCATCACCTGCAGCAGCAGGTTGAACACGTCCTGGTGCGCTTTCTCAATCTCGTCGAGCAGGAGCACAGCATGCGGGTGCTGGTCAACCTGATCGGTCATGAGGCCGCCTTGGTCGAAGCCGACGTAGCCCGGTGGCGCGCCGATGAGCCGCGAGACGGAGTGGCGCTCCATGTACTCGGACATGTCGAAACGGATCAGCTCGACGCCCAGGGTCGAGGCGAGCTGGCGCGCGACCTCGGTCTTGCCGACGCCGGTCGGGCCCGAGAAAAGGTAGTTGCCGATCGGCTTCTCCGGCTCGCGCAGGCCGGCGCGGGCAAGCTTGATCGACGAGGCGAGCGCCTCGATGGCCTTGTCCTGCCCGAACACGACGGCCTTGAGGTCGCGCTCCAGGTTGCGCAGCACCTGCTTGTCGTCGCGGCTGACGGCCTTCGGTGGAATGCGCGCCATCTTGGCGACCATGGCTTCCACCTCGCGCACGCCGATCACCTTGCGACGCTTGTTCTCCGGCTTGAGCATCTCGGCCGCACCGACCTCGTCGATGACGTCGATGGCCTTGTCGGGCAGCTTGCGGTCGTTGATGTAGCGCGCCGCCAGCTCGACCGCCGTGCGGATGGCTTCCGAGGTGTAGCGCACCTTGTGGTAATCCTCGAAGTACGGCTTGAGGCCGCGCAGGATCTTGACCGCGTCCTCGACCGAGGGCTCGGCGATGTCGATCTTCTGGAAGCGGCGCGCCAGCGCGCGATCCTTCTCGAAGATCGTCCGGTATTCCTTGTAGGTCGTCGAGCCGATGCAGCGCAGCGTGCCCTGGGCGAGCGCCGGCTTAAGCAAGTTCGACGCGTCCATCGCTCCACCGGACGTCGCGCCGGCGCCAATGATGGTGTGGATCTCGTCGATGAACAGGATGGCGTCGTCGTCGTTCTCGAGCTCGGTGAGCACGGCCTTGACACGCTCCTCGAAGTCGCCGCGGTAGCGGGTGCCGGCGAGCAGCGAGCCCATGTCGAGCGAGTAGATGCGCGCGTCCTTCAGCACCTCAGGGACGTTGCCCTCGACGATGCGCAGCGCCAGGCCCTCGGCGATGGCGGTTTTGCCAACTCCGGCGTCGCCGACGAACAGCGGATTGTTCTTGGCGCGGCGGCACAGCACCTGGATGGTGCGGTCGACCTCGGTGTCGCGGCCGATGAGCGGGTCGATCTTGCCGGCGGCGGCTTTGCGGTTGAGGTCGACGCAGTAGGCCGAGAGCGCCTCGGGGCCTTTGCGGCCGGAGCCCTCCTCCTGGTCGTCGTCGTTGCCGCGCACGCGGCGCTCCTCGGAGGTGCCCGGCGCCTTGGCGATGCCGTGCGAGATGTAGCTAACCGCGTCGAGACGCGTCATGTCCTGCTGCTGCAGGAAGTATACAGCGTGCGACTCGCGCTCCGAGAAGATGGCGACGAGCACGTTGGCGCCGGTCGCTTCCTCGCGGCCGGAGCTCTGCACATGGATGAGCGCGCGCTGGGTGACGCGGTAGAAGCCGGCGGTGGGACGCGCCTCCTCAACGCTGTCCACGACGAGGTTCGGCACCTGCTCGTCGAGATACCCGGTGAGCTCCTTGCGCAGCGCGTCGACCTCGACATTGCAGGCGTTCAGGACCGCGAGCGCGTCCTGGTCCTCGGTAAGCGCGAGCAGGAGATGCTCGAGCGTCGCGTACTCGTGGTGGCGCTCATTCGCGAGAGTGAGCGCGCGATGCAGGCTGCGTTCCAGATGGCTCGAGAAACCGGACACTACTCTCTCTCCATGGTGCACTGAAGGGGGTGCTGATGCTGCCGCGCGATCTCCACGACACGCGCTACCTTTGTCTCGGCAACTTCGTAATTGTACACGCCACACACGCCCACCCCCTTCTGGTGGACGTGGAGCATGATTCGCGTTGCCGTCTCGCGGTCCCGATGGAAAATATCCTGGATCACCTGCACGACGAACTCCATCGGGGTGTAATCGTCGTTCAGGAGCAGGACTTTGTACATGTCCGGCTTCTTGGTCTTGGGGCGAGTCCGAGTGGCGAGTCCCACGCTGGGGGTGTTGCCATCGGGCCTGTCCGGTCTACGCGCCATGCTGAACCAATAGGCCTCGAATCTAGAGTGTCCGACGGTGGGGTCCAGTTGCCCCGTCCGGACGGCCAGGACCGCCATTAAGAGCTAGCACGGCTCCCCTTAAGCCCCTGTGAACCCTATCTAAATGCGGGGGGAGAGCCAGGGTGTTGGCCGCTTTCCGAGACTACCCTCCCCCGGCGGCGGCCGACAAGTTGGCCACTTTCCGGACCCTCCGGCGCCGCCACGGCGCTGCCCGGGTTTACGCGCCATTAGGCACTGGGAGCGAGAATCGTTGCCGGCGCGGCGGGACCTCAGGGGGCGGTTGCCGGGCGGAGGCTGACGCGACCGGGGCCGATTTTCTTGCCCCGGCGGAGTCAGTGCCGCTAAGATTCCGCCAGCGCCGGGCTGCTTGAAGACTGGCGCGCTCGAGGCTGGGGCGTGCCAGGGGGATGACGGAAGAGTGCTGACGCCACGTTTGCGGCCGCTGCGTAGCGCGGCCATCGCTCTAGTAACGCTTCTAGCCCTCCAGTCCGCACCGGCCCGCGCCGCCGCCGAGGCAGCGATTGTGTTGGACGCCGCCACCGGCAACGTCCTCTATTCCTCCAATCCAGACGTCAGCACCTCGCCTGCCTCGCTGGCGAAGCTGATGACCCTGTACCTGACGTTCGAGGCGATCGAGCAGGGCAAGCTCAAGCTGAGCCAGCAGCTGCCCATCTCGCGCCGCGCCTCGATCCAACCGGCATCGAAGCTCTATCTGCAGGCGGGGCAGTCGATCTCGGTCGAGGACGCCATCCGCGGCCTGGTGACCAAGTCGGCGAACGACGCGGCGATGGTGCTGTCGGAAGCGCTTGGCGGCAGCGAGGAGGAGTTCGCCAAGAAGATGACCGCCAAGGCCAAGACCTTGGGCATGAATCACACCAGCTTCCGCAACTCGTCCGGGCTGTTCCACAGCCAGCAGTACACGACGGCGCGCGACGTGGCGCGCCTTGGCATGGCGCTGATCCGCGACTTCCCCAAGCAGTATCCGTACTTCTCGACGCCGAGCTTCACGTACAAGGGCACGACGCACACCAACCATAATGGACTGCTGGGCCGCTACGCCGGTGTGGACGGCCTGAAGACCGGCTACATCGACGCGTCCGGCTACAACCTTGCGGCGTCGGTGGTGCGCGGCAACACGCGCCTCATCGGCGTGGTGATGGGAGGCAAGACCGCGGCGGCGCGCGACGGCCAGATGACCCAGCTATTCGACATGGCGTTCAACCGCCTGGCGACGCTCGACTACACCAAGCAGCCGAAGCAGGCACCGGCCACCACGCTCGCCATGAACCGGCCGGCGACCGCGACGCAGCCCGCACCCGCGCCGGCCAAGCCCGCCGCACCCACGGTTGCCAAGCCGGCCGGCGCCAAGGCCACCACGACCGACGAGGTCGGCTGGGCCATCCAGGCGGGCGCCTACAGGGCCTACGAGGACGCCGCCCGCCGCCTGCAGCAAGTGTCCGCTGTCGTGCTCGCCAGCCTGAAGAACCCGGCCACGATGGTGCTGCCCGACGCCAAGGGTGAGAATCACCGCGTGCGCATCGGCCAGCTGACGCTCACGGAGGCGCAGAACGCCTGCAAAATGCTGGAAGCACGCGGCATGGGCTGCGTCGTCATCTCACCGGCCGGCCAGGCCAACGACCTCGCCCTGGTGGCGCCCAAGCCGGCGCCGCCCGCCGAGCCGACAACCGTTGCGGCCGCGCAGGCCGGCACCCAGCCGCTCAATTTCGCCGACACGCTCGACGGCATCGCGCGCATGCTGCGCGCCAGGGAAGCACCGGCCGGCAAGTAGCTGGCCAGCGGCAGCTGCCTACGGATTTGGTGGCCGCGTCCACTTGGCGGCCACGAAGACCCCGTTGCTGATCCCCATCAACCCGAGGTACTCCGCCGGGATGTCGGGAATCACATAGCCCGCGAAGACCTTGATTGCGACGAACAGCGCGATGATGACGGCGAAGAACAGCATCTGTACGCGCGTCACGTCGATCACCTCGATGCCGTCCTCGAGCGACATCACGAGGTCAGAGAGCTTCGGAACGCGCGGCGGCCCAACGAGGGTCGCGGGGGCCGGCGCTGCGGCGGCCGGTACCGGCGGACCCGCGGCGGCTGCGACGGCCGTCACTTTGGCTTGCTCTTCCTTGGCGTGAAGCTGCGACCCGAGGGTCGCCAGTGCCGAGATGCCCAACAGGCCGAGCGTGCCGTTGGTGATGGGGATCAAGGTCCCAGATAACATGTTGACGTAGACGACCGAGGCACCGACGACCGCTGTCCAAAGCACGATCTGGAACTGCGACAGGCTCGCGGTGCCCTTTCCGGTGCCGATGAGCAGGAGAAGGCCCGACCCGCGCCACCCTCGATCCCACTTGATCGCGTACGCAATCAGCAGGATCAGCAGGACGGTGGCCAACGCCGCGACGTAAGCGGGCCAATTCCAGGTAATGCCGACCAGGGCGGTGACGTCGGCCGCCGTGCCTTCGCCGAGAATGATGCGAATCTCGGCCAACCTGGCAGGCCCTTTGACGCGGGCATCGGCAGTAGCGGGAAGCTCCGGCACCCGCGCTGCGATCACCAGGCCGCGGCCATCGGCCAGCCGCTCGACGATGCGCGGCGAGGGCCCGGGTTGAAACGCCGCGCCATCGATGCGCCAGCGGAAGCAGGCTTGCAGCGGCGCATTTGCCGGCATGGGTTCGGCGGTGCGCAGGGTGACGCGGAACTCGCCGCCCTCGGGCTGCCACGGGCGATTCTCGTCGACGGTGAGATCGGCCGACGTCGTGGTGGTGGGCGGCGGCAGCGCCCTGCAAACGTCGGCAGCAGTCTGTGCCGCCGCGGCTGACGGCAGCGCGAGTGCAAGGCTGAAAAGGATTCCGCGGACCAGACGGCGTGTGCGCATGGTTCCCCCGGGGAGAACGCCAATCCCCGCGCCAAGATTTCAAGGCGGGCACGGCGGCGCAATGTGAGATTTCCCACTGCGCGCGTTCTCGAGCGGAGTTTCGGCTGACCGACTACAGCTCCTTGTACCAGAGGAGCTGGACCTCATCGCGCAGCGTCGGATAGACGCCGCGGTTGGCGGCGCGCAGCTCGCACCCCTGCTTCTCGTAGAAGCGGCAGGCGGCGACGTTGATGTTCTGCGTTTCGACCTTGACCTCGGTGCAGTCGCGCGCCCGGGCCCAGCGTTCCGCGGCGGCGAACAAGTCGCTGCCGACGCCACAGCGTCGCCACCCCGGTGCGACGCGGATGTCCCAGATGACGGCGAGGTCGCGGCGTCCCTCGAGCAGGTCTATGCCAGGCGTGTCGAATACCATTGCCGCGGCACCGACCGCCTTCTACCCCACCCGCGCCACCAGAAAGCCCCAGCGCTCGAGGTCAAAGGATGACTCCCAGGAGTCGGGACCCTCTCCCCAAACGATGTCGTAGTTCTTGATGATTGTGGGAGCGAACACGCGCTCCGTCAGTGTGAAGCCGTCGTCCGCGCGCTCCACATCGAGCACGGTGCGTACCTGGAAGGCGATCGGGATGCCGGCGTACTCACGCAGGACGACGCGCGATTCGCTCGCGACGCTGATGCCGTTGCCACCGCTCCAGGGGCCTTGACCCCACTCGTCCGATGACATCGCTGCCGTTTCCGCTCAGCGCCCCCCGAGCGAGACGCTGCGGGGCCGCTTGGGCGGCGCGACGGCGCGACGGCCGACCGACGTGTATGAGAAGCCGGCCGCGACCACCTCTTCGGGGCGGTAAATGTTGCGCAGGTCCACCATCACCGGATCGCGCAGAAGGCTGCGCGCGCGCTCAAGGTCGAGGCTGCGGAACTCGTTCCACTCGGTGAGGATCACCAGCGCGTCGGCGCCTTCCATTGTCTCGTAGGCGTTGTTGCAGAACGCAACCCCGTCGAGCTCGGCATGCTTCTTGGCCTCGCTCATGCCTTCCGGATCGAAGGCGCGAATCCGCGCGCCCACCTTTTGCAGCGCCGGGACGATGACAAGGCTCGGCGCCTCGCGCATGTCGTCGGTATTGGGCTTGAAGGTGAGTCCGAGCACCGCGATGGTCTTGCCCTGCACGCTGCCGCCGCAGGCATGGACGATGCGCTCGGCCATGCGAACCTTGCGGTCGTCGTTGACCGCAACGACGGTCTCGACGATGCGCAGTGGCGTGTCGTGCTCCCTGCCCTGATGCACCAGCGCCAGCGTGTCCTTGGGAAAGCAGCTGCCGCCATAGCCCGGACCCGCGTGCAGGAACTTCTTGCCGATGCGGCCGTCTAGACCGATGCCGCGCGCGACCTCCTGCACGTCGGCGCCGGTGGCCTCGCACAGGTCGGCAATCTCGTTGATGAAGGTGATCTTGGTGGCGAGGAACGCGTTAGCGGCGTACTTGGTCAGCTCGGCCGTTTCCAGCGACGTCATCAGGATCGGCGTCTCGTTGAGGAACAGCGGCCGGTACAGATCGCGCAGCACGGCGCGGCAGCGGTCGCTCTCGGCGCCGACGACGACGCGGTCGGGCCGCATGAAGTCGTTGATGGCGGCACCCTCGCGCAGGAACTCCGGGTTGGAAGCGACGTCGAAGTCTGCGCCCGGCGCCTTCTCCGAGATGATCTTGTGCACTTTGCGGCCGGTGCCTACCGGCACGGTGGACTTGGTCACCACCACGGTGTAGCCGGACAGAGACGCGGCGACCTCCTCGGCGGCAGCGAACACGTAGGTGAGGTCGGCGTGGCCCTCGCCGTGGCGTGCGGTGGGCGTGCCCACGGCGATGAACACCGCATCGGCATCCTTCACCGGGCCGGCGAGGTCGGTGGTGAAATCCAGCCGCCCGCCGCGCACGTTGTTGCCGACGAGGTCATCGAGGCCAGGCTCGTAGATCGGCATCTTGCCGGCGTGCAGCGCGGCGATCTTGCGCTCGTCCTTGTCCACGCAGGTGACATGGTGGCCGAACTCCGAGAAGCAGGCCCCGGCAACCAGGCCGACATAGCCGGTGCCGATCATCGCGATACGCATGGGGTGTCTCTTCTGCCTTAGCGCGCCTAGCCGGCGGCCTTGCGGGTGGAACGGGGAGCGCCGATGAGCGCCTCGAGCTGCTCGCGCACATAATCGCGAATGTCTTCGCGCTCGAGGGCGACGGCGACATTGGCAACGACGAAACCGGCCTTGTCGCCGCAGTCGAAGCGGCGCGCGTCGCAGCGCAGGCCGTGGAACGGCACGGTGCCGGTCATCGCCAACAGCCCGTCGGTGAGCTGGATTTCGCCGCCGGTTCCGCGCTCGACGTTCTCGAGCACATTGAAGATGCCCGGATGCAGGATGTAGCGGCCGACCACGCCGAGCGTAGATGGCGCGCGGCTGGGCTTCGGCTTCTCGACGATGCCGCGCGCGCGGACCAATCGGCCGTCCTCGCCGGCGACGTCGAGGATGCCGTAGCGCGACGTGAACGCCGGGGCCACGTTCTCGACGCACACCAGGTTGCCACCGACGCGGCTGTACGCGTCCACCATCTGCCGCATGCACGGCGGCTCGCCGAGCATGAGGTCGTCCGCGAGCAGCACCGCGAACGGCTCATCGCCGACGAGGTGGCGCGCGCACCACACGGCATGGCCGAGCCCAAGGGGCTCCTGCTGGCGGGTGAAGCACACCTGGCCGGGGTCGGGCAGCCAGTCCTCGATGACCTCCGCTTCCTTGCTACGCGTCGAAAGCTGGTGCTTGAGCTCATAGGAGACGTCGAAGTGGTCGGCAATCGCGGCCTTGCCGCGCCCGGTGACGAAGATGAACTGCTCGATGCCGGCCGCGCGCGCCTCCTCGACCGCGTAGTGGACGAGCGGCTTGTCGACCACAGGCAGCATTTCCTTGGGCTGCGCCTTGGTCGCCGGGAGGAAGCGAGTGCCGAGGCCGCCGACGGGAAACACGGCCTTACGCACGGTCTTGGGAGAGGGGACCACGACGGCCCACTCATGCCACGCCCGGCGGCAGCCAGGCAAGGCGGCCGTTTCCCCAAGTCCCTGCGGTGCTTATCCGCGCAGCAGTAGGTCTTTTGCCTGGTTGACCTTGCTTGCCAGGAATGTGGTGCCGCCCTGGTCGGGATGGAGGCGCTTCATCAGCCGGTGGTGCGCCTCACGAACTTCGTCCGCGCCCGCGCCGGGCGTGAGCCCAAGCACCGCATATGCCTCCTCCCGCGACATGACGCCGCCGGGCCCGTGATCCTCCCTACGCCCGGAGGCAGACTCGCGCGCAAGCCCCCGCCACTCGGCGTCGCGGCGGTCGAGGTACGCCTCGAGTAGGCGGATCGCCTCGGCATCCGTGGCGCGGAACTCATCGAGTAGCGCGACAACCTCGGCCACGGCGAGTTCGCCGAGGCGACGGCCACGATTCCGCCCGGCAAGCACCTCGCCGTCGAGTGAGCCGGAGCCATGGTCGAGACGCAAGCGCACACTCGGTGTCTCCACTACCGACTCTTTGGTCCCTGGGCGAGCACTTGACCAAGGTCCAGCGAAGCGGCTGCCACCGCCGCCTCCACCTGCGAGCGAGCGCATGAGTCGCTGGATGGCCGGAAGGAGGAAGAATGCCCACCGACCGGTGCGCAGCAGGAACAGCGAAGCCGCGGCGAGCGCGGCGACCGAACCCCAGCGGACACCCTGAGCGAGGATGCGCGGATTGGCGTTGGCGAGGCGATCGGCAGTGATCAGCATCAGCACCAGCGCCAGGCCGCCGAGGAATAACCACATCATGGCGGTCCCCTACTCCAACTGCTTGGCAAGCAAGTGTACGTGGCCCTTGCGCTTGGCACTGTAGTCGTCGAGTGCCTTGCGCCCGCCAGCGGCATAGACCGCGACCGCGGCCAAGAGATCGCGCAGCTGCGACGCCGAAGATGCGTCGAAGCGGCACCACGCACCGCGGCTGAGCTGGGCCACCTGGCGCAAGGCCCGCTCGGCGCCGGGCTCGAATCCTTCCTGGAAGACGAACGCCGGCACGCCGCGAACCCCGAGTTCTCCGGCGAGCGCGCCCAACGTATCCACGTCCTCCTCGACGCAATCACCGACGAAGACCAGGGCGCTCACCTTGCCCGCGCGCGCCTCGGCAAGCGCATGGCACAGCACTTGGGCGATCTGCGTCTTGCCGGCGAGGCAGCGCACGCCGCTCATGGTGCCGATCAGCGCCTTCGAGTCCGACACCCACGGCGTGGCGTGGAATTCACCGAAGCCACGATAGTAGAGCATCTGCACGTCGAGGCCTCCGAGGGCGGAAGTTTCCTGGAACATCTCGCCCTGGATCTGGCAGGCGCGATCCCAGGCCGCCTCGCGGCTGGCGGTGGCGTCGAGCGCAAACAGCAGGCGGCCGCGCGGACCCGCGGTGCGCACCGCCGGGACGGCGGCGAGCTGCGTCAGGAACGCGTCCACCCGCTGGCGCGCCTGGGCGGGAGGCAGGGGAATCCTCTTCTCTTCGTTCATCGAGCTATCGCTTCTGCATGTGGGGTCGCGGGCCGACACGCGTCAACGCGCTGATCGGACGGTTGCCCGTCACAGCCGGGCGATAGACTGGCACGTTCGGGCGGGCCGCGGCTTGACCGCAGCCGCTAGGCCCCATAACACTCCGCACCACTACGCTTAGGGGGAGACCGGTTGGTCCAAGAAGTCGACTGCATCGTCGTGGGAGCTGGCGTCGTGGGCATCGCGGTCGCGCGGCAGCTTGCCCTCGCCAAGCGGGAAGTGGTCGTTCTGGAAGCGGCAGACACGGTCGGCAGCGCGACCAGCGCGCGCTCCAGCGAGGTCATCCACGCCGGCATCTATTACCCGAAGAACAGCCTCAAGGCGGCGCTGTGCGTACGCGGGCGGCGGCTGCTCTACCAATACTGCGCCGAGAAGAAGATCCCCCACCGTGAGGTCGGCAAGCTCATCGTCGCCACTGAGGACGCCGAGATGGCGATTCTACACGACCTGCACGCGCGCGCGGTGGCGAATGCCGCCGGCAAGGTGGAGTTCCTGACGGCCGCAGAGGCGCAGAAGCTCGAGCCGGCGCTGCGATGCGTTGGCGCACTGCATGTGCACTCCACCGGCATCGTCGATAGCCGGGCGTTGATGCTGGCAATGCAGTCCGACGCCGAAGCCGCTGGCGCGACTTTCGTCCTTCGCACCCCGTTCCGATCGGCGCGCGCCATGGGCGCGCACTTCGAGGTGACTGTGGGCGTCACGACCCAGTCGGTCCTGCGCTCCAGCGTGCTGGTGAACGCGGCGGGGCTGAACGCGCAGTCAGTCGCCGACCGCATCCCGCGGATGCAGAAGAGTCTGATCCCGCGGCGTTACCTCAACAAGGGGCAGTACTTCTCGCTGGCGGGCGCGGCGCCCTTCCAGCGTCTGGTATATCCGACGCCGCGCAGCGACGGTCTCGGCATCCATTACACGCTCGACATGGCATGCAAAGCGCGCTTCGGGCCTGACGACGAATGGGTGGACGAGATCGATTACACCGTGGACGCGGCGCGGGCGAAGGTCTTTTGCGCAGCGATCAAGCGTTACTACCCCGACATCAAGGAGAGCGCGCTCAAGCCCGCCTTTGCCGGCATACGGCCGAAGATCCAGGCGCCCGGCGCGCCGCCAGCCGATTTCATGCTCCAAGGGCGCGCTCCGCATGGTATTCGTGGCTTGGTCAACCTGTTCGGAATCGAATCACCAGGGCTTACGGCGGCATTGGCCATCGCAGGCGCGGTGGTGACGCTGGTGAAAGGATGCGCGCGCTTTTCCTCTCCCTCGGGCTCTCCCTTGTGCTCGTACTGGCCACGCATGCCCACCCGGCCGCGGCCCAGGACTACGAACAGATGCTGTCGGTGGGCAACGCCATGCGTTGGCGATCGGACAACGCGTGGAAAGTGAACCTGGCAGTGGGCGTCGGCGTCGCGGGAACGTACCAGTACTCGCGCGACGATAAGGTCGTGGCGCTACCGCTGATCGATGTCGAGTGGCGCAACCGGTACTTCTTCAGCACCCAGCGCGGCCTCGGCTTCAACTGGATCAACTCGGGACAAACGCTGGCGGGGCCGCGCATCACCTACGACTGGGGTCGCAAGCAGGGCGACGACGCCTTCCTCGCCGGTACGGACGACATCGGCGCCACCGCCGAGCTCGGGTTCTTCTGGCTGCGCTATTCGGGACCGTGGCGTCTCAACGCCGACCTGAAGTACGCCCTATCGAGCCACAAGGGGATCCGCGGCGCGTTCGGCGTGGCGCGCGGCAACCCGCTGTCGGAGAACTCCAGCCTGTTCGTCGGGATCGAAGGCCACTACGGCTCGAAGAAGTACAACTATGCCCACTTCGAGGACGGCGCCACCGGCATCAACGACGTGACGCCGTACCTGAGCCTGATCCGCAACCTGCGCAACGGCGGCTATGTAGGCGTGGACGGGCGCTTTTCGTTCGTCTTGGGACGGGCGGACACGACGAACCTGTCGGCCTCCTACGGCCACTCGGCAAGCTTCCTGGTGGGAAGGCGCTTCTAGAGCAGCAGCACCGTCACGAGGCCGAGGAAGGCGAAGAAGCCGACTACGTCGGTCACCGTGGTGACGAACACGCTGGAGGAGACCGCCGGATCCACGCCGGCGCGGGCCAGCCCAAGCGGGACGAGAATGCCTGCGAGCGCCGCCGCCAGGAGGTTGAGGAACATCGCCAGGCCGAACACGAAGCCGAGCTCCGGCTGGCCGAACCACAGGCCGCCAACCACCCCCACCAGCACGGCGAAGATGACGCCGTTGGCGCCGCCCACCAGCAGTTCGTTGAGCACGATGCGGCCGGCGTTCGCCGGAGTGAGCGAGTGGGTGGCGATGGCCCGCACAGCGACCGCTACCGTCTGATTGCCGGCGTTGCCGCCCATGCTGGCGACAATCGGCATCAGCACCGCCGCCGCCACCATCTGCTCGATGGTGCCCTCGAAAAAGCCGATCACTGCGGCGGCGAGGAACGCGGTGAGGACGTTGGCGAACAGCCACGGAAAGCGGGCGCGCGTCACGGTGCGCACCGAGCGCGCGAAGCCTGCCTCGCTGACGCCGGACAGTGCGAGCAGGTCCTCCTCGACCTCCTCGCGCACGACGTCGACCACGTCGTCGATCATAATCACGCCCACCAGGCGGCCGCGCTCGTCTACCACGCCGGCGGACGGCATGTCGTACTGCTGGAACTGGTACGCGACCTCTTCCTGGTCCATATCGGTGGGCAGAAACTTCTTGTCGGTATCGAGGATGTCGCGCAGGACGACGTGCCGCTTCGCCTTGAGAAAGCGATTGAGCGGGATGGTGCCGAGCGGCTTGCCGTCCGGATCGGTGACGAACAGCTCGTAGAACTCATCGGGCAGGTCGTCGGCGTCGCGCAGGTAGTCGATGGCCTGGCCGACCGACCAGAACTCCGGCATGGCGATGAAGGTCCCCTGCATGAGTCGGCCGGCCGACTCCTCGGGGTACGCGAGGCCCTGCTCGATCTGCGTGCGTTCGGTGCTCGGCACCGCCTCGAGCACTTCGTCGCGCCGCGCTTCGTCGAGCGCGGCGACCACCTGCACGGCGTCGTCGGTCTCGAGCTCGGCGACGGCGCTCGCGACCTCCTCGGGACCGAGTTGCTCGAGCACCTCCTCCTGGACGGGGCCTTCGAGGCTTGCCAGCACCTCTGCGTCGATGCGGCCGCGCAGTGCTTCGACCAGCGACTGGCGGGGAGCATCGTCGAGTTGGCTGATGAGCGCCGCGGCGTCGGCGGCGTGCAGATCGCTGACGAGGGCGGCGGCTCGTTCGAGGTCGCCGGCGGCGAGGGCCTCGCGCACGGCCACAACCTGCTCCGGCGATACGCCCGCGTGCTCGTCCGGCGGCGGCACCGCGTCCTTGGGCGGTTCCGGAAGGGTCTGGTCGAGCGCCGGCTCGGTCATGCGGACTCGCCCTTGGTCCGGCGGGTGAATTCGGCGCGAACCTACACCCGCGCCGTGGGCCGCAAAAGCGCGCCGCGCACGTTTCCGTCCGACTTGTCCGCTGGATGAACCTTGGGCCTAACCTCGGGCCCGAGGCGATGGTTCGAAGAGAGGTGGTGCGGTTGAGAGGACTCGAACCTCCACGAGCTTACGCCCACAGCGACCTCAACGCTGCGCGTCTACCAGTTCCGCCACAACCGCACGAAGGAATTGAGGCTTGGGGTCCCGGGGATAGCAAATCCCCAAGGGGCGTTCAAGGAATTGGGTGCTCCCTCGGGTGGGGCGCAGAGCGCTACATCTCGGTGATCGGCACCGTTTCGGTGATGGAGATGGCGATATTCTCGCCGACGACAACCACCTGGCCCCGGGCGATCAGGCGGTTGTTGGCGTAGATGGCGGCATCGTCGTCCACCGAGGCGCCAAGCTCGATGACCGCGCCGCGGCCCCTCTTCAGCAGCTGGTGGATGGGCATCCTGGCGCGGCCCAGGACCACCGAAAGCTCGACCGAGATCTCGTTGAACGCCGGCTCCTTCTGGCGGTTGCGGCGCTGCGGCCCGCGCTTGGTGGGCATTTCCGGCACCTGCTGGTCGGCGGCGGAGGTCATGTCCCCCATATTCATTGCAGCGGAGAGCGGATGGTCAGCGGCCATTTCGGTCCCCAGAATGGGCGGCGGCCATGGGCCGGCGCCTTTGTTGGTCAGGCTAGGATGCGGTCATGAGCGTTAGCAACGAGTTAAGGCGGCCGGCCGTGGCGGGGCAGGGATTCGCCTGGCAAACCAGCCCCGGCCTGGTCCCCTACCCCGAGGCCGTGGACCGCATGGAAGCCCGGGTCGCGGGCATCCTGGCCGGCCGCGCCGAGGAGCTCGTTTGGCTGCTGGAGCACCCGCCTCTCTATACCGCCGGGACCAGCGCCGATCCGGCCGAGCTTCTGGCGCCCGACGCCCTGCCCGTCTACCCCAGCGGCCGTGGCGGCCGGTACACCTACCATGGCCCCGGACAGCGCATCGCCTACGTCATGGCCGACCTGCACCAACGGGGCCGGGATGTGCGCGCCTATGTGCAGGGTCTCGAGGAGTGGATCATTCGCGCCCTCGGCGAGCTCGGCGTGCGGGGCGAGCGGCGGGCTGGCCGCATCGGCATCTGGGTCGCCGGGCCAGGTGCGGGAGGCGAAGCCAAGATCGCCGCCGTCGGCGTACGGATACGGCGATGGGTGACGTTCCACGGCATCGCCATCAACGTGAACCCCGACCTTGGCAAGTTCGCCGGCATCGTGCCGTGCGGCGTGCGCGAGCATGGCGTCACGTCGCTGGCGGCACTGGGAGGGGCCTCGACCATGCAGGACCTGGACGCGGCGCTGCGGCGGGCCTTCGACGCGACGGTCGGCGCTCAAACGTAGCGGATACGGAAGCCGCGCCCGGGAGCCAGGGCCTAGCCCTCGGCGGTCGCGTCCTCTTCTTCGAGGGCCGTAACTTGGGCGGCCGGAGGCCCTCTGCGGCACTCCGTCACCATGCGCTCGACGCTGACGCGCGCGCCGGCCAATAAGGCTTCGACGCTGCCATCGTCGACATTGCGCACCCAGCCGTCGACGCCCAGCTCCATCGCGCGCCGCTGAGTCCAGTCGCGGTAGCCGACGCCCTGGACGCGGCCCCGGATGCGCACGAGCACCGCGCGCTCGCTCATGCCGCGTTACACAGCTTCAGGAACCGCACCGCATCGCCAAGGTCTGTCCGCCGCGCGGCCAGCGAGACTTCCGCCTCCGCATCGGTGCCCCAGCGCTCCATCTGGTAGGCCTCGTCCACGGTGCTGGCGGCGTACGCCTCGTCCACTCCCCAGGCGCCACGCAGCAGGCCCAAGCCGATGATGAGTGAGCCCGCGGCCGCGCCGGCGAGACGCAACGCGATCAGTTCGGCCGGCGATGTCGCCGCGATGACGTGACCAATCCGAGCTACTGTCGTCTCATCCTGCTGGGCCGGCACGATGCCGTGCGTGACGCGCAGCCGCACGCCGAACGCCTGGTTGGCCCAGTTCAGCATCGGCTGCCACGCCGTGGCCTGGCGCACGCGCAGCGCGAGCGGGGCGTCCTCGGCCGACCAATAGCAGACCAGGTCGGTGTGCACGTAGGCGAGCAACGCCGCCTCGATGTTGGCACGGGCGGCCGCGGCTTCGACCGCGGCTATGGCGAGACGGGCCAGCCGCAGGTCGGCCATGCGCGCCTGCGGACCGGCCGCTTGCCATTCCTCGCAGATGGCGCCGGCGAGCGCCTGGCCGGGCAGCTGCAGCGGAATACCGGGCTTCACCGACAAACGGCGCTTGCCGGCATGCACCTCGAATGCAATGCCGGCGGGAACCACAACCGGCACGAAGTTCGCGGCTTCGGGGGTGACGTTCATCCTCCGCCTCAGGTTCGGTGACTTACGCTAGAAATATCAAAGGCTTGCGGTGCGTCAATTAGCCACGATGCGAAAGCTTCCCGTGCGCAGTAATGCTCACGCTTGGAAGTGCGGGGGAACGTTGCTTCCAACCGAGTGCTCCCCAGGGGTTGGTGCACGCCCCCGCACTCCGAACCTTCACAAAGCTAGCCTGAATGACGACGGGGCGCGCGCACGCTCCGCGCCGGCCGCCGGCCCTCGCCGTGTCGTTGCGGCTTCTCCGCGAAGCCCATCAGCTTCCAGGTTGCCCGCATGTGCTCCGGCAACGGCGCCGTGACGTGCCACTGCTTGCCCGACGGCAATCGTAGCGCCAACGCCGCGGCGTGGAGGTGCAGCTTCGGCGCAATACCCGGCAGCACCGCCTCGGAGCCTCCATACTTGCGATCGCCCACGATGGGCGTGCCGATCGCCGCCATGTGGGCGCGCAACTGGTGGGTGCGGCCGGTGAGCGGCATCAGCTCGACCCAGGCGGCGCGCACCAAGTCCTCCACCACCCGGTAGTCGGTGACGGCGCGGTCGCCTTCCTCTGATTCCTCCATGCGCTCGCCGCCCATGGGTCCTTCTGCCTTGGCGAGCGGCACATCGATGGTTCCTGCCCTCGGTGAGGGCACGCCACGGGTCAACGCCCAGTAGGTCTTCCGCACGTTGCGGCCCTGGAACGCCTTGGCGAGGAACGCCGCCGCGCGCGCCGTCCGCGCCAACAAGAGTACGCCCGAGGTGTCGCGATCGAGGCGATGCACAAGCCTGGGCCGCGCGTCGGCACCAAAGCGCAGCGCATCGAGCATGCCGTCGATGTGCTTGGCCGTGCCGGTGCCACCCTGCACGGCGAGGCCCGACGGCTTGTTCAGCGCGATCACGTCCTCGTCGCGGTAGAGCACGCGCGCGACGAGGTCGGCGGCGTCCTTGCCCTCCGTCACCGCGGCGGGCTTCTTCGGCTCACGTTTTTCGCCGAGACCGGGCAGCGGCGGAATGCGGATGGTCTGTCCCGCCTCCAGGCGCTGGCTGGCCGTGGCGCGGCTGCCATCGACCTTCACCTGCGCGGTGCGCAGGAGCTTCTGCAGGCGGCCATGACCGAGCTCCGGGATGTGGCGCTGGAACCAGCGGTCGAGGCGCGCGCCGGCGTCCGAGGCCGTCACGGCGACGGTCTGCACCGCAAGGTAGTTGGGCGTCTCAGCCTTGGGCACGGCGCCCCTGCGCGTTACGAATGGCGGCCCACTTCTGCAGGCGCGCGGCGATCTCCTGCTCGAAGCCGCGCGCCGCCGGCTCGTAATAGGTCTCGCGCGGCATCTCGGGTGGAAAATAGTTAGCGCCGGCGAAGGCTTCGGGTGCGTCGTGGTCGTACTGATAACCTCGGCTGTAGCCGAGATCCTTCATCAGGCGCGTCGGAGCATTCATGGCGTACATGGGCGGCGCCAGCGAGCCCGTCTCGTTGGCGCGCTGGGTCGCCTTGCCGAACGCACTGTAGGCGGCGTTCGACTTGGGCGCCGTGGCCAGGTAGATGACCGCCTGGGCGATGGCGAGCTCACCTTCGGGCGAGCCCAGGAAATCGTAGGCGTCTTTGGCGGCGAGCGTCTGCGCCAGGGCGGCAGGATCGGCGAGCCCGATGTCCTCCACCGCCATGCGCACGACGCGGCGCGCGATGTAGAGGGGGTCCTCTCCACCGGCGAACATCCGCGCCAGCCAGTAGAGCGCCGCGTCCACGTCGGAGCCCCGCACAGCCTTGTGCAGCGCGCTGACGAGGTTGTAGTGACCCTCGCGCGCCTTGTCGTAGATGGGCGCGCGTTTCTGGATCGCCTCGGACAGCGCGCGCGTATCCAGCGGCGCCTTCGCCTTCAGCGCGAACAGCTCCTCGGCGAGGTTGAGCACGTAGCGGCCGTCGCCGTCCGCCATGGCGCGCAAGGCGGCGCGGGCGTCGGCATCGAGCGGCAGGGCGCGGCCTTCCAGCGCCTCGGCACGCGTCAGCAGCGTCTCCAGCGCGCTGTCGTCGAGCCGGCGGAACACCAGCACCTGGGCGCGCGACAAAAGCGGCGGGTTCAGCTCGAAGGATGGATTCTCGGTGGTGGCGCCGATGAGGACCACGGTGCCGTCCTCGACGTAGGGCAGAAACCCGTCCTGCTGCGAGCGATTGAAGCGGTGGATCTCGTCGACGAACAGGACCGTTCCCTGGCCATCCGCACGTCGGGCGCGCGCGGCCTCGAACCCCTTGCGCAGGTCGCCCACGCCCGAGAACACCGCCGACAGCTGCTCGAAGTGGAGACCCGTTTGCTGGGTCAGTAGCCGGGCGACGGTGGTCTTGCCGGTGCCGGCCGGGCCCCACAGGATCATCGAGGCCACGCGATTGGCGGCCACCATGCGGCCGATCGGCCCGCCCGGTCCGAGCAGGCGCTCCTGGCCGACGACGTCCTTGAGCCGCGCCGGGCGCAGCCGCTCGGCGAGCGGCCGCGGCGCCGAATCGGCGAAGTGCGCGGCTTCGAACAGGGTTGGCATCCCGCGACGAGATAGACCCTGGGCGGGGCAAAAGCCAGCCGTCCGCGGGGCGGTGCCCCCGATAGGTGAGCGCCCTAGCGGCGGCGCGGCCCTTGGTGCGGGCGGCCTGCTTAGCCGCCGCCGAGCGCTCGGCGCGCGTGTTCGCGGCCACCGCGCGCCTGGCATGGCGCGACAGCGCGGTGTGGGAGGCGGCGGCGCGCGGCTCCTTCTGCAGCTTGCGCACCATCGCCTTGAAGCGGCGCGGGTTGGGGCGCGCCGTTGCTCGCGACTGACCCTTGGCGTAGTCGCGCTTGGCGCTCCGGCGGGTGCGCGCCTGCGCTTCGCCCTTGGGCGGGGGCTCCAACTTCACACCGGCGCGGCGCGCTTTGGACAGGCCGATGGCGATGGCTTGCTTCGCTGAGCGGGCGCCGTGCTCCCCTTTGCGGATGTGACGGATTTATTCCTCAACGAACGCGCCGGCTTGCGTCGATGCGGACTTCCCCGCGCGCTTGGCTCGTTTCGCCTTCTCTATGGTTCGGGCTTCCGGCATGGCGACCTCCGATGATCGGCGCATCTCCGCTGGGGAAGTGGGTGCGCGGCGCGAGGGCGGCCAACCGCCGCAAAGAGGGCAAACGAAGTGCTCCGTCCGGGTTATGGGAACCCGCGCGCGCTGCTAGCGCGGCAGCGCGTGCGGGAGGCAACGCCGTGGCCCAGCCGGTAAGCATGTACTTCTCGTGCAGCCGGCTCACCTGGCTGCGGTGCGGGTAGCAGAAGTTCGCCGGGAAGATCAGCACCTTGCCCTTCTTCGCCTCGCACACGTACCTCTGCAGCTGGAATTCGGTACCGCCGCCCGGCACGTCATTCAGGTAGAGCAGGAACACCAGGTGGCGGTCGGCGACGTCGCCGAACGCATCGACGTGCCAGGCGTGATAGCCGCCACCCGGCCGGTAGTACTGAAAGTGCGGCATGGTCTTGAAGGCGACCGGTTGCGCCTATGCGGCGCCGGTGTCGCGGTAGTAGCGCGGGATGAACGCCGTGAACTGGCGCATCACGTCGCTGTAGCCGCTCTTCTCGGGCGAGGGGATGCGCGCATGGTTTTGCGGCAACTGCTCGGGCGCGAGGTCCTCGCTGTCCTTGATGGCCTTGTTGACCTGGAAGCGTCCGGTGCGGCCCGGCTGCGTAAGCCCGAGCTCCCGCGCCGTCTGGAACAGAGCCACCAGGCGATCGCAGACGCCGACGTCGGCGAGGCAATACTCGCGCACGAAGTTGAGGTCGGGCCGCGCGGTGCCCCAGGCGTCGAAGGGCCAGTCTTCCCTCCCTGTATCGGTCAGCGATTCGGCAGCCTGGGACACCGGCGGCAACCTACCGCCTTCGGCAGCGCAGCGACTCAACCTGGGTTAAGCGCCAAAAGCAGAAGGGCAGCCGGTGGGCTGCCCTTCGCTTTCTCAAATTCGGTTGCCGCTAGGCGTTCGGAACGCCCTCGGCCCAGCCCGCGCCCTCGCCACCGGCGTTCTGGTCGGGGCCGGAGTCCTGGCCCTTGGCCTCAGGATCGCGGTCGACGAGCTCGATGACCGCCATCGCCGCGGCATCGCCGTAGCGGTAGCCGGCCTTGAGGATACGGGCGTAGCCGCCCGGACGGCCCTTGTAGCGCTTGGACAGGGTGGTGAAGAGCTTCTCGACGATCGCATTGTCGCCAAGCTGCGCCAAGGCTTGGCGGCGCGCGTGCAGCCCGCCGCGCTTGCCGAGCGTGATGAGCTTCTCGGCCACCGGCCGCAGCTCCTTCGCCTTGGGCAGGGTGGTGGTGATCTGCTCGTGCTTGAACAGCGACGCAGCCAAATTCTGCAGCAGCGCATCGCGGTGCGCGGAACTGCGGCTGAGGCGACGGCCTCGGTTCAAGTGACGCATGGAAGTTCCCTACTGTCCGTGTGTTGGCTTCTAGTACTGGTCTTCGAGCTTCTTGGCCAGTTCCTCGATGTTCTCGGGCGGCCAGTTCGGCACTTCCATGCCGAGGCGCACGCCGAGCTGGGCCAGCACTTCCTTGATCTCGTTCAAGGACTTGCGGCCGAAGTTCGGCGTGCGCAGCATCTCGGCCTCGGTCTTCTGGATGAGGTCGCCGATGTAGACGATGTTGTCGTTCTTCAGGCAGTTCGCCGAACGGACCGACAGCTCGAGCTCGTCCACCTTGCGCAGGAGGTTGCGGTTGAACTCGGACTCCGGACGCTCTTCCTTGCGCTCCTCGACCTGCGGCTCCTCGAAGTTGATGAAGAGCTGCAGCTGATGCTGCAGGATGCGCGCCGCGTAGGCGGCCGCGTCCTCGGGCGTGATGGTGCCGTTGGTCTCGATCTCCATGGAGAGCTTGTCGTAGTCGAGGTACTGCCCGGCGCGCGCGTTCTCGACCTTGTAGGAAACCTTGCGTACCGGGCTGTACACCGCATCCACCGGGATCAACCCGATGGGGCGATCCTCGTCGCGGTTGTAATTTGCGGCGACGTAGCCCTTGCCAGTCTCGACAGTGAGCTCCATCGACAGCTTGGCGCCTTCATCGAGCGTGCAGATGACCGTCTCCGGATTCATGATCTCGATGTCATGACCGGTGTCGATCTTGCCGGCGGTCACTTCGCCGGGGCCGTCGGCCTTGAGCGTCATGCGCTTGGGGCCGTCGCCGTGCATACGCACCGCGAGCGTCTTGATGTTGAGGACGATGTCGGTGACGTCCTCGCGAACGCCCGGGATGGTCGAGAACTCGTGCAAAACGCCGTCGACCTGGATCGCCGTCACCGCCGCCCCCTGCAGGGACGACAGGAGAACGCGACGCAGGGCGTTGCCGAGCGTGAGGCCGAAGCCGCGCTCAAGCGGCTCGGCCACGACGGTGGCGCGCCGCGAAGGATCATGGCCGGGCTCGATGACGAGCTTGCCGGGCTTGATCAGTTCTTTCCAGTTCCGTTGGATAATCACGTGCATTCAACCTTCCATTTCCGGGACCGCGCCCGGGGTTGACGTCATAAAGGTCGGCCAATCAGCGGTTCGCCGTTGGCCCCACGCCTGGAAGGCACCGCAGGCATGACGCCCGTGGGCCTTCCGGCAGCACGCTCACACGCGGCGTCGCTTCGGCGGCCGGCAACCGTTGTGGGGTGTGGCGGATACGTCCTTGATGGACGTAATGGTGAACCCCACCGCTTGCAAGGCGCGCAGCGCCGATTCGCGGCCCGAGCCAGGACCCGAGACGCGCACTTCCAAGGTCTTCACGCCGTGCTCCATGGCCTTGCGGCCCGCGTTCTCCGACGCGAGCTGGGCGGCATACGGAGTCGACTTGCGCGAGCCCTTGAAGCCCTGCTGACCCGACGAGGACCACACAATGGCGTTGCCCTGCGCGTCGGTAATGGTGACGATCGTGTTGTTGAACGTCGCACTCACATGGGCGACGCCCGACGTGATGCTCTTGCGTTCCCTGCGCTTTACTCGCCCCGCAGGTTGCTGCTGCTGCTCAGCCATCGACTCTCCTACTTGCCGCTGCCCGCGGCGATCTCGTCAGCCCGTCGGCGTTCCGCCCCAGGGCCTATCAGCCCTTGGAAGGCGCAGTCTTCTTGCCGGCGATTGCCCGGGCCGGCCCCTTGCGCGTGCGCGCGTTGGTGTGCGTGCGCTGACCACGCACCGGCAGCTTGCGGCGGTGCCGCAGGCCGCGGTAGCAGCCGAGGTCCATCAGCCGCTTGATGTTCATCGCGACTTCGCGGCGAAGGTCACCCTCGACCACGTAGTCACGGGCGATGATGTCGCGGATCTGCGCGATCTCGGCGTCCGTCAGCTGGCTGACGCGACGCTCCGCCGCGATGTTGACCTTGGTGCAAATCTCTTGCGCCGTGGTCGGCCCGATCCCGTACAGGTACCGGAGAGCGATCACGACACGCTTGTTCGTCGGAATGTTTACACCAGCGATTCGCGCCACCGCGATTTCCCTTGCCCAGTGTGTTGGTTGCCGTTCAAGTTGTCGGAGCCGTGCATCGCGTCGAGCCGCCCTCGTCAGGCCCGGCTAATGCAATAGCAATCCCGGGCCCGCCGTGGACCCGAAAAGCCCGTGATTATTGGAGCGCTACCCCCATAAGTCAAGCTGCGCCCGACTTTTGCCCGTCCCACCAGCCTTGATTCCGTCCCCCGCCAGCTGCGCCCTATGGCCGCAGGCGTCGCGGGCCTCAGGCCGCCCCCAGCACCTTGCCGAGCTTGGCCGTGACCTCGTCGATGGCGGCCATGCCCTCGACCTCGCGTAGCACGCCCCTGGCCCGGTAATAGGGGAGCAAGGGGGCCGTCTGTTTGTCGTAGGCCTCGAGCCGGGTGCGGACCGTCTCCGGCTTGTCGTCCGGGCGGCGCACGAACTCGGTCGAGCCGCAGACGTTGCAGACGCCCGGCTTCTTCGTCTTCTTGAAGCTGTCGTGGTAGCCGGCGCCGCACTTCTTGCAGGAGAAGCGCCCCGAGATGCGCTCCACCATGGCATCGTTGTTCACCACCAGCTGGATGACGTGGTCGAGCTTCTGCTTGCGGCCGGCCAGCATGGTATCGAGCGCCTGCGCCTGGGCGACGGTGCGGGGAAAGCCATCGAGAAGAAATCCTTTGGCAGCATCGGGCTGGCCGATGCGCTCGCCGATCATGCGGATGAGGATCTCGTCGGGCACCAGCTCGCCGCGATCCATGATCGCCTTGGCCTGGCGGCCGATCTGGCTGCCGGCGGCTACCTCGGCACGCAGCATGTCGCCGGTAGAGAGATGCTTGAGACCATAGGTCTTCTGCAACCGCTCCGCCTGGGTGCCCTTGCCCGCCCCCGGCGGGCCCACCAGGATGACGTTCATTTCTTCTTGGTGCCGCGCAGCCGCGTCTTGCGGATCAGGCCCTCGTACTGGTGCGCGAGCAGGTGCGACTGAATCTGCGTCACCGTGTCCATCGTCACTGTGACCACGATGAGCAGGGAAGTGCCGCCGAAATAGAACGGCACGGCGAGGCGCGAGATCAGGATCTCGGGCAGCAGGCAGACGGCGACCAGGTAGACCGCGCCGATGGTGGTGAGGCGTGTCAGCACGAAGTCGAGATAGTCGGCGGTGTTCTTGCCGGGACGGATGCCCGGAATGAAGCCGCCGTACTTCTTGAGGTTGTCGGCCGTGTCGACCGGGTTGAATACGACCGCGGTGTAGAAGTAGGCGAAGAACACGATCAGCGCGCCGTACAGCAGCAGATAGCCGGGCTGGCCCTGGCCGAGCATGGCGGTGACGCTCGCCAACCAGCCGGTGGTACCCTGCGTAGCCGAGAAGTTGGCGACGGTGATCGGCAGCAGCAGCAGCGACGAGGCGAAGATCGGCGGGATCACGCCCGAGGTGTTGAGCTTCAAAGGCAGGTGCGAAGCCTCGCCGCCGAACATGCGGCTGCCGACCTGGCGCTTGGGGTACTGCACCAGGATGCGGCGCTGGGCGCGCTCCATGAACACGATGAAGGTCACCACGGCGACCGAGCCAATCAGCAGCAGCAGGATAATGCCGACCGAGAGGGCGCCAGTGCGGCCCAGCTCCAAGGTCGCGGCGAGCGCCGAAGGCAGCGCCGCGACGATGCCCGCCGTGATGATGAGCGAAATGCCGTTGCCGACGCCGCGCGCGGTGACCTGCTCGCCGAGCCACATCAGGAACAGCGTGCCGCCGGTCATGGTGACGACGGCGGTGAAGCGGAAGTAGAGCCCGGGATCGATCACCGCCGAGCCGCCGGCGCCGGAGGTCAAGTTTTCCAGTCCGACCGCGATGCCGTAGGACTGCAGCACCGCCAGCAGCACCGTGCCGTAGCGCGTGTACTGATTGAGCTTCTTACGGCCCGCCTCGCCTTCCTTCCACAGCGCCTCCAGACGCGTCGACACCGTACGCATCAGCTGCACGATGATGGAGGCCGAGATGTACGGCATGATGTTGAGCGCAAAGATCGCCATGCGCGACAGGGCGCCGCCGGCGAACATGTTGAACATGCCAAGGATGCCGCTCTGGTTTTGCGCGAAGATCCCTTTGAGCACGATGGGATCGATGCCCGGGATCGGGATGTAGGTCCCGAGCCGGTACACGATCAGCGCAAAGACCGTGAACCAGATGCGCTTCTTGAGCTCGGTCGCTTTGGCGAAGGCGCCGAAGTTGATGTTGGCGGCTAGCTGTTCCGCAGCGGAGGCCATCGGGCTTGTCCGATCCCCCGCTTACGACTTCGACGGAGCAGCGCCTCTGGCTGGCGCCTTGGGGGCCTTGGCTTTCTTCTCGCCGCTGTCGGCGCGAGCAGCCGCGGGCTTTGCCTTCTTGGCCTTGCCCTCGGCAGGCGCGCCCTCGGCCGCAGCGGCGGCGGGCTTCGCCTTCTTGGCATTCCGCTCCCACACGTGACCGACCTTCCGCGCCGGCTCCTTGGGCGGCGGAGGCAGCACCAGCGTGCCGCCGGCCTTCTCGATAGCGGCCTGTGCCGGCTTGGAACCGGCGGCAGCTTCGATGTTGACCTTGGTCTTCAGCTCGCCGTTCCCCAGGATGCGCACGCCGTCCTTGGCGCGCCGGATGACGCCGGCCGTCATGAGTGCGGCGGCATCCACCTTTGCCTGGGCATTGAGCTTGCCCGAATCAATGGCGGCCTGGATGGCGCCCAGATTCACTTCCTGATAGCGCTTCTTGAAGATGTTGTTGAAGCCGCGCTTCGGCATGCGCATGTGGAGCGGCATCTGGCCGCCCTCGAAGCCGTTGAGCGCGACGCCCGTGCGCGCGGTCTGGCCCTTGCCGCCCTTGCCCGACGTCTTGCCGAGCCCGGAGCCGATGCCGCGGCCGATTCGCTTGGCCTTCTTGAAGGCGCCGTGCTTGCGCGCCAGCTGATTGAGCTTCATGTGTTCCTAACCGATCTCCTCGACGATGAGGAGGTGCTTGACCCGATCGATCATGCCGCGCACCGCCGGCGTGTCTTCGAGCTCGCGCGTGCGTTGGCGCTTGTTCAGGCCAAGACCCTTGAGGTTCTCGTGCTGCCGATTCGGCCGCCCGATGTAGCTGCCGATCTGCGTGACGCGGATCATCTTCTTCTTAGCTGCCGCCATAGGCTTAGGCCTCCGCCTCGGCTTCCTCCGCGCCGGCGCCGTCCTTCTTGCCGGAGCGGCCGAGGATCTGGTTCACCGAGCGGCCGCGGCGCGCCGCGACGACGCGCGGGCTCATGGCGCCCTTGAGCGCCGCAAAGGTCGCCTTGACCATGTTGTAGGGATTAGACGTGCCGACCGACTTGGCCACCACGTCGGCGATGCCGAGGGTCTCGAACACCGCGCGCATCGGACCGCCGGCGATGATGCCGGTGCCCGGAGGCGCGGCGCGCACTACGACGCGGCCCGCGCCATAGGTCCCCGACAGGTCGTGGTGCAGGGTGCGGCCCTCGCGCAGCGGCACGCGAATCATGGCGCGCTTGGCGGCATCGGTGGCCTTGCGGATGGCTTCCGGCACCTCGCGCGCCTTGCCGTGGCCATAGCCGACGCGGCCCTTCTGGTCGCCCGCGACGACCAGGGCGGCGAAGCCGAAGCGCCGGCCGCCCTTCACGACCTTGGCGACGCGGTTGACGGCGACAAGCTTTTCGATGATCTCGCCCTCGCCGCGCTCGCGGTCGCCGCGATCCCGGCCTCCACCCTCGCGATCGCCGCCGCGCCCGCGGCCGCGTCCGCGGCCACGCTGCGGCTGCTCGCCGATGTGATCGCCCTGTTCCTGATCCGTCGTGTTGGCAACTGCCATGGAGCTCTCTCTGTGTGTGCCTTGTGCGGCCTCGCGCCGATTAGAACTTCAGTCCGCCTTCGCGGGCGCTGTCGGCCAGCGCCTTGATGCGGCCGTGGAACATGTAGCCGCCGCGGTCGAACACCACCTCGGACACGCCGACCGCCGTCGCGCGCTGGGCAATGAGCGCGCCCACCTTGGCAGCGGCGTCCTTGGTGGCGCCTGACTTGAGCGAGCCCTTGAGATCCTTCTCCAGGGTGGACGCGGCGGCGACGGTCACGCCCTTCGCGTCGTCGATCACCTGGGCGTAGATGTTCTTGCCCGAGCGGAACACGGTCAGACGCGGACGGCCACCCGAAGCCTTGCGCGCGCGGAAACGCACGCGGGTCCGGCGGCGGGCAAATCGTTCTGCTGGCTTCGCCATGGCTACTTCTTCTTGCCTTCCTTGCGCAGGATGTGCTCGTCCGAGTACCGGATGCCCTTACCCTTGTACGGCTCGGGGGGACGGAACGCACGAATGTCGGCAGCCACCTGGCCCACCTTCTGGCGGTCGGCGCCGAACACCTTGATCTCGGTCGGCTTGCCGGTCGTGATCTTGATGCCCTCCGGTATCGGATAGATCACGTCGTGGGAGAACCCAAGCTGCATCTTGAGGTTCTTGCCTTCCACCGCGGCGCGGAAGCCGACGCCCTCGATGACGAGGTCGGTCGAGAAGCCGGTGTCGACGCCGTGCACCATGTTGTTGATGAGGGTGCGCGTCATGCCCCACATGGCGCGCGCCTTGTCCGACTCGTCCTTGGCCTGGACGGCCACGTTGCCGCCGTCAAGCTTGGCGGAGACCTCGGGCACGAGCTTCAGCGTCAGGGAGCCGACCTTACCCTTGGCGGAGACGGTATCGCCCTTCACCTCGACGGTGACGCCCTTGGGTACGGCGACTGCTTTTAGTCCGATGCGCGACATGGCGGCCTAGGTATCCAGAAAACGCGGGGTTAGATGACGTTGCAGAGCACTTCGCCGCCGACGTTCTGCGAACGCGCTTCCGAGTCGGACAGCACGCCCTTGGGCGTCGACAGGATGGCAATGCCGAGACCGTTGCAGATCTGGGCGAGGTCGGCGATGCCGGAGTAGACGCGCCGGCCGGGCTTGGAGATGCGCCGGATGGTGCGGATGACGGGCTCGCCCTCGTGATACTTGAGCTCGATGCGCAGCGCTGCGTGGCCCTCTTCCTCCACGCGCTCGTAGCCGCGGATGTAGCCCTCGCGCTGCAGGACTTCGAGCACGTTGACGCGGAACTTGGACGCCGGGCTCATCACGTCGGACGCACCGGCGCGCTGGCCGTTGCGGATGCGGGTGAGCATGTCGCCGAGCGGATCGGTCATGGACATGGATTGAACCCCCCGCCCCTACCAGCTCGACTTGACCATGCCGGGGATCTGGCCCCGCGAGGCCAAGTCGCGCAGCACGATGCGGCACATCTGGAAGCGGCTCTCGACACCGCGCGAGCGGCCGGTGACGGCGCAACGGTTGCGGATGCGCACCTTGGACGAGTTGCGCGGCAGCTCGGCAAGCTTGAGCCGCGCCAGGAACCGGTCCTCCTGCGGAACCGTCTTGTCCTTGGCGATCGCCTTGAGCTTGGCGCGCTTCTCGGCAAACTGCGCCGCCATCTTCTGGCGCTTCTTGTTGCGGTAGATCGAGCTGGTCTTCGCCATTCGATTGTTGCCTCTGCCTTGTTAGTTCCTAAACGGCATGCCGAAGCTCGACAGGAGCTCCTTGGCCTGCTCGTCATTGGTCGCCGTGGTGCAGATGATGATGTCCATGCCGCGCACCTGGTCGACCTTGTCGTAGTCGATCTCCTGGAAGACGATCTGCTCCTTCAGGCCCATGGCGAAGTTGCCACGGCCGTCGAAGCTCTTGCCGTTCAGGCCGCGGAAGTCGCGCACGCGTGGCAAGGTCATGTTGATCAGGCGGTCCAGGAACTCGTACATGCGCTCGCGACGCAGCGTGACCTTCACGCCGATCGCCATGTTCTCGCGCAGCTTGAAGGTGGCGATCGACTTCTTCGAACGCACCACCACCGGCTTCTGGCCGGAAATGGCGGTCAGGTCGTTCACCGCCGCCTCGATGAACTTGCGGTCGTTCACCGCATCGCCGACGCCCATGTTGACGACGATCTTGTCCAACCGGGGCACCGCCAGCTTGTTGGCGTGACCGAACTTCTCGGCCAGCATGGGCCGAATTTGCTTCTCGTAGCGTTCGCGAAGGCGCGCCGCCATAACCAGCTCCTAGAGGTCGATTACTTCGCCGGACAGCTTCGCGACGCGGACCTTGCGGCCGTTGTCGAGAATCTTGTAGCCGACGCGGGTGGGCTTGCCGAGCTTGGGATCGACCAGCGCAACCTTGGAAATATGCAGCGGCGCCTCCTTTTCCAGGATGCCGCCGGGGCTTACCTGGCTCGGACGCGTGTGACGCTTGATCATGCGCACGCCCTGGACGAGCACACGATCTTCCTTGCGCAGCACGCGCAGCACCTTGCCGCGCTTGCCCTTGTCCTTGCCCGAGAGGACAACGACCTCGTCGCCCTTCTTGATGCGGAACTTCGGATTGGCCTTGGCTTGTTGCATTACGGTCATATCCGAGAGCTAGAGGACTTCCGGCGCCAGGCTGACGATCTTCATCTGCGCCTTGGCGCGCAATTCGCGCGTCACCGGCCCGAAGATGCGCGTGCCGACCGGCTCGCCCTGGGCGTTGACCAGTACCGCGGCATTGCGGTCGAAGCGGATCGACGTGCCGTCGGAGCGGTGGATCTCCTTAGCCGTGCGCACGACGACGGCGCGGGAGACTTCGCCCTTCTTCACGCGGCCGCGCGGGATCGCTTCCTTGATGGCGACGACGATGATGTCGCCGACCGTCGCGGTCTTGCGGCGGGTGCCGCCCAGCACCTTGATGCACTCGACGCGGCGGGCGCCCGAGTTGTCGGCGACGTCGAGATTGGTCTGCGTACGGATCATGGCGTGCGTGCCGGCAGCGTCGTTAGACGCGCTCGACGACCTCCCAGGTCTTCAGCTTGGAGATGGGCCGGCATTCGCGGATGCGAACGCGATCGCCCACCTTGTACTCGTTCTTCTCGTCGTGGGCGTGGAACTTCGACCGCCGGCGGATGAACTTCTTGTACTTCGGGTGCGCGACACGGCGCTCGACCTGCACAACAACGGTCTTGTTGGGCTTGTCGCTCACCACTTCGCCAACGAACTCGCGTGCTGTCACTTCTGCTCTCCTACTTCGCCGACTTCTTGGCCGGCGCGGTGGTCTTGGTTACCGCGCGCGCACTTTGGCCCATCACCGTCTCGATGCGCGCGATATCGCGGCGTACCTGACGGATGCGTGCGGTGTTGGTGAGCTGGCCCGACGACTTCTGGAAGCGCAGGTTGAAAGCCTCCTTGCGCAGCTGCATGACCTGCGTCTTCAGCTCGTCGGCCGACTTGCCCTTGAAATCTTCGCCCTTCATCGGTGCTTCTTCTCTACCTAGGCGGCAGCGTGGCCCGGGCGCGTCACGATCTTGGTGCGCACCGAAAGCTTCGCGGCTCCCAGCATGAATGCCTCGTTGGCGAGCGTCGGCGGCACGCCGTCGAGCTCGAACATGATCTTGCCGGGCTCGATGCGCACCACCCAGTACTCGGGGTTGCCCTTGCCCTTGCCCATGCGCACTTCGGTTGGCTTCTTCGACACCGGCACGTCCGGGAACACCCGGATCCACATGCGGCCGGAGCGCTTGATATGACGCGTGATGGCGCGGCGGCAGGCTTCCAGCTCGCGCGCGGTGACGCGGCCGGCGGTCAGGGCCTTCAGTCCGAATGCGCCGAAGTTCAGCGACGAGCCGCCCTTGGCCCTGCCGTGGATTCGGCCCTTGTGTGCCTTGCGAAACTTGGTGCGGGTGGGTTGCATCATTGCGGGTAACTACTCAGCTTCCTAGCGCTGGACCTGTTGCTCGGCGCGGCGCTTGTCCTGGGCCATCGGGTCGTGGGCGAGGATTTCGCCGCGGAATACCCACACCTTGACGCCGCAGGTTCCGTACGCGGTCTTTGCCGTGGCGGTGCCGAAGTCGATGTCGGCGCGCAGCGTGTGCAGCGGCACGCGGCCTTCGCGATACCACTCGACGCGTGCGATTTCCGCGCCCCCCAGGCGGCCGCCGCAGTTGATGCGGATGCCTTCGGCGCCGAGGCGCATGGCCGACTGCACGGCGCGCTTCATGGCGCGGCGGAACGCGACGCGGCGCTCGAGCTGCTGGGCGATACCTTCGGCGACCAGCTTGGCGTCGATCTCGGGCTTGCGGATCTCGACGATGTTCAGGTGCACGTCCGAGCCGGTCATCTTCGACAGGTCGGTGCGCAGCTTCTCGATGTCGGCGCCCTTCTTGCCGATGACGACGCCCGGGCGGGCCGTATGGATCGTGATGCGCGCCTTCTTGGCCGGCCGCTCGATGACGATGCGCGAGACGCCCGCCTGGTTCAGGCGCTGCTCGAGGTAGGCGCGGATGCGCAGGTCCTCGTGCATGATCTTGGCGTAGTTGTCGCCGCCCGCGTACCAGCGCGAATCCCACGTGCGGTTGATACCGACGCGCAGTCCGATCGGATTGACCTTTTGACCCATGCGACTTTTCTTTCCGCCTACTCTTCCGCGTCGGCGCGCTCGCGCACGACGACACGCAACTTCGAAAACGGCTTCTCGATGCGCGAGCCTCGGCCGCGCGCGCGCGCATGTAAGCGCTTCATCACCATCGAGCGTCCCACCGTCGCCGCGGCGACATACAGGCGGTCCACGTCGAGCTGGTGGTTGTTCTCGGCATTGGCGATCGCCGACTGCAGGACCTTCTTCACGTCCTTGGCGATGCGCTTCTTGGAAAACGACAGCTCGGCGACGGCGCGGTTGACGTCGAGGCCGCGGATGGTCTGCGCCACCAGGTTGAGCTTGATCGCTCCGGTGCGCAGCGCCTCGGCGGTCGCCACCGCTTCGTTCTCTGCCAGGTCTCTCGGCCGTGCCTTCTTGCTCATGACTAGTTCGTCCTTAGGCCCGCTTGGCCTTCTTGTCGGCGGCGTGGCCGGTGAAGGTGCGCGTCGGCGAGAACTCGCCGAACTTGTGGCCGACCATCGCCTCGGTCACCAGCACCGGCACGAACTTCTTGCCGTTGTAGACGCCGAAAGTGAGCCCGACAAACTGCGGCAGGATGGTGGAGCGGCGCGACCAGATCTTGATCACGTCATTGCGCCCCGACGCCTGCGCTTTTTCGGCCTTGCGCAGAACAAAGCCGTCGACGAACGGGCCTTTCCAGACAGAACGTGCCACGGCTTACCTCTTCCTCTTGCGCCGGGTCTTGATGATCAAAGCCTCGGTGCGCTTGTTCTTGCGCGTCGGCTTGCCCTTGGTGGGCTTGCCCCACGGCGTCACCGGATGGCGGCCGCCCTTGGTGCGGCCTTCGCCGCCGCCGTGCGGATGGTCGACCGGATTCATGGCCGTGCCGCGCACGTGCGGTCGCCAGCCCAGCCAGCGGTTGCGGCCGGCCTTGCCGATCTTCTGGTTCTTGCGATCGGGGTTGGACACCGCGCCGATCGTCGCCATGCACTCGCCGCGCACCATGCGCTGCTCGCCCGAGTTCAGCTTGATGAGGGCATAGCCCGCGTCCTTGCCGATCAGCTGCGCGTAGGTGCCGGCAGACCGGGCGATCTGGCCGCCCTTGCCCACCCGCATCTCGATGTTGTGGATGATGGTGCCGACCGGGATGTTGCGCATCGGCATGGCGTTGCCGGGCAGGACGTCGACGCGCTCGCCGGAGACGATCGAGTCGCCGACCCGCATGCGCTGCGCCGCCAGCACGTAGGCGACCTCGCCGTCGGTGTACTTCACCAGGGCGATGAACGCCGAGCGGCCGGGATCGTACTCGAGGCGCTCCACGGTCGCCGGCACGTCGAACTTGCGGCGCTTGAAGTCGATCGTGCGGATCAACTGCTTGTGCCCGCCGCCATGATGGCGCGTCGTGATGCGGCCGTGGTTGTTGCGGCCGCCAGTGTTGGTCTTGCCCTTGGTCAGCGCTTTGACCGGCCGGCCCTTGTAGAGCTGCGAGCGGTCGATGAGCACCAGGCCGCGGCGGCCCGGCGTTGTCGGACGATATTGCTTGAGTGCCACGGCTATATCCCCGCGGTTACGTCGATGGACTGGCCCTTTTGTAGGGTCACCATCGCTTTCTTGGTGTCGGAGCGGCGACCCGTGAAGCCACGGAAGCGCTTGATCTTGCCCTTCGTGCGCAGCGTGTTCACCGCCACCACCTTGACCTCGAACAGGCCTTCGATGGCCGCGGCGATCTCCGGCTTGGTGGCGTCCATCGCGACTTCGAAGGTCACCTGACTGTGCTCGGAGCCCATGGTGGACTTCTCGGTGACCACCGGAGCGCGGATCACTTCGTACATGCGCTGCTTCGACAGCTTCACGGTCTTCATGACAGGCGCTTCTCGAGTTGCTCGACGGCGGCCTTGGTGAGGACCAGCACGTCGCGGCGCAGGATGTCGTAGACGTTGGCGCCGACGGACGGCAGCACGTCGACGGACTTTAGGTTCGTGACGGCGCGGGCGAGGCCCTCGTCCACCGTCTCGCCGTCGATGATGAGCGCGGACTCCCAGCCCATCGCCTTCATCTTCTTGGCGAGCGCATTGGTCTTGCCGCCGGCCAGCTTGGCCTCGTCGACGACGAACAGCTTGCCCTCGCGCTGCTTGTCGGAGAGCGCCGTCTTGAGACCCAAGGTGCGGATCTTCTTGTTGAGCGCGAACGCGTGGCTGCGCACCTGCGGGCCAAAGATGATGGCGCCACCGCGGAACTGCGGCGAACGCAACGAGCCCTGGCGGGCGTGACCGGTGCCCTTCTGCTTGTACGGCTTCTTGCCGGTGCCCGAGACCTCGGCGATGTCCTTGGTCTTGTGCGTGCCGGCCTGGCGCTTGGCGAGCTGCCAGCGCACGACCTGGTGCAGGATGTCGGGCCGCGACGGCAATCCGTAGATCGTGTCGGAAAGCTCGACCGTGCCAGCCTTGCCGTTGTCGAGGGTGACCACGTTGACCTTCATGATCAGCCCTCCGCCTTCGCGTTGGAGGACTCGGAGGCGGCCGGCGCCTCGGCCTTCGCCTCGGACTTCTTGCCGCCCTTGGCTTCCTTCAGCCCGGCGGGAAACGGAGCCTCCGGCATCTTCTTCTTGGTGCTCTTCACCGCGTCGGTGATTCGCACCCACGTACCCGGCGCGCCCGGCACCGCGCCCTTGAGCACGATCATGCCGCTGTCGGCCTCCGCGGAGACCACGGTCAGGTTCTGGATGGTGGCGCGCACCTGGCCCATGTGGCCGGCCATGCGCTTGCCCTTGAAGACGCGGCCCGGATCCTGGCGGTTGCCGGTCGAGCCGTGCGAGCGGTGCGAGATGGACACGCCGTGGCTGGCCTCGAGGCCGGCGAAGTTGTGCCGCTTCATCGCGCCGGCGAAGCCCTTGCCGACCGTGATTCCGCACACGTCGACCAGCTGGCCGGCGACGAAGTGACCCGCCGACAACTCGGCACCGACGTCGACGAACGCGTCTGCGCTGATGCGGAACTCGGTGAGCTTGCGCTTCGGCTCAACCTTCGCCTTGGCGAAGTGGCCGCGCATCGGCTTGGTGGTGCGGCTGGCGCGCTTCTCGCCCGCCCCGAGCTGCAGCGCGTCGTAGCCGTCCTTCTCCTTGGTCTTGTGCGCGACGACCTGGAGTCCCTCGACCATCAGCACGGTGACGGGCGTTTGGGAGCCGTCTTCATTGAAGACGCGCGAGGCTCCCAGCTTCTTGGCGATCAATCCGGTACGCATGGCAGTGCTGCCCGTACTTCCTCTAGAGCTTGATCTCGACGTCCACGCCGGCGGCGAGGTCGAGGCGCATCAGCGCGTCAACCGTCTGCTGCGTGGGATCGATAATGTCGAGAAGGCGGCGGTGCGTCCGGATCTCGAACTGCTCGCGCGACTTCTTATCGATGTGCGGCGAGCGCAGCACCGTGAACTTCTCGATCTTGGTCGGCAGCGGGATCGGCCCACGCACGGCGGCGCCGGTGCGCTTCGCCGTGGTGACGATCTCGCTGGTCGATTGATCGAGCACGCGGTGATCGAACGCCTTGAGGCGGATCCGGATGTTTTGGTTGTCCATGGGTGTACGTATCCGCCTGGAAGCGTTGGCTACTTGATGATCTTGGCGACGACGCCGGCGCCGACGGTGCGGCCGCCTTCGCGGATGGCGAAGCGCAGGCCCTCGTCCATGGCGATCGGGCTGATCAGCTCGATCTCCATGGTGATGTTGTCGCCCGGCATCACCA
>VGER01000003.1 GCA_016869235.1 Alphaproteobacteria bacterium | reverse complement strand
ATCTTGGCGACGACGCCGGCGCCGACGGTGCGGCCGCCTTCGCGGATGGCGAAGCGCAGGCCCTCGTCCATGGCGATCGGGCTGATCAGCTCGATCTCCATGGTGATGTTGTCGCCCGGCATCACCATCTCGGTGCCCTCCGGCAGCTTCACCATTCCCGTCACGTCGGTGGTGCGGAAGTAGAACTGCGGCCGGTAGTTGGAGAAGAATGGCGTGTGGCGGCCGCCCTCGTCCTTGGTCAGGATGTAGGCCTCGGCCTTGAACACCGTGTGCGGCGTGATCGAGCCGGGAGCCGCCAGCACCTGGCCGCGCTCCACCTCCTCGCGCTTGGTGCCGCGCAACAGCACGCCGACGTTGTCGCCGGCCTCGCCCTGGTCGAGGAGCTTGCGGAACATCTCGACGCCGGTGCAGGTCGTCTTCTGGGTCGGCTTGATGCCGACGATCTCGATCTCGTCGCCGACCTTGATGATGCCGCGCTCGACGCGCCCCGTGACCACGGTGCCGCGGCCACTGATCGAGAACACGTCCTCGATCGGCATCAGGAACGGCCGGTCCTTCGGGCGGTCCGGGGTCGGGATGGCGGAGTCCACCGCGTCCATCAGCTTGAGGATCGCTTCCTTGCCGAGCTTGGTATCCTTGTCCTCCATGGCGGCCAGCGCCGAGCCGCGCACGATCGGGATCTTGTCGCCCGGGAACTCGTACTTGTTGAGAAGCTCACGGACTTCCAGCTCGACCAGGTCCAAGAGCTCGGGGTCGTCGACCATGTCAACCTTGTTCATGAACACCACCAGCGCCGGCACGCCGACCTGGCGCGCCAGAAGGATGTGCTCGCGCGTCTGCGGCATCGGGCCGTCGGCGGCGGAGACCACCAGAATCGCCCCGTCCATCTGCGCCGCGCCGGTGATCATGTTCTTCACGTAGTCGGCGTGGCCCGGGCAGTCGACGTGCGCGTAATGGCGGTTCTTGGTCTGATACTCGACGTGCGCCGTCGAGATCGTGATGCCGCGCGCGCGCTCCTCCGGCGCCTTGTCGATCTGGTCGTAGGCCATGAACTCCGCCATGCCCTGCTGCGCCAGAATCTTGGTGATCGCGGCCGTCAGCGTCGTCTTGCCGTGATCGACGTGACCGATCGTGCCCACGTTCACGTGCGGCTTGGTCCGTTCAAACTTTTCCTTCGCCATTTCTTCTTAGCTCCGTTTCGCTAAACGGGTCAGAGGGGTTAGCCAGCCAGCTTGGCGCGCACGGCCTCGGAAACCGCCTGCGGCACCTGCTCGTAGTGATCGAACGTCATGTGGAACTGCGCGCGGCCCTGCGTCATGCCACGCAGGTTGCTGACGTAGCCGAACATGTTGGCGAGCGGCACCATTGCCTGGATCGCCTGCGCATTGCCGCGCTTCTCGTGGCCCTGGACCTGGCCTCGCCGCGACATCAGGTCGCCCATCACGTCGCCGACGAAGTCTTCCGGCGTCACCACCTCGACGAACATCACCGGCTCGAGCAGCTTGACGCCCATCTTCGGCGCCGCCTCGCGCATCGCCGCGCGCGCCGCGATCTCGAACGCCATCGCCGACGAGTCGACCGAGTGAGTGTCGCCGTCGGTCAGCGCGACCTTGAAGTCGATCACCGGGAAGCCTGCCAGGATGCCGGAGTCGGCCACCGAGCGAACGCCCTTCTCGACCGCCGGCACGAATTCCTTCGGCACAGCGCCGCCGACCACCTCGTTCTCGAACACGACGCCCGAGCCCGGCTCGAGCGGCTCGAACTCCAGCGTGAGCTTCGCGTACTGGCCCGAGCCGCCGGTCTGCTTCTTGTGGGTGTAGTTGATCGAGCCCTTCTTGGTGATGGTCTCGCGGTACGCCACCTGGGGGGCGCCGATGTTGGCCTCGACCTTGAACTCGCGCTTCATGCGGTCGACGATGATCTCGAGGTGCAACTCGCCCATGCCCTTGATGATCGTCTGGCCGCTTTCCTTGTCGACGGAGACGCGGAAGGACGGATCCTCGGCGGCGAGGCGGTAGAGCGCCTGGCCCATCTTCTCCTGGTCGCCCTTGGTCTTGGGCTCGACCGCGATTTCGATGACCGGATCGGGGAAGGTCATCTTCTCGAGGATGACCGGCTTGTTCAGGTCGCACAGCGTGTCGCCGGTGGTGGTGTCCTTGAGGCCGACGATGGCGACGATGTCGCCCGCACGCGCTTCCTTGATGTCCTCGCGGTGGTTCGCATGCATCTGCAGCATGCGGCCCATGCGTTCCTTCTTGTCCTTGGTCGAGTTGGCGACGGTGGTGCCGCTCTCGAGGATGCCGGAATACAGCCGGATGAAGGTAAGCGTGCCGACGAACGGGTCGTTCATGATCTTGAACGCGAGCGCCGAGAACGGCTCCGTGTCGAGAGCCTTGCGGATGAGCTCGTTGCCCTTCTCGTCCTGGCCCTTCACCTCGCCGATGTCGACCGGCGACGGCAGGAAATCGACCACGGCGTCGAGCAGGAGCTGCACGCCCTTGTTCTTGAAGGCCGAGCCGTTGATGACCGGCACGATGGTGTTGGAGACGGTGCCCTTGCGGATGCAGGCCTTGAGAGTCGCCTCGGACGGCTCCCTGCCCTCGAGGTACGCCTCCATCGCCGCATCGTCGAACTCGACGGCGGTCTCGACGAGCTTGGTCCGCCACTCGGCGGCCTTCTCCTTCATGTCGGCGGGGATGTCCTCGACGACGAACTCGGCGCCCAAGGTGTCGTCCTTCCAGCGCACTGCCTTCATGCGCACGAGGTCGACGACGCCGGAGTAGTTGTTCTCGATGCCGACCGGCAGGTTGAGCACCACCGGACGCGCGCCCAGGCGGGCCTTGATCATGTCGACGCACATGTAGAAGTCGGCGCCGATGCGATCCATCTTGTTGACGAAACAGATGCGCGGCACGCGGTAGCGGTCGGCCTGGCGCCACACCGTCTCGGACTGCGGCTCGACACCCGACACGCCGTCGAACGCCGCGACGGCGCCGTCGAGGACGCGCAGGCTGCGCTCGACCTCGATGGTGAAGTCGACGTGGCCCGGGGTGTCGATGATGTTGATGCGGTGATCCCGCCAGAAGCAGGTCGTCGCGGCCGACGTGATGGTGATGCCGCGCTCTTGTTCCTGCTCCATCCAGTCCATAGTGGCGGCGCCATCATGGACTTCGCCGATCTTATGGGACTTGCCGGTGTAATAGAGAATGCGCTCGGTGGTCGTCGTCTTGCCGGCATCGATGTGGGCCATGATGCCGATGTTGCGGTAGCGCTCGAGCGGAGTAGTTCGCGGCATTGCTGTAATCCTGTGCTCGCTGCTACCAGCGGTAATGCGAGAACGCCTTGTTGGCGTCCGCCATGCGGTGCGTGTCCTCGCGCTTCTTCACCGCGTTGCCGCGGTTGTTCGCCGCGTCCATGAGCTCGCCGGCGAGGCGCGCGGTCATGGTTTGCTCCGAGCGGTTGCGCGCCGCCTCGATCAACCAGCGGATGGCGAGCGCCTGGCGGCGATCGGGACGCACCTCTACCGGCACCTGATAGGTGGCGCCGCCTACGCGGCGGGAGCGTACCTCGATGTGCGGGCGCACGTTGTTGAGCGCCTCGTGGAACATCGGCAGCGGCTCCTGGCGCGACTTCTTCGCCATCTCCTCGAATGCGCCGTAAATGATCGCCTCGGCGGCCGACTTCTTGCCGTCGATCATCAGCGAGTTCATGAACTTGGTCAGCGCGACATCGCCGAACTTCGGGTCCGGCAACACTTCGCGGCGATCTGCGGCGCGACGACGTGACATCTAATCTCTCAATCCAAATCCCAGACGAAATCCAAGGCAAACGAGTTCGCCGGCCCGTCAGCCGGCGTCACGATAACCAGACGACCGGCCTTACTTCGGGCGCTTTGCGCCGTACAACGACCGTCCCTGTCGACGGTCGGCAATTCCCTGCGTGTCGAGCACGCCGCGCAGGATGTGGTAGCGCACGCCGGGCAGGTCCTTCACGCGGCCGCCGCGGATCATGACCACCGAGTGCTCCTGCAGATTGTGTCCCTCGCCGGGGATGTAGCAGATGACTTCGTAGTGGTTGGTGAGGCGCACGCGCGCGACCTTACGCAGCGCGGAGTTCGGCTTCTTCGGCGTCACCGTGTAGACGCGGGTGCAGACGCCGCGCCGCTGCGGACAGTTGTCCAAAGCCGGCACCTTGGTGCGGTAGGTCTTCGGGCGCCGCGGCTTGCGGATCAGCTGATTAATCGTCGGCATTCGGTGCGCGCTTCTTCCACTCTCTGGTCTGCGTTTCCGCAAACGACGGCGCCTAAGGCGCCAGACAAACAAAATTCGGCCGCGACAAACAAATCAGGCGCGCAAGCGGCAATGCGCGCTGAGCGGGTGCTTTTCGCCCACCCGAGGGCATACGCAGAACTGTCACCGTCTGGTGTGGGCTGCGCGTTTGGGATCTTTCACCCACCGCCGCCGCCAAAAGGTGCCGGAATATATGGCCGTGATTCTGGGCCGTCAACTCTTATGGCAGCCGGAATCGCGGCATTTTCCGAGGGTTTCCGGGAGCTCGGCGGGCGCCACCCACCGACACGGACAAGGGGTCGCACCACCCCTCCTCCCGCAGGGAAGAGGGGTGGCCAAAAGTGTCCTAGGCCGCGTTCTCCTGGGCCGCCGGGGTGGTGGGAGCCGCCCCCTCGGCGGGAGCCTCGGCCGGGCGCTGGTCGGCGATCTGCTTGTCGCGGGCGGCCGCCAGCTCCTTGCAGCGGCGCATGACGCCGCCCGTGCCGGCGGGAATCAGGCGGCCGACGATGACGTTCTCCTTGAGGCCGACCAGATTGTCGACGCGACTGGAAACGGCCGCCTCGGTGAGTACCCGGGTGGTCTCCTGGAACGAGGCCGCCGAGATGAACGAGCGCGTCTGCAGCGACGCCTTGGTGATGCCTTGCAGCACCGGCTCGAGCGTCGCCGGCTTCTTGCCGGCCGCCACCGCCTCGTCGTTGATGCGGTTGGCCTCGATGGCGTCGACCTGCTCGCCGAGCAGGAGCGACGTCTCGCCCGAGTCCATCACCTCGACTTTCTGCAGCATCTGGCGAACGATCACCTCGATGTGCTTGTCGTTGATCTTCACGCCCTGGAGTCGATAGACGTCCTGCACCTCGTCGACGAGGTGCTTGGCCAGCGCCTCGACGCCCATGACCTTCAAGATGTCATGCGGCACCGGGTTGCCGTCCAGGAGCGGCTCGCCCTTGTGCACCACGTCGCCTTCGCGCACGGCGATGTGCTTGCCCTTGGGGATGAGGTACTCGACCGGCTCCACCGTCTCGTCCTTCGGACGCAGGATGATGCGGCGCTTGGCTTTGTAGTCCTTGCCGAACTCGATGGTGCCGTCGACCTCGGCGATGATGGCGTGGTCCTTGGGCCGCCGAGCCTCGAACAGCTCTGCCACGCGCGGCAGACCGCCGGTGATGTCACGCGTCTTGGTGCTCTCGCGCGGGATGCGCGCCAGCACGTCGCCAGCGTGCACCTTGGCGCCGTCCTCGACCGATAGAATCGCGTCCACCGGCAGGAACGTGCGCGCCTCGAGCCCGTTCTCGAGCTTGAGGATCTGGTCGTTCTCGTCGCGCAGGGTGATGCGCGGCTTCAGGTCTGCGCCGGACGGCTGCTGGCGCCAGTCGATGATGACGCGGTTGGAGATGCCGGTCGCCTCGTCGAGCACCTCGCGCATCGAGATGCCCTCGACCACGTCGCGGTACGCGGCACTGCCGGAGATCTCGGCGATGAGCGGGATGGTGTAGGGGTCCCACTCGGCGATCTTGGTGCCCTTCTCCACCTGCTTGCCCTCGTCGACGCGCAGGATGGCGCCGTAGGGCACCTTGTGCCGCGCGCGCTCGTGACCCGCCTGGTCAACCAGCACGATCTCGGTGTTGCGGCCCATGACGACCAGACGACCCTGAGAGTCGGTCACGACGTTGCGGTTGTGCACGCGCACCGTGGCGGAGTGCGCGGCATCGACGCCGGACTCCTCCTGGAACTGCGCCGCGCCGCCGATGTGGAACGTGCGCATGGTGAGCTGGGTGCCGGGCTCGCCGATCGACTGGGCGGCGATGACGCCGACCGCCTCGCCGACGTTCACCGGCGTGCCGCGGGCGAGGTCGCGCCCATAGCATTTACCGCAGACGCCGATCTCGGAGTCGCAGGTGAGCACCGAGCGGATGCGCAGTTGATCCAGCCCGACGCCCTCGATCTTCTCGACCTCGGCCTCGCCGATCAGGGTGCCCTTGGGCAGCACCAGCTCGTTCGACACCGGATCGACGATGTCGTCGGCCGTGGTGCGGCCGAGGATGCGCTCGGCGAGCGGAACGATGATGTCGCCGCCTTCCAGCACTTCCTTCACCGTGATGCCGCGCTCGGTGCCGCAATCTTCCTCGATGATGACGCAGTCCTGGGCGACGTCGACGAGACGGCGCGTCAGGTAGCCGGAGTTCGCCGTCTTCAGGGCGGTGTCGGCCAGGCCCTTGCGGGCGCCGTGGGTCGAGTTGAAGTACTCGAGCACGGTGAGGCCCTCCTTGAAGTTCGAGATGATCGGCGTCTCGATGATCTCGCCTGACGGCTTGGCCATCAGGCCGCGCATGCCGGCGAGCTGCTTCATCTGCGCCGCCGAGCCGCGCGCGCCCGAGTCGGCCATCATGTAGACCGAGTTCAGCGGGAAGCGGCGGCCCGTCTTTGGGTCCACCGTGTTCGCCTGCTGGGCGATGCCGTCCATCATGCGCGTGGCGACGCGATCGGTCGCCTGCGACCAGGCATCGATCACCTTGTTGTACTTCTCGCCCTGAGTGATCAGGCCGTCGATGTACTGCTGCTCGTATTCCTTCACGAGCTTCTGCGTCTCGCCGACGATCTTCTCCTTGTCGGGCGGGATGATCATGTCGTCCTTGCCGAACGAGATGCCGGCGCGGCAGGCTTGATCGAAGCCCATCGCCATCATGCGGTCGCAGAAGATCACGGTCTCCTTCTGGCCGCAGTGGCGGTAGACGACGTCGATGACCTGGCTGATGGTCTTCTTGTTGAGGACCTGGTTGATCAGCTCGAAGCCGAACGAGGTCGTGCGCGGCAACAGCTGGCTCAGCAGCATGCGGCCGGGCGTCGTCGAGACGCGCTGGACCTGTGGCTTGCCCTCCTCGTCGAGGCCGTTGTAGCGGGCGGTGATCTTGGTGTGTATGGTCACCGCGCCGGCGTTCAACGCCTGCTCGATCTCCGAGATGGTGCCGAACGCCATACCCTCGCCCGGCTCGCCGTCGCGCATCAGCGTCATGTAGTAGAGGCCGAGCACGATGTCCTGCGACGGCACGATGATCGGCTTGCCGTTGGCGGGGCTGAGGATGTTGTTGGTCGACATCATCAGGACGCGCGATTCCAGCTGCGCCTCGAGCGACAGCGGCACGTGCACGGCCATCTGGTCGCCGTCGAAGTCGGCGTTGAACGCGGCGCAGACCAGCGGATGCAGCTGGATTGCCTTGCCCTCGATGAGCACCGGCTCGAACGCCTGGATGCCCAGGCGGTGCAGCGTCGGCGCGCGGTTCAAGAGCACCGGATGCTCGCGGATCACGTCCTCGAGGATGTCCCACAGCTCGGGGCGCTCCTTCTCGACGAGCTTCTTGGCCATCTTGATCGTGGCCGCCATGCCCTTGAGCTCGAGCTTGGAGTAGATGAACGGCTTGAACAGCTCGAGCGCCATCTTCTTGGGCAGGCCGCACTGGTGCAGCTTGAGCCCGGGACCGACGACGATCACCGACCGGCCCGAGTAGTCGACGCGCTTGCCCAAGAGGTTCTGGCGGAAGCGGCCCTGCTTGCCCTTGAGCATGTCGGACAGCGACTTCAGCGGGCGCTTGTTTGCGCCGGTGATGACGCGGCCGCGGCGGCCGTTGTCGAACAGGGCGTCCACCGCCTCCTGCAGCATGCGCTTCTCGTTGCGCACGATTATGTCGGGCGCGCGCAACTCGATCAGCCGCTTCAGGCGGTTGTTGCGGTTGATAACGCGGCGATAGAGGTCGTTGAGGTCCGACGTGGCGAAGCGGCCGCCGTCGAGCGGCACCAGCGGCCGCAGATCGGGCGGGATCACCGGCACGACGGTGAGGATCATCCACTCGGGGCGGTTCTTCGACTCGATGAACGCCTCGACCAGCTTCAGGCGCTTGGCGAGCTTCTTCGGCTTCACCACCGAGGTGGTCTCGGCGATCTCGGTGCGGATCGCCTCGGCCTCCTTCTCCAGGTCGATGGCGCATAGCATCTCACGGATGACCTCCGCGCCTATGCCGGCGCGGAACGCGTCGGCGCCGTACTCGTCCTGGGCGCGGTTGAAGTCCTCCTCGACCAGCAGCTGCTTGGCCTTGAGCGGCGTCAGGCCGGGCTCGATGACCACGTACTGCTCGAAGTAGAGGATGCGCTCGAGATCCTTGAGCGTCATGTCGAGCAGGAGGCCCATGCGGCTGGGCAGAGACTTCAGGAACCAGATGTGCGCCACCGGCGAGGCGAGCTCGATGTGGCCCATCCGCTCGCGGCGCACCGACGACAGCGTCACCTCGACGCCGCACTTCTCGCAGGTAATGCCGCGGTACTTCATGCGCTTGTACTTGCCGCACAAGCACTCGTAGTCCTTGATCGGCCCGAAGATGCGGGCGCAGAACAAGCCGTCCCGCTCCGGCTTGAAGGTGCGGTAGTTGATGGTCTCAGGCTTCTTGATCTCGCCGTACGACCAGGAGCGGATGCGCTCCGGGCTGGCGATCGAGATCTTGATCTGGTCGAACGTCTGGGCAGGACCAACCTGACCGAAGACCTTCATCAACTCGTTCATGCGCTTCTCCTTGGCACCCTCAGGGGGTTGCCGCCTGACCCTGCACCCTCATGCTTCGACAAGCTCAGCGTGAGGGCCGTTACTTGCTTTGCCACAACCTCACCCTGAGCTTGTCGAAGGGTGAGGCCGGTCGTGGTCGCTAATAGCTGCGCGTGCTCAGCTCGACGTTGAGGCCGAGGGCCTTCAACTCCTTCACCAGCACGTTGAACGACTCCGGAATGCCGGCCTCGAAGGAGTCGTCGCCGCGGACGATCGCCTCGTAGACCTTGGTGCGGCCGGCTACGTCGTCCGACTTCACCGTCAGCATCTCCTGCAGGGTGTAGGCGGCGCCGTACGCCTGCAGCGCCCACACCTCCATCTCGCCGAAGCGCTGGCCGCCGAACTGCGCCTTGCCGCCCAGCGGCTGCTGGGTGACGAGCGAGTACGGGCCGATCGAGCGCGCGTGGATCTTGTCGTCCACGAGGTGGTGGAGCTTGAGCATGTAGATGTAGCCCACCGTCACCTTGCGATCGAAGGCCTGGCCGGTGCGGCCGTCGACGACGGTCACCTGGCCGGACGACGACATGCCGGCGCGGTCCAGGAGCTCGACGATGTCCGCCTCGCGCGCGCCGGCGAACACCGGCGACGCGAGCGGTACCCCGCCGCGCAGGTTGTGGCCGAGCTCGAGGACTTGTTCGTCGTCGAGCGGCGCCACCTCGGCCTCGTACTGCTCCTTGCCGTACACCGTGCGCAGGTGCTTGCGCAGGTCCTCGGCCTTGCCGCCGCGGCGCACCTTGTCGACCACCTCGCCGATCTGGCGGCCCATGCTGGCCGCGGCCCAGCCGAGGTGCGTCTCCAGGATCTGGCCGACGTTCATGCGGCTCGGCACGCCGAGCGGGTTCAGAACGATGTCGACCGGCGTGCCGTCCTCAAGATGCGGCATGTCCTCGATCGGCAGGATCTTGGAGATGACGCCCTTGTTGCCGTGACGGCCGGCCATCTTGTCGCCCGGCTGCAGCTTGCGCTTCACCGCGACAAACACCTTGACCATCTTCATCACGCCGGGCGGCAGCTCGTCGCCGCGCTGCAGCTTGTCGACCTTGGAGTCGAAGCGCGCATTGAGCGCGTCCGACGCGTCGTCGAACTGCTTCTTCAAGCCCTCGATCGCCTCCATGACACCGGGGTCCTTGAGGCCGAACTGCCACCATAGGCCGTGGGAAAGTTCGGCGAGCGTCTCCTCGGTGATCTTGCCGCCCTTCTTCACGTTCTTCGGGCCGAACACGATGGTGCGGTTCATCAGCAAGTCCTTGAGGCGCCCATAGGTGTTGCGCTCAAGGATGCGCTGCTCGTCCTCGCGGTCCTTCGCCAGACGCTCGATCTCATCCCGCTCGATGGCGAGCGCGCGCTCGTCCTTCTCCACGCCGTGGCGCGAGAACACGCGCACCTCAACGACGGTGCCGGTGACGCCGGGGGGGAGGCGCAGCGACGTGTCGCGCACGTCGGAGGCCTTCTCGCCGAAGATGGCGCGCAGGAGCTTCTCTTCCGGCGTCATCGGCGACTCGCCCTTCGGCGTGATCTTGCCGACCATGATGTCTCCCGGGTTCACCTCGGCGCCGATGTGGACGATGCCGGCCTCGTCGAGGTTCTTGAGCGCCTCTTCGCCGACGTTCGGGATGTCGCGGGTGATCTCTTCCTGGCCGAGCTTGGTGTCGCGCGCCATCACCTCGAATTCCTCGATGTGGATGGACGTAAACACGTCCTCGCGCACGATGCGCTCGGAGATCAGCACCGAGTCCTCGAAGTTGTAGCCACCCCACGGCATGAACGCGACCAGCACGTTGCGCCCCAAGGCGAGCTCGCCGAGCTGGGTGGAGGGGCCGTCGGCGATGATGTCACCCTTGTTGACCTTATCGCCTACCTTCACCAGCGGACGCTGGTTGATGCAGGTGTTCTGGTTGGAGCGCTGGTACTTGCGCAGGTTGTAGATGTCGACGCCCGAGCGATTGCTTGCCACCTCCTCGGTGACGCGGATGACGATGCGCTTGGCGTCGACCTGCTCGACCTCGCCGGCGCGGCGCGCGGCGATCGCCACGCCCGAGTCGCGCGCGACGACACCCTCCATGCCGGTGCCGACCAGCGGCGCGTCGGCCTGGATGAGCGGCACCGCCTGGCGCTGCATGTTCGAGCCCATCAACGCGCGGTTGGCGTCGTCGTTCTCGAGGAACGGGATCAGGGCCGCGGCAACCGAAACCAGCTGCTTCGGCGACACGTCGATGAAGTTGATCTGATCGGGCACCGACAGGATGAATTCGCCGGCGCGGCGGCAGCTCACCAGGTCCTCGGTGAACTTGCCCTTGTTGTCCATCGGCGCGTTGGACTGGGCGATGGTGTAGCGCCCCTCCTCCATCGCCGACATGTAGATCACCTCGTCGGTCACACGGCCCTTCACGACGCGGCGATACGGCGTCTCGATGAAGCCGTACTTGGAGACGCGCGCGTAGGTGGCGAGCGAGTTGATGAGGCCGATGTTCGGGCCTTCCGGCGTCTCGATCGGGCAGATGCGGCCGTAGTGGGTCGGGTGCACGTCGCGCACCTCGAAGCCCGCGCGCTCGCGCGTCAGTCCGCCCGGGCCGAGCGCCGAGAGACGGCGCTTGTGGGTGATCTCCGACAGCGGGTTGGTCTGGTCCATGAACTGGCTGAGCTGCGAGGAGCCGAAGAACTCGCGCACCACCGCCGCCGCCGGCTTCGCATTGATCAGGTCATGCGGGACCACGGTGTCGATCTCGACCGTGCTCATGCGCTCGCGGATGGCGCGCTCCATGCGCAGCAGGCCGATGCGGTACTGGTTCTCCAAGAGCTCGCCCACCGAGCGGACGCGGCGGTTGCCGAGGTGGTCGATGTCGTCGATCTCGCCGCGCCCGTCCTTGAGACCGACCAGCGTCTTGATGACGGCGAGGATGTCGCCCTTGTGCAGCGTGCGCACCGTGTCCTCGGTGGTGCGCTGAAGGCGCGAGTTCATCTTCACGCGGCCGACCGCCGAGAGGTCGTAGCGCTCGGAGGGGTCGATTACGAGATCGGCCGTCCTCATCCAGAACATGCCGGTCGGGTTGCCGGAGCGCGGATCGTTGGTGGTCACCGCCACCTGCGCCCAGTCGCCATCCACCTCGAGCACCCAGGCGAGGCCGTCGAAGTTGGCCTTGGCGAGGATCGCCGCCGGCTTCTTCTTGCCGTCCGGCGTCGTGCGCGCCGCCGCCTCGGCCTTGGTCAGGCGGGCGGGCGACAGGAACAGGTCGTAGAACAGCTTCTCGGCGGTCTCCAGCGTGGGCGGCTCGCCCGGGCGCATGACCCGGTAGATCTCGACCAGCGCCTTCTCCTTGGACGCGCTCTTGTCGACCGCCATGGTGTTGCGGATGTACGCGCCGAAGTTGACGTTATCGACGTCGAGGGTCTCGATCTTGGTGATGCCGGCCTCTTCGAGGTGGGCGATCGAGTCCTTGGCGAGCTCCTGGCACGCCTCGACGTAGATCTCGCCGGTGTCCTCGTTGACGATGTCCTGGGCGGCATAGCGGCCGATCAACTCGTTGGAGGCGACCAGCACCTCCTTCAGTCCGTCTTCCTGCAGCTTGCGGCCGAGCCGCGCCGTCATCTTGGTGCCGGCCGCGGCGACGACCTTGCCCGATTTGGCGTTGATGAGGTCGCGCGACAGCTTGAGGCCGCGCATGGTCTCCGGGTCGAAGCGCGAGCGCCAGCCCTTCTTATCGCGCTCGAACGACACGAACTTGAAGAAGTACGACATGATCTGCTCGGCCGAGAGTCCGAGCGCGAATAAGAGCGTCGTCACCGGCAGCTTGCGGCGGCGGTCGATGCGCACGTGAACGATGTCCTTGGCGTCGAACTCGAAGTCGAGCCAGCTGCCGCGGTAGGGAATGATGCGTGCGGTGTATAGCAACTTGCCGGACGAGTGGGTCTTGCCGCGGTCGTGGTCGAAGAACACGCCGGGCGAGCGGTGCATCTGCGAGACGATGACGCGCTCGGTGCCGTTGACGATGAAGGTGCCGTGCTCGGTCATGAGCGGCATGTCGCCCATGTACACGTCCTGCTCCTTGACGTTGCGCATGTGGCGCACGCCGGCCACGGCGTCGACGTCGAACACCATCAGGCGCAGAGTAACCTTGAGCGGCGCGGCGAAGGTCATGCCGCGCTGCTGGCACTCCTCGACGTCGTACTTCGGCTCCTCGAGCTCGTAGTCCACGAACTCGAGCGAGGCGGTGCCGGAGAAATCGGAGATCGGGAACACCGACTTGAACACGCCCTGCAGGCCGGTGTCGGTACGCTGATGGCGCGGCACTGCCGTCTGCAGAAACTGATCGTAGGAGGCCTTTTGGACCTCGATCAGGTTCGGCATCGGCGCGGCCTCAGGAATGCGGCCAAAACTCTTGCGTACCCGCTTGCGACCTGTGAAGGACAGTGCCATCGGCTGATGATCCCTCTCGTCTGATATCTTGCGTCTGGTGACGCCGTGAACCGGAACCGCCGGGGCGGCGTTGTCGGAAACTTTTCTCAGAAACGTTGCCGCGACCGAGCTCCCTCTTGCGGAAGGGCCCGGCCGCGGCAATCGCTTAGCTTGCCTGCAACGGTCGGACCTACTTCAGCTCGACCTTTGCTCCCGCAGCCTCGAGCTGCGCCTTGAACTTCGCCGCGTCGGCCTTGGACACGCCTTCCCTGATCGTCTTGGGCGCGCCCTCGACGAGGTCCTTGGCTTCCTTCAGGCCCAGGCCGGTGATGGCCCGGATTTCCTTGATGACGTTGATCTTCTTGTCGCCCGAATCGGCGAGCACCATGGTGAAGGAGTCCTTCTCCTCCGCGGGCGCGGCTGCGCCACCGGCTGCGGCGCCAGGCATGGCCATGGCGACCGGAGCGGCGGCGGAAACGCCCCACTTCTCCTCCAGCATCTTCGCCAACTCTGCGGCCTCCATGACCGTGAGCTTGGAAAGGCTGTCGGCGATCTCGTTGAGGTTTGCCATCTAGATAGTCCTTCTGATCGAAAAGGCCAGTTCGGCCGGACGACTTAAGCTGCAGGTTTTTTGGCGTACGCTCCGATGACGCGGGCGAGCCCGCCGGCGGGCGCTTGCAGCACCCCGGCGATCTTGGTTGCCGGCGCCTGGATGAGACCGAGCAGCTTCGCCCGGAGCTCTGGCAGCGACGGCATGCTTGCCAACGTCTTGACGCCTGCCGCATCGAGCGCGCGATCGCCCATGGCGCCGCCGAGGATGACGAACTTCTCGTTGTCCTTGGCAAACGCAACGGCAACCTTCGCCGATGCAATGACGTCGTCGGAGAACGCGATCGCCGTCGGACCCTTGAGCAGAGGAGCGATGCCGCCGAACGGCGTTCCCTCCAGCGCACGCTTGGTCAGCCGGTTCTTGGACACTTTGAGCTGGGCGCCCGCCTTGCGCAGCTTGCCGCGAAGATCGGTCAAATCCTTCACCGTGAGGCCCGCGTAGTGGGCGACCACGACGGCATTTGCCGACTTCAGGGAGCCGTGCAGGTCGTCGACGAACGCCTGTTTCTCTGTACGGTCCACTTCCGTCTCCGCCTTTGGGCCGCGGCTCTTGGCCTCGGCCCGGTTGCGCCATGATCCTCCGGACGTCCGGAGGACCGGTTGAACGCCTGTCCCAGGCGCTCCGCGCACACCGGCCGAAGCGGCATGACGCCGCCCGCCCGAAATCCGCTGAGCCCCTGTCTATGCGGGACGATTAAGCCGAAGCGATTCTTCGGCACCCGCAGTCTCGGACAGGTGGAGATCGGTTTCCCGATCCCCTCGCCGGCGGCTTGCGCCGCCGTCGATCTCTCTAATCTCTACTCGTCATCGCGAGGTCCGGAGGACCGAAGCGATCCAGACTTTGTCTGTTGCTCTGGATTGCCGCGCTCGCTGCGCTCGCTCGCAATGACAAAACCGACTACGCCGTGAAGCTGGCCGGGTCGACCTTCACGCCCGGACCCTGCGTCGACGAGATGCCGACGCGCAGCACATAGTTGCCTTTCGCACCCGGCGGCTTCGCCTTGGTGACGGCATCCACGAACGCCGTGAAGTTCTCGAGGATGGCATCCTCGGGGAAGCTCGCCTTGCCGATGCCGGCCTGGATGATGCCCGCCTTCTCGACGCGGAACTCGACCTGGCCGCCCTTGGCCGCCTTGACGGCTGTGCCGATGTCCATCGTCACCGAGCCGAGCTTCGGGTTCGGCATCAGGCCGCGCGGGCCGAGCACCTTACCGAGCTTGCCGACCAGCGGCATCATGTCGGGCGTCGCCAGCACGCGGTCGAAGCCCATTTCGCCGGCGTTGATCTTGTCGGCGAGGTCGTTGTCGCCGACGAGGTCGGCGCCGGCCTTCTTGGCCTCCTCCGCCTTCAGCCCCTTGGCGAACACCGCGACGCGCACCGTCTTGCCGGTGCCGCGCGGCAGGTTGACGACGCCGCGCACCATCTGGTCGGCGTGCTTGGGATCGACTCCCAGGTTCATCGCCACCTCGATGGTCTCGTCGAACTTCGCCTTGGCGTTGCCCTTGACGATCTTGACGGCCTCGGCCGCCCCGTAAAGCTTCTCGCGGTCGACGGTCTTGCGAGCCGTCGCCATGCGCTTGCCGTCGCGTGCCATGACTAGTCCCTCACCTCGATGCCGAGCGAGCGCGCCGAGCCGGCGATGATCTTCATCGCCGCTTCGATATCGTTCGCGTTCAGGTCGGCCATCTTCTCCTGGGCGATCTCGCGGATCTGCGCGCTGGTCACCGAGCCGGCGATGGAACGGCCGGGATCCTTGGCGCCCTTCTCGAGCTTCGCCGCCTTCTTCAGGTAGTACGACGCCGGCGGCTTCTTGATGTCGATCGAGAAGGACTTGTCGCTGTAGACCGTGATGATGGTGGGGAGGGGAACGCCCTCCTCCATCTTGCCGGTCTTGGCGTTGAAGTCCTTGCAGAACGCCATGATGTTGAGGCCGCGCTGACCAAGCGCGGGGCCGATGGGCGGCGACGGAGTCGCCTTGCCGGCCGGCACCTGCAGCCGGATGTAGCCATCAATCTTTTTCGCCGCCATGTCCTACTCCTGTTTCATCTCCCTCATCCTGCGACGAGGTTCTGCGATGATCACGACCTCACCCAGGTACACGGGTGAGGCAACGAACTCAGATCTTCTCCACCTGCGTGTACTCGAGCTCGACCGGCGTGGCGCGGCCGAAGATCGACACCGCCACCTTCAGGCGCGCGCGCTCCTCGTCCACGTCCTCGACGACGCCGGAGAACGAGGTGAACGGACCGTCGGAGACGCGCACCTGCTCTCCGACCTCGAACGTGATCGACGGCTTCGGCCGCTCGATGCCTTCCTTGACCTGGTGCATGATGCGGTCGGCCTCGGCATCCGAGATCGGATGCGGCTTGCCGCCTGAACCCAGGAAGCCCGTCACCTTCGGAAGGTGCTTGATCAGGTGATAGGTGTCCTCGGTCATCTCCATCTTCACCAGCACGTAGCCGGGGAAGAACTTGCGCTCGGACGAAACCTTGCGGCCGCGGCGCAGCTCGACGACTTCCTCGACCGGCACCGAGACCTCGGTGATGAGCGACTTCATGTCCTGCGCCACGACCTTTTCCTGGATCGCGCCGGCGACACGCTTCTCGAAGCCCGAGTAGACGTGGACGATGTACCACTCTTCGGCCATCGCTACGTCCCCAGACCGATGACGAACTGGATCGCGAGAACCAGCACGGAGTCGACCGCGAAGAAGAAGATCGCCGCGATGAATACCAAGACAAACACCATCACGGTGCTGACGGCGAGCTCGCGCCGCGCCGGCCAGGTGACCTTGGCGGCCTCCTGACGCACCTGGCGCAGGAACTCCAGCGGTGATGTCCGTTCTGCCATCTGATTCTTCTTCTGCTTTCTCGTCCGCGTCCGCTTCGTTCGCTTGGGCTGGCAGGAGTGGCAGGTCTCGAACCCGCAACCTCCGGTTTTGGAGACCGGCGCTCTACCAGTTGAGCTACACTCCTAACTCAGCCGCGGCGCGTCTCCGCGCCGAACCCAACGCTTCCTTACTTGTGAATCTTGGCGACGACGCCGGCGCCGACGGTGCGGCCGCCTTCGCGGATGGCGAAGCGCAGGCCCTCGTCCATGGCGATCGGGCTGATCAGCTCGATCTCCATGGTGATGTTGTCGCCCGGCATCACCATCTCGGTGCCCTCCGGCAGCTTCACCATTCCCGTCACGTCGGTGGTGCGGAAGTAGAACTGCGGCCGGTAGTTGGAGAAGAATGGCGTGTGGCGGCCGCCCTCGTCCTTGGTCAGGATGTAGGCCTCGGCCTTGAACACCGTGTGCGGCGTGATCGAGCCGGGAGCCGCCAGCACCTGGCCGCGCTCCACCTCCTCGCGCTTGGTGCCGCGCAACAGCACGCCGACGTTGTCGCCGGCCTCGCCCTGGTCGAGGAGCTTGCGGAACATCTCGACGCCGGTGCAGGTCGTCTTCTGGGTCGGCTTGATGCCGACGATCTCGATCTCGTCGCCGACCTTGATGATGCCGCGCTCGACGCGCCCCGTGACCACGGTGCCGCGGCCACTGATCGAGAACACGTCCTCGATCGGCATCAGGAACGGCCGGTCCTTCGGGCGGTCCGGGGTCGGGATGGCGGAGTCCACCGCGTCCATCAGCTTGAGGATCGCTTCCTTGCCGAGCTTGGTATCCTTGTCCTCCATGGCGGCCAGCGCCGAGCCGCGCACGATCGGGATCTTGTCGCCCGGGAACTCGTACTTGTTGAGAAGCTCACGGACTTCCAGCTCGACCAGGTCCAAGAGCTCGGGGTCGTCGACCATGTCAACCTTGTTCATGAACACCACCAGCGCCGGCACGCCGACCTGGCGCGCCAGAAGGATGTGCTCGCGCGTCTGCGGCATCGGGCCGTCGGCGGCGGAGACCACCAGAATCGCCCCGTCCATCTGCGCCGCGCCGGTGATCATGTTCTTCACGTAGTCGGCGTGGCCCGGGCAGTCGACGTGCGCGTAATGGCGGTTCTTGGTCTGATACTCGACGTGCGCCGTCGAGATCGTGATGCCGCGCGCGCGCTCCTCCGGCGCCTTGTCGATCTGGTCGTAGGCCATGAACTCCGCCATGCCCTGCTGCGCCAGAATCTTGGTGATCGCGGCCGTCAGCGTCGTCTTGCCGTGATCGACGTGACCGATCGTGCCCACGTTCACGTGCGGCTTGGTCCGTTCAAACTTTTCCTTCGCCATGTCGCTTGCTGTCGCCTTTTTGTGCCGTCCCTTGACGGCAGATTGCCCCGTAGTCCGCGTGCCGGCCGGCTGGAGCGGGTGAAGGGAATCGAACCCTCGTAACCAGCTTGGAAGGCTGGCGCTCTACCATTGAGCTACACCCGCGTTCCGTTGCCGGAATTCCCCGTCCGCTGCGCTGCCCGACCGCCCCGCTCCCTCTAATATAGCCGCCGCTCCGGAGAGCGTTGGTGGAGGGGGTTGGATTTGAACCAACGTAGGCGTACGCCAACGGATTTACAGTCCGTCCCCTTTAGCCACTCGGGCACCCCTCCCAACCGTCACGCTGACCCGGCGTGCACTCCGCACTCCTTACCCTTGGCGTGCTCGCCGCTCGGCCCGTCCGGAGGCGCCGCGCCTCGCGCGATGCTCATCCCTTCGTGCCTCACAGCAGGAAAGGCGCCGCTTCTCCGGATGTCTCTCCTTTATGTCACCGACTTCGGCGTGCCGCGCCACACCAACGCGCACCGCCAAAGAGCCAACGACCATCGCGCAGCCCCGCCCGACCGCGGTGTTGCGTTCAAATCACGGCCCGCAGTATAGGTCCCTGCCATGCCGTCTCGCAAGCGTCACACGGGTAGCAAGGGGCGTGGCGGACGGTCTGTCGCAGTCCCCGCATCGGTATGGCTGTGGGGCAGCCACGCCACACTCGCCGCCCTCTCCAACCCGGCCCGCTCGATCAGCCGCCTGCTCCTCGCCGACGAGGCCCAGGGCCGCCACGGCCGCGAGCTCGGCGGCCCCCAAGGACGGCGACTCGAGCCGGAGATGGTGAGTCCCGGCCAGATTGCCAGCCTCCTGCCGTCCGGATCAGTGCACCAGGGGATCGCCGCCCTGGTCAAGCCGCTGGACAACCCCGACCTGGCCGAGGCCGCTGAGCCGGCCCGGGGCGAGCAGGCTGTCGTGCTGCTCCTCGACCAGGTCACCGACCCGCGCAACGTCGGCGCCATCCTGCGGTCGGCAGCGGCGTTCGGAGTGAGGGCTGTGGTAGCGACCGCCGCCCATTCGCCACCGGAGAGCGGCGCTCTCGCCAAGGCCGCCTCGGGCGCCCTGGAACGGGTCCCCTTCGTGCGAGTACCGAACCTGTCGCGCGCCTTGGACCTCCTCGCGGAGCTCGGCTACTGGCGGGTGGGCCTCGACTCCGCCGCGCCCGAAACGCTCGACGGCGCCAAGCACAGCGGCGCCGTCGCCCTGGTGCTGGGCGCGGAGGGCGGCGGCATGCGCCGGCTCACGTCAGAGCATTGCGACTTCCGCGCCAGGCTCGCGACTCACCCCGTGCCCGGCGCCACCGGCAGCCTCAACGTGTCCGTCGCTGCCTCGGTCGCGCTGTACGAGTTGACAAGGACCTCCTCTATTGATAGATAGTATCTATCAATAGATAGCAGGTGGAGGGTAGCTTGGTGTCGATGAAGATAGACGTGGCGCCGACACTGGCTAAGTTCGTGAGCGAGGCGGTCGCCAGTGGGCGATATGCAAGTCCCAGCGAGGTCCACAACGAAGCGCTCCGCCTACTGAGTGGCCATGGCTCGGCGGCGAAGGCGTACAGGCACGGACCGGCCATCATGCGCTCTGGTAGCGGCGGCGAAATTGCCGAGTTGCTAGCAGCAAATGGTAACAACAAGTCCGCCGTGATCCGATACCTCGCAAATTGCGGTCGATCGACGTCAGAGATCGCGGATGCGCTTGGCGTTAGGTACCAGTTTGCCCGCAACGTCCTAAAGGACGAAGACGAGCACAAGGCCCGCAGATTGGCCGAGGCAGGCGTCCTCGAACGGCACGAGGCGGACGGACGGGTCCATTGGTTGGTTCCTCATAACGTCATCACACCGACAGTCCCCAATCTCGACCCAACCGAGCGTAAGAAGGCGCGGCCAAACCCGGACACTACCCGCGTGACTGCTCCTAAGGCGTTCATACGGAAGCTCTACCTTGAGCGCTTCGGCAATGAGTGATCGCCTGCGCCAAAGGCGATCACTGTGCAGCAAAGAATGCGCTGGCCAGTTCGTCGGCGGGTAAAGCGTCGATCCCGTTAAACTGGGGGTCAGCGTCGGTGGCGTCTGTTCCTCGCCGTCACGTCCACATAACGTGAGGTTCCCGCCTGCGAACAATGCGTGCAAGCGCTGCTTGGCCGTGGCAATAAGGTAACCGGCAGTTAACCGTGGTCAGGCTTTGGTGCTGCATGATTCTTTTGCAGTACGGATTTGACCGGATGGGCGCGTCCCTGAGCGGCGCCGACAATTCCGGCGCATGTCTTCCCGCCGCGCGCTCGATGGCGGCCGCTTAGGATGGGCGGCATCGAGCTCACCCAAATCGCCTTGATCGCCAGCGCCGCCGCCCTCGGCGGCCTCGTGCTGCACCATCTGCGGCAGCCGATCTTGGTCGGCTACGTGCTGGCCGGCGTGCTGCTCGGCCCGTCCGTGCTCGGCCTTGCCGCCGACCGTGCGGCGATTGAGGGCCTCGCCGAGCTCGGCGTGCTGATGCTCCTGTTCCTGATCGGGCTCGAGCTCAGCCTGCGCAGCTTCAAGCGCGTCTGGCACATCTCGCTGCTGACCGCGCTGCTGCAGATCGCCGTGGCGCTGTTCGTCGCCTGGGGCGTCGGTCAGCTGCTCGGCTGGTCGCCGGGCCTGGCACTGCTCATAGGCTTTGCCTTGGCGCTCAGCTCCACCGCCGTCGCCATCAAGATCCTTGAGGACATCGGCGAGCTGCGCACCGACGTCGGCCGCACCGCCATCGGCGTGCTCATCGCACAGGACCTCGCCGTCGTGCCGATGCTGCTCATCGCCGGCATGTTCAGCGGCGAGGGCGGCTACCTCACCCTCGAGTTCGGCAAGCTCGGCGCCGCCGTTGCGGTGCTGGCGGCCGTGATCAGCGCCCTGTCGGGACGGCGCCGCATGCGCGTCGCCCTCCTCGATCGCCTCGAGGAGAACGAGGAGCTCGCTGCCATCATCGCCATCGCCATCTGCTTCTCGGCGGCGACCCTTTCTGGCCTACTTGGGCTGTCGCCAGCGTACGGAGCGTTCCTTGCCGGACTCGTCGTTGGCAACACGGCCGAGCGGCCCAGGATGGTGGCGGCGACGCGGCCGATTCAGTCGGCGCTGCTGATGGTGTTCTTCCTGTCGGTAGGCCTGCTGCTCGACCTGCGCTTCATCTGGGAGAACCTCGGCACCGTCGCCCTTCTGGTGCTGCTGGTGACCGTCGGCAAGACTGCCGCCAACGTCGCCATCCTGCGCCTGGTCGGCGAACCGTGGCCGCGCGCCTTCCTGGCCGGCACGGTGATGGGACAGGTCGGTGAATTCTCGTTCGTGCTCGCCGCCGCCGGCGTGGCGGCCGGCCTGATGGGTGCCGACGATTACCGGCTGCTCGTCGCCGTCATCGCGCTGAGCCTGGTCGCCAGTCCGCTGTGGCTGCTCACCGCGCGGCGCCTGGAAGCGCTCGCGTGGGGCCCGGACGCGGGCGCGCGCTTCGGCATCGACAGCCTGTACGGCGGCGAGGCGCGCGCGGTGTGGCGCGTGCTGCGCACCTTCGGCCGCAACCTGCGCACCGCCGCGGCGGCGCTGGGAGCGCTGGCGCGGCTGCTGTGGCAGCGCCTGCGCCCCGCACCGGCGTCGGCGCCGGTCGCCATGGTGGTGGAGACCCCACTGTCACCGCCCTCGCCCGCCAACGACGTCGAGCCGCCGGGCGACGGCCGCAAGTCCACCGGCACGGAGGACTCGCGGTGACGCTGGCGCGGGTCGCTGTCTTGGCGACCTTCGCCTTGCTGTTGGGTGCGCGCGCGGCCCTGGCGCAGGACGTGCGGCCGCCGCCGAACACCGACGTCGACGCCCTGATCCGCGTCCTCGAGGATGACCAGGCCCGCGCGCGACTGCTGGACGAGTTGCGCAGGCTTGCGCCGCCGACCCAGCCGCCCGGCACTGCCGCCCCGCCGCAGGCCGCAGCCGTCCCGCTCGATGCTGTGCCGGGAGCCGTGCCGCTCGGGCGGCCGAATTCCGGGGCCGGCGCCCTCGTCCTGTTCTCGAACGCGCTGTCTTCGATCGGCGACCGCATCGCCGACATCGCCTTCGCCATGAGCAGCCCGCGCGGCATCGCCCGCTGGTTCGCCGAGCAGTCGGCGCCCGAACGGCGCCAATTCTGGATGGCGCTGCTCGCCTACCTTGCCTCGACGGTCTTTCCGGCCCTGGTGGTGTGGTGGGCCGCGCGGCGCTTGTTGCGTCCCGCGACGGACAAGCTGGAGCGGCGCGCCGCGGCCGCGTCATGGTGGCGGCGGATTCCCTATGCCGCCGCCAACATCCTCCTGCTGGTGGCGCCGATCGCGGCCTTCGCAGTCGTCGGCTTTGCCTTCCTCGCCATCCTGAGGACGCCGGACGGCGTGCGTCTGATCATCCTGCCGGTGCTGACGGCGGTGATCGCGGCGCTCGCCAGCAACGCCGTGGCCAAGGCGATCCTGGCGCCGCTCGCTCCGGCGCTGCGCCCGGTGCCGCTGCGCAACGAGGTCGCGGCGTACCTCTACGTCTGGGTGCGCCGCATGGTGGACCTCCTGGTGTACGGCTACTTCCTCACCCAGGCCGTCCTGCTGCTCGGCGTGCCGCCGGCGGCATACGCCTTCCTGGTGCGCCTGATCGGCCTGTTGCTGGCGCTCCTGGTCGGCGTGCTCGTGCTGCAGAATCGCCAGCCGGTGCAGCGCTGGCTGGGCGGCCTCGGCGGGGAGCGCGTGCGTCCCGCGGCGGTGCGCGTCGTGCGCGAGCGCGTGGCGGCGTCGTGGCACATCCTGGCGCTGCTCTATGTCACGGCGGCGTGGGCAGTGTGGATGCTCGACATACCCGGCGGCTTCACGCTCATCGCCCGCAATACCTTGGCCACCGTGGGCATCATCCTGCTGGCGTGGTTCGCGGTGCGCTTCGTCGGCCAGGTGCTGCACCGCGCCTTCGGCGTCAGCGAGGACATCCGCAAGCAGTACCCGTTCGCCGCGGCGCGCGCCGATCTCTATCTGCCGCTCGCCCGCCGCGGCATCGTCGTCCTGGTGCAGGCGGTGGCGGCGCTCGCCATCCTGCAGGTGTGGGGCGTCGACATCCTGGCGTGGTTCGCCTCCGACGCCGGGCGGCAGGTGCTGTCGCGCGCCATGCACATCGCCGTCATTCTCGGTATCGCGCTGTTGGCGTTAGAGCTGTCCAACGCGCTCGTCCACCTCTACCTCGACGTGCGCAGCGAGGACGAGGACCACATGCCGTCGCAGCGCATCCGCACGCTGCTGCCGCTCATCCGCAACGTGCTGATCGTCGTCATCAGCGTGATGACCGGGCTCGTCGTCCTCTCCGAGCTGGGCGTCAGCATCGGCCCGCTGCTGGCCGGCGCCGGCGTCGCCGGCGTCGCCATCGGCTTCGGCGCGCAGACGCTGGTGAAGGACTTCATCACCGGCGTGTTCATCCTCATCGAGGATTCGCTGCACGTCGGCGACGTCGCGCGCCTCGGCGGCAAGGAAGGCGTGGTCGAGTCGATGACCATCCGCACCGTGCGCCTGCGCGACACGGACGGTACCGTCTACACCATCCCGTTCTCCAGCGTGGCGATGATCGAGAACCTGACCAAGGACTTCTCCTACGCGGTGGTCGACGTGCGCGTCGCCTACAACCAGGACTACGAGCGCGTCGTCGCTGTGCTCAAGGACATCGGCCATGAGCTGAAGTCCGACGCGCGGCTGGGTCGCGGCATGCTGGGACCCATCGAGATCATGGGCCTCGAGGAGATCACCGACACGGCGCTGGTCGTGCGCGTGCGCATCAAGACCCGGCCGCAACGGCAGTGGGAGCTGCGCCGCGAGTTCAACCGCCGCGTCAAGCTGCGCTTCGATCGCGAGGGCATCGAGTTCCCCTTCCCGCGCGCCGCCCCGCCGTTCAAGGCGATCGCCGATCTGCGTGCCGAGGCGGAAGCCAAGCCGGATGCGCCGCCGGATGCGCAACCCGCCAAGCCGTAAAGGCTGCGGCTAGAATGCCGCCATGGGCGAGGCCAAGCGGCGCAAGAACGATCGTTTCACCGAGGCGCAGTACCAGCAGCTCGAGCGGCTGGTAGCCTCGACCTACAAGCGCACGCGCGACGGCCTCGCCGCCGCGCGCTCCGCCGGTCCGGACAACTCCGGCGCGCTCGTTGCCGCCATCCACGCCGACACGGTGGGCCAAGTGGATGCGCTGACCGAGGACTTCCTCGCCACCGACCGCGAGGGGCCGGAGATCAAGGCCCGCATCGCCTGCGCGAAGGGCTGTTACTTCTGCTGCCACGCCAACGTCGAGCTGACGATCGTCGAAGCCGTCGCGGTGGCGCGCCACGTCGCCTCCGATCCGGACCTGGCGCGCTCGGCGCTGGACACGGCACCGAAGGTGGACGGCATCCCGCCGTGGACGCGCTACGACTTCCGCATCGCCTGCCCGTTGCTCGGCAGCGACGGCGCCTGCTCGATCTACGAGGTGCGTCCGCGCGTCTGCCGCGCCCACGTCTCGTACGAGGTGAAGCTCTGCGAGGAGGTGCTGTTCTCCGGCCACAGCCGCTCGCTCGCGCCGATGATGACCTTCGGCTGGCCGCGCAGCGTCAGCAAAGCCATCCACCAGGGCGTCACCCTTGCCACGGCGCACGCGGGCCTGCAGGCGGACAACGTTGAGATGACGGCGGCGCTGGCGCTAATCCTGCGCTCCCCTAAGGTGGTGGACGCCTGGCTGCGCGGCGAGCAGCCGTTCCCGCGCTACGAGTTCGACGGCGGCGCGCCGCACGGCATGTAGGCCTTCTTCTGCGTGTTGCGGTAGCGGCCGCACACTCACTCCTCACCCTGAGCTTATCGAAGGGTGAGCGGCGTGAGCAGCGGAGCAGCCTCATGCGTCGCGTGAAGACGCGCGCCGTGCGCGCGGAGCGCGCCTTCGGCACGACGACGGGCTCAGCATGAGGTCCAGAAGTTCATGGGCCGCATCAGAGTGCCTGGGTCGAGCCCGGCCATGACCAAAGGGGATTGGTGGCCCCGCCAGCCACCCCGCATTATGTTGGCGACGGTCGCCGGCGTAGCTCAGCTGGTAGAGCACCTGATTTGTAATCAGGTGGTCGGGGGTTCGAGTCCCTCCGCCGGCACCAATAGAATCAAGGGCTTAGCCGCAATCGGCACGATACGCGGGCTTGCCGAGTGACCCCAAAGTAACCAAGCGGCGCCGGGCTGCGCGGGGCCAACCTCGCCGGCGCCAACTTGTCGTCCGCCAAGCTCATGCTCGCGGACCTGCGCGACGCCGACTTGAACGATGCCGACCTTCGCCGCGCCAGCCTGTCGGGCGCATTCCTGGTCAACGCCGACCTGCGCCGCGCCAAGCTCGGCTACTGCATCATGAAGCCGGTCGAGCTGCGTGACGCCAATGGCAATCTCACCGGTAAGCTGGCGCCGACCAACCTGCAGGGCGCGAGGCTGGCCGACGCCGACATCGCCTTTGCCGATCTCAGCCAGGCGTTGGCCGACCCGGGGGTCGCCGACAGCTTCCCGGAGCGCGCTCCGGCCGCGAGAGCCCGCGACGCGAAGGCGGCCGCGGCACGGCCGGTCCACGAAAAGCCGGCGGCGGCGGCGGAATCTCCCGCCGCAACGCGGCACGAGGACGCGCCTGCACGCCGCGTCGCCCACTGAAGGCGTTCCCTACCGAACGGGCACACTCCCCTCCGCTGCCGCGGTTCGCTAGCATCGTGGCATGACCACGACCCTTCGACCCGGCGAGCAGGATGTGCTGCTCGTCGTCGACGTTCAGAATGACTTCTGTCCGGGCGGCAATCTGCCGGTTCCCGATGGCGACCGCATCGTGCCTCTGGTCAACCGGCTCTCGGCGCAGTTCCCGCACGTGGTGTTCACCCAGGACTGGCACACGCCGGCACACGCATCGTTCGCCTCGACCCACCATAAGCAGCCGTTCCAGACCACGCCGGTGGCCTACGGTGAGCAAGTGTTGTGGCCCGACCATTGCGTGCAGGGCACCCCGGGAGCGGAGTTCCACCGCGACCTCGACGTCACACGCGCGGAGATGATCGTGCGCAAGGGGTTCCGTCCCGGCATCGATTCCTATTCGGCGTTCTATGAGAACGACCAGCGCACGACGACCGGCCTCGCCGGCTATCTGCGCGAGCGCGGCTTCCGGCACGTGTACCTGTGCGGGCTGGCGTTCGACTTCTGCGTCAAGTGGTCGGCGCTCGATGCGCGCCGGGAGGGATTTCAGGCCACGGTCATCGAGGATGCGACACGCGCCATCGACCTGAACGACTCGCTGGCCGCTGCGCGCCAGGAAATGGCCGCGGCCGGCGTCGGCCTCGTGCAATCGGCCCGCCTCGCCGCCTAGTCCGTTCTAGTACGGCACGTATCCGGCGGCGCCAGTGTCGCCGCGCCACACGCCGGCGCCCGACTTGCGCGCTTTGGCCTCCAACGCAACGTAGTCCGGCGCTGCGCCGTGCTGAGCGAGCGCCCAGCCGCCGGCGACGAGCGCCGCGCCAAGGTCGCGGCCGCCGGCGGTGCAGCGCGCGACGGTGACCGTCGCGTACCGGCCGGAGTCGACCTGCGCGCAACTGACGGCGCGATTGCGGATGAGGTCATGCAGGGCGGCGGTGGAAAACTCGCCGCACGACCACCGCCCCTGTGGCACGCGGCAGGTTTGGTCGCACTCCGGCGCCCATATGCCGAACAACCGCACGACGGTGCCGCCGACCTCGAGGGTTTGGCCGTCGATCACCCGCGGCCGCGTCTGCTGGGCCGCGGCGGCGGCTGGCAGTAGCACAGCGAAAACGAGGACCAACCCAAGCCGAGCCATGGCGCAACTCCCTGGCACCAATATCGTAGTGCATCCAGAGGGTTGCGCGTACCACCCTTTGTAGGAGTTCCGTCCGCTAGGCGGCTACCTCCGCCAGGTGCCGGCGCAGCAACGTAATGCCGCCCCGGAACGCGTAGGCCTCGAATCCGGCCTGCTACATCATCTCGACCACGCCCGCCGACTGCACGCCGTGGGCGCAGTACACGACGTAGGTGCGCTCCTTGCTGAGCTCCGGCAGCCGGTCGAGCAGCGCCACCGGATCCCAATGCTGCGCTCCCGGCACGTGCCAGCGGGCGAATGCCTCGGCGCTCTGACAGTCGATCACGGCCGCGCTGCCGGGGATTTGCTCGGTGAACAAATAGGGCGCGCGCAGGTCTTCGGTCTTGAGTCCGTGCAAGGCGACTTCGCGCCGTGCCGTCACCGCGGCGAGCAGCACCGTCGGGTCAAGTCCTGCTTCGGCCCGGTCGACGCGCTCGCGCGTGGTCGCGGTGATCGCGTGGCTCGGCACGATCGCGCAGTACTCCTTGATCCGACGCGACAGGGCCGCAGTGCCGACTCGTTCCGCCTCGTCGACGATCTCTTGCTTGTCCATGGCGATCAGAGGCCGCAGCACCGGCTTGGCCGCTGCAGGCTCGATCGCACACAGGTTGGCGAGCGTCTGCGACGAAACCTGGCCGATCGACTCGCCCGTGACGATGGCGGCGGCGCCGCACGCATCGGCGATGGCCGAGGCGGCGCGGTACATCTGCCGCTTCAAAACCACCTGCCAGAACTGCTTCGGCACCGCCGCCCGCAGGGCATCGAGGGTCGGCCCGAAGTCCACCACGTGCAGGCGCCCGAGGTGCCCGTGGCTCCAGGTGTCGTGCAGCGCCTTGCCGACGTGCAGCACCATGCGCTCATAGGCGCCGCCGCCGAGGTTGCAGAACACGTAGTCGACGCGCACGCCGGGGCGCATCATGCGCCAGGCGGCCACGGAGGAATCGAACCCTCCCGACAGCAGCGCCACGACGTGGCCGCCGACGCCGACGGGCAGTCCTTGCGCTCCCGGAATCCGATCCGCAAACAGGCGGCAGCGCTCGGCGTCACCCTCCACCGCGACGGTGATCTCGGGATGATCAAGGTCGACGATGCCGCCCGCGTCCTTCAACGCGGCCCCCACGCGTTCGTTCACCGGATGGGTGGCAAAGTCCCACCGCACGCACCCGCTTGGCGCGCACCGCGAAGCGCCGGCCGCGCACCCGCTCGCCGAACACCCTCACCGCCGTCGCGACGATGGTGTCGAGGTCGGGCGTGCACTCGGCCTCGACCGCGGAGAAGTTGCCGATGCCGAACACACGCGACAGCACGCGCGCCGCGGCCGTGGGCGAGTCCGTGTCGAGATAGATACGTCCGAAGTCCTGCACCAGCGCCCGCGAGGCGCCGGCGCGGCGCAAGGCGAGCGCAATGTTGCGCCGCAGCGCGTTCTGGAAGTGAGCGCGCGTGTACCGCGACTTGGTGCCCAGCTCGGCCGCCGGCCGGATGATGAACTGGGCCATTCAACAACCCTTTGGGGCGGGTCCGTGTCCCGGCCCAAGTTGTTGCAGCCGTGGGCGCGACCCGCTAGGGTTCTGCCGGGAGATCGGTTTCATATGCGTGCGTTCGTCTTTGGCGCGGCCATGTTGGCCGCGGCAGTTGCAACTTCTCCGCGCGACAGCGCGGCATTGCCGCGCGGCTATTCCGGCGCCGACCTGCTGCAGAACTGTTCCGACGCGACCTTGTGCGAGCTCTACCTGCGGGCGCTGGTGGATGCGTACGACACGTTGATGGTCTGGGGCAATGCGCGCTCGCGCATCTGCACGCCACGGCCCCAGGAGCCGGCGGTCCTGTGGCAGGCGGTGAGCGCGACGTTGTCGGCCCGGCCCGAACGGCTGTCGGCCAGCGCGGGCAGCCTGATCATCGACGCGCTGCAGGTGAACTTCCGTTGCGCGGCCGCCGCCGCGCCCACCGCGACCCTGTTCGCGCCGCGCGACGGCGTCGATCTCGCCACCCAGTGCACCAACTCCACCAACTGCGAGCCGGTCCTCTACGCGGTGCTCGACGCACACCAGACGCTGGTCGACTGGCAGACCATCCGGCGGCCCTTCGTCTGCCTGCCCGAGAACAGCACCCTGGCCGAGTGGCGGCTTGCCGTGCTCCGCTACCTGGGCGAGCACCTCGACCAGCTGGCCGTGCATACCTCGGCCAGCCTGGTGCTGACCGCCATGGCCCAGCGCTATCCCTGCTAGGCGGCTCTGCGATATAGGCCCGCGGCCGGTTGCCCGGGCGATTGATTTTCGCGGCCTATTGAAGGATTGTAGGCGCGCCGCACGGCCCCGGAAGGGGCGCGGCTGTCAACGATGGGGTGGGGTCTATGCCGGAACTGTTCTTGCTGCTTGCGTTCATGGCCGCGACGCTGGTTGTTCTCGCGGGCCTGATGTTCATCTTCAAGGGCTGGATGGCCCGCAAGGACCAGTTGATCGGTCAGGGACCGGGCACGATGTCCCGCGGCCACGGTCACCACTAGCCGCCCTTCGCCGCGGCCGTTCGCGCCGCGGCTGTTCGGTTTCGCCGCTGGCGTGCCGGGCGCACGCCGACGGCTTCGTTTTTTTGCCGCCCTGTTCGCCGCACTCGCCGGCACCTGGCCCGGTCCCAGCCTCGCAGCGACGGTCGCCCTTCTCGGCGCCACCCTGATCGACGACACTGGCGCGACGCCGCTTGCCAATTCGGCCGTCCTCCTCGATGGGGACCGCATCGTGGCGGTCGGCCGCGTCGGGGAAGTCGCCGTCCCGGCCGACGCCCAGCGCATCGATCTTGCCGGCAAGTGGCTGCTGCCCGGGTTGATCGATGCGCACATGCATTTCTTCCAGTCCGGCGGCGCCTTCGCCCGGCCCGACATCCTCGATCTGCGCTCGATCCGCCCCTACGACGCCGAGGTCCGGGCGGTGCGCGACGCTATCCCCGCCACCTTCGCCCGCTACTTGGCGAGCGGCATCACCACGGTCGTGGACGTCGGCGGCCCTTACTGGACATTCGAGGTGCGGGCGCTCGCAACGCGCTCCGTCCTCGCCCCCAACGTGTTCGTCGCCGGTCCGCTGCTGACGCCCTACCTGCCGCCGGAGATCGCCGTCGCCGATCCCGCCATGATCGCCGTCGCCACGCCGGACCAGGCGCGCGCCGAGGTACGCCGACTCGCTGCGCAACGTCCCGACCTCGTCAAGATTTGGTTCGTGCGCGCCCGGCCGCAGATGGCATGGATGAGCGCGGTCATCGAAGAGGCGCACGCGCTGGGCCTCCGCGTTGGCGTCCACGCCACCGACGTTCGCCTCGCCCGCGCCGTGGTCGAGGCGGGCGCCGACGTGCTGGTCCATGGAATGGACGACATGGTCGTCGATGCGGCCCTGGCCTTCCAGCTGCGCGCGCAGGGCGTCGTCTATACGCCGACCTTTGCCGTGGTGGAGGGCTACGCGCGCCCTCGGGCTTGCCTTCCATCCCACGGCAATGGAGAACCGCACCGGCGATCCCGCTGCCATCGCAAGCATCTTGCAACTGGCGCAGCTGACCGCGCGGCCCCGCGTGCCCGCGCCACGGCCGGTGCCGCCCATCGACCCGGACGCCGCCGCCAACCTGCGCCGCCTGCGCGACGCGGGCGTGCGCATCGCCGCGGGATCGGATGCCGGCAACATCGGCACGCTGCACGGGCCGGGCCTGCACCGCGAGTTCGAGCTGATGGTGCAGGCGGGCCTCACGACCATGGAGGTGCTGGTGGCCGCAACCAGCGGCGGCGCCGCGCTGGTGCGCAACGATCAGCTCGGCGTCATCGCGGCGGGTAAGCTCGCCGACCTGTTGGTGCTGGACGCCGATCCGCTCGCCGATATCCGCAACACCACGCGCATCTTCCGCGTCGTACGCGGCGGCGCCGTGCTCGACCCGACCGCGGTGCTGGCGGCGGCGCGCTAGTAGCGGCCCAGCTCCACCCGGGTCTGGTTGAGCACGCGGTAGTACGGCGGGTTGGTATCGGCCCAGGTCACCGCCATGACCGTCACCGAGTAGAGGTGCCCCTGCCCGCCCGAGCACGGCGGCAAGTAGCCGGGCGACTGGCCGAGGCGGTTGTCGGCGACGATGAAGTTGCCCTGGCTGATGATGTTGGTCTCGCCGGGCAGCGAGCCGGTGGACGCGTACTTGCCGTTGATGCGGAAGCCGACGATGCCGTGGCCGCCGTTGTTCATCGGCTCATAGGTCTCGTCGTTGAAGGCGAGCAGGATCACCTGTGTGCCGCTGTGATAGCCGTCCAACGCCAGCCGCGGCGTCGCGCCGTTGCCGCCGAAGCGCTTACACACCTGCGCCGCCGGGATGGTGATGCCGTCCCAGGCGCTCTCGATGAAGCGCGCCGTCATGGTGCCGACCTTCTCGTCGGGGTTGAAACGTTCGGCCAACGGGCGCTTGGGCACCGGCGCCCGCTGCGCCAGCGCGCTCGCGACCAGCCCGACCGCGCCCGCCAGAAGGACGCCACTGAACCATGCACGCAGGTACATCTGCCGCTCCCGTGATGCGATGGCGGATTGTTCCAGCAGCCCGCCCCGCCCGCAAGCCTGCGCATCCACCGCCGATACATCCCCGGCGGCCTGGGCTAGTATCCGCACGTTCGATCAAGGGGGCGCAAAGAAACCCATGAACGCTCGTGCGTTGGTAGGCCTGGTCGTACTCATCGCAATCGTCGCGGCGGTGATCCTCAACCAGCTGCGCGACGACGGCGAAGGCGTCCGCATCGGCTTCGTCACCACGCTCACGGGCGGTTCGGCGGCCATCGGCCAGGATATGCGCGACGCCTTCGAGCTGGCGCTCGACCACATGGGCCGCACCATGGCCGGCCGCAAGGTCACGGTCCTCTACGAGGACGACGCGCAAAACCCCGACATCGGTTTGCAGAAGACCGAGCGGCTGGTGCAGCGCGACGGCGTGCAGTTCGTCACGGGCTACATTTGGTCCAACGTACTGCTGGCTTCCTACCGTGCCGGCATCGCCGGCGGGGCCATAGTGATCAGTGCCAACGCCGGCCCCTCCGAGCTCGCCGGCGCGCAATGCACGCCAAACTTCTTCTCCACCTCGTGGCAGAACGACCAGACACCCATGGCGATGGCCGAGGTGCTGAACAAGCGCAATCTGTCCAACGTGTACGTGCTGGCGCCCAACTACGCCGCCGGCCGCAACATGGTGGCGGGCTTCAAGCGCTCGTTCCGCGGCACCATCGTCGCCGAGGAGTACACACAGTGGCCTGATCACCTCGACTTCGCCGCCGAGCTCGCCAAGATCCGCGCCGCCAACCCGAGCGCGGTCTGGTTCTTCTTTCCCGGCAACTACGGCACGCAGTTCTTCAAGCAGTACGCGCAGGCCGGGTTGCTCGCCCAGATTCCGCTGTACTCGACGTTCAGCATCGACACCCTCAACCTCCCGCAAATCGGCGAGATGGTGGTGGGCTCGCAGCTCACCCAGCATTGGGGCGCCGACCTCGACGTGCCCGCCAATCGCCGTTTTGTCGACGACTTCCGCAAGAAGCACGGCCGCACGCCGTCCTTCTACGCGGCGCAGGCATACGACTCCGCCGTGCTCATCAAGAGCGCCGTGGAGGCGACGCGCGGCAACCTCCAGGATCGTGACGCGTTGCGCACCGCGCTGGAGCGCGCCAACTTCGAGTCGGTGCGCGGGGCCTTCCGCTTCGGCCGCAATCATTTCCCGGTGCAGAGCTTCTATGTATGGGAGGTGGTGCGTGGCGCGGACGGTGCCTACGCCCTCAAGCTCGGCGACCGCGTATTCACCGACCATGCCGATCCATACGCCGGGGACTGCCGCATGGCGGCGGCGCCATAGCCCACGCTTGTAGAATGGGAGTCATCGAGGCGACACTCAGCGCATGACGTTGTTCCTCGAGCAGGTTCTTAACGGCCTGCAGTTTGGCGTGCTGCTGTTCCTGCTGTCCGCGGGCCTGACTCTCGTGTTCGGCATCATGGGCCTGGTCAACCTCGCCCATGGCTCGCTGTACATGCTCGGCGCATACTTCGCGGTCACGTTCGTCGCGTGGACCGAATCGTTCCTGCTCGGATCGATCGCTGCGCTGCTCTCGACCGTCATCGTCGGCATCCTGCTGGAGCGCTCAGTCGTTCGCGGGCTCTACGACCGGCCGCACCTCGAGCAGGTGCTCGGCACGTTCGGCCTGATCCTGTTCTTCAACGAGCTCGCACGTCTCGCGTTCGGTCCGGCCGGTCTTTCGCTGTCGCCGCCGCCTTGGCTCGCGGGACAGATCAACGTGCTGGGCATTCCCTATCCGAGCTACCGTCTCGTCGTGCTGGTCGCCGGCATCCTCGCCGCGGCGGCGATGTACGTGATGATCGCGCGCACGCGCGCCGGCATGCTGCTGCGGGCCGCCGCCGCCAACCGCGGCATGGCCGAGGCGCTCGGCGTGAACGTGCGGCTGCTGTTCCTGGCGGTGTTCGCCCTCGGCGCTGCCCTGTCCGGCCTGGCCGGCATCCTCGCCGCCCCGCTACTCACGGTGCGCGTCGGCATGGGCGAGGAAGTCCTGCTGCTCGCGTTCGTGGTGGTAGTGATCGGCGGCATAGGCTCAATCCGCGGCGCCTTCGTCGCGGCCGTTCTGATCGGGCTGATCGACACGGTGGGCCGCGCCTACTTGCCGGGGCTGTTGCGCGCCGCCTTCGCCGGTCCCGTCGCCGACGCGGTCGGGCCCGCGCTCGCGTCGATGCTGATCTACGTCGCTCTGGCGGTCGTGCTGGTGCTGCGCCCGCGCGGCCTGTTCCCGACCGCGGCGCGCACCGACGTCGCCGCGTAGCGGCGTCCTGCATCCATGAATCGCGGCGTACTCCTGCTGGCGGCGGCGCTGTTCGTCCTGATGGTGGCGGCCGCGCCGGCCGCCCTGCTGCTCGGCATGCCGTACCTTCTGTCGCTGTTCCAGAAGCTCGCCATCCTCGCGATCGCCGCCGCCGGGCTGAACCTGGTGCTCGGCTACGCCGGGCTGCCGGCCTTCGGACACGGCGCTTTCGTCGGCATCGGCAGCTACACCGTCGGCATCCTCGCCGCCGAGGCGGCGGACGGCGCGCTCGCCAGCGCCTGGCTGCAGTTCCCGCTCGCGGCGCTTGTCGCCGGCCTGGCTGCGGCGCTGATCGGCGCGATTTCGTTGCGCACGCGCGGCGTCGCCTTCCTGATGATCACCCTCGCCTTCGGCCAAATGCTGTACTTCGGCGCCGTCGCTCTCGAGCGCTACGGCGGCGACGACGGCATGATCATCGTGCGCGCGTCCGCGTTCGGGGATTTCACCCTGGCGCGCGGCTTCGGCTCCTACGTCTTCACGCTCGCCGTGCTGGCGGTGGTATTGCTGCTGATGTACCGCGTCACGCGCTCGCCCTTCGGCTTTGTGCTGCGGGGCGCGGCCGCCAACGAGCGGCGCATGCTGGCTGTCGGGGTCGCCGTGCCGAGCTATCGCGTCGGCGCGTTTGCGCTGAGCGGCGCGATCTGCGGCGTCGCCGGCGTCCTGTGGGCGAACTACACGGCCTTCTTGAGCCCCGCGCCGCTGGCGTGGACGTGGTCGGTGCAGCTCGCCGTCATGGTGCTGCTCGGCGGCGCCGGCACGTTGTTCGGACCGCTGTTCGGCGCCGCCGCCTTCGTGCTGCTGGAGGAAGTTCTCACTGGAGCGCTGCAACCGTGGCGGCTCGACTGGCACATCGTGTTCGGACCCCTGCTGTTGCTCGTCGTCCTCGCCGCGCCCGGCGGCATCGCCGGATTGTTGGGAAGGCCGCAGCATGGATAAGGCCGCCGCCCTCGCCGAACCGCTGCTCACCGCGCGCGGCCTCAAAAAGAGCTTCGGCGGCGTCGTCGCCAACGCCAGCATCGACTTCGACCTGCGCCCGCGCGAGGTGCACGCCGTCATTGGCCCGAATGGCGGCGGCAAGACGACCCTCCTTGGCCAGCTGATGGGCGAGATCCTGCCGGACGCCGGCAGCGTTCGGCTCGGCGGCATCGACGTCACTGCGATGTCCGTGCCGGAGCGCGTCATGCGCGGCCTCGCGCGTTCGTATCAGGTGACGAGCGTGTTTCCCGGCTTCACCGTCCTGGAGAACGTCGCCTTCGGCCTGCGCGCCCGGCGCCGCATTTCCAGCCGCCTGTGGCGGTCCGCCTCCACCGGCGGCGAACTCGGCGAGGCGGCCGCCGCCATCCTGCGCCGCGTCGGCCTGTCCGGCCGCAGCGGGGTGGATGCCGCGGTGCTGAGCCACGGCGAGCATCGCCAGCTCGAGATCGCCATCGCGCTGTCCACCTCGCCCAAGGTGCTGCTGCTCGACGAGCCGCTCGCGGGGCTTGGCGTGGACGAGGGCCGGCGCATGGTCGAGCTGATCGCCGACATCCGCGGTCCTGTCGCCATCGTCCTGGTGGAGCACGACATGGAGGCGGTATTTGCCCTCGCCGACCGTGTCACCGTCCTGGTCGACGGCGCCGCCATCGCCTCGGGCGCTCCCGATTCCATCCGCGATGATCGGCTGGTGAAGGCCGCCTACCTCGGCGAGGACGCCTGATGCGTCCGCTCCTGCGCCTCGAGGGCGTCGAGGCCGGCTACGGCGCGGCCCGCGTGCTCAACGGCGTGAGCTTCGACGTCAGCGCAGGCGAGGTGGTCGCGCTGATGGGCCGTAATGGCATGGGTAAGACGACGCTGGTGCGTTCCATTCTCGGCCTAGCGCCTTGGGTGCGCGGGCGCCTCCTGTTCGAAGGCCGCGAGCTCCGCGGCCAGGCCACCCACCGCATCGCCCGCGCCGGCATCGGCCTGGTGCCGGAGGGCCGGCAAGTCTTCTCCAACCTCACCGTGCGCGAGAACCTCACCGCGACCGCGCTGGTGCGCGGGCGCATGGAAGGAGCCTGGACCGTGGATCGGGTCATCACGATGTTGCCGCAACTCGGCAATCGCCTGGGCGCGATGGGCAACACGCTGTCGGGAGGCGAGCAGCAGATGCTCGCCATCGGCCGCGCGTTGATGACCAATCCGACACTGCTGATCCTCGATGAGGCGACCGAAGGCCTCTCGCCCGTCTTGCGTCAGGAGATCTGGGACTGCCTTGCGACCTTGCAGCGCCAGGGCCAGGCGATCCTGCTCATCGACAAGCACGTCGCGGCGATGCGGCGGCTCGCCGATCGCATCGTCATTCTGGAGAAGGGCCGCGTCGCCTGGCGCGGCGTCGGCGAAGGCCTCACCGACGACGTGCTGCAGCGCACGCTGACCGTCTGACCCCCCGCGGCCTCGCGCGTTCTAGCGGGTGCGCGGCAGGATGACCACCGGTGGCCCCGGCGCCGCGGCCGGCGCCACGACCGGCGTTGTCTCGGTCGCGGGCGGCAGCAACTGGGGAAGGATGACGATCTCCGGCGGCAGCATCTACTGCATGACGATGATGTTCGGCGACAGCGTCGGCACGGCAACGGGAGGCGGAGGCATCATGTCCACCACCTCGACCGGTGGCGGTGCCAGCGGTCGCTCGGCGCCGCCCAATTCGCGATTGAGCGAGCCGAGCAGGGTCAGCACACCGGGATAGGTATCTGCCGGATTGAGAGCCAGCGCGCCCGCCGCGCGTGGCGTCGGCCTCCACGCCTCGATGGCGCGCTCGGATGCGGCGAGCTCGGCGGCGGTGATGTGCGCGGCAGTGCGGTCGCGGTTGCGCCGTGCCTCGACGTCGCCGAGGCGCGCCGCGGTGCCGAACCAGGTATGCGCGCTGGCCGCGTTGGGCTCGCTGCCCAGTCCGAGCACCAGCAGGATGCCGAGGTTGTTCATGGCCGGCGCGTGGCCGGCCATCGCGGCAATCGTGTAAAGCCGCGCCGCCTCCACCAGGTCGCGCTCGACCCCGTCGCCGTCCTGGTATAGCGTGCCGAGGGCGTAGGCGGCCTCGGTGTATCCGTCGGCCGCGGCGGGAGTGAGCAGCACGGCGGCAGCCGCCGAGTCTGCCGCCAGCCCGCGTCCGTACAGCAGAAGAATGGCGAGCGCGTGCTGCGCTTGCGCGTCGCACCACTCGGCGAGCGGCAGCCACGACCGTGCCGCCTGGGCGTACTCGCCAGCCTCGTAGGCCTCCCAGCCTGCGCGCCAGGAATCGGGGGCGACGGCGGCGAAGGCCGACGCGTACCAAAGGGTGGCGGCGGTGGAGAGAGCCACAGGCAGGTGGGCGATCGGTGGGGGCATGACTAGCGTCTCGGGAAGGCGCGGACGGCTTTGCCGCCGTCGGCGGGTGCGGCGCCCCAGCGCGGCGCCAGCGAATTCTCGATGCCGAACAGGTCGAGCGCCCGTCCTACCGTGTGATTGACGATGTCTTCGACACCTTGCGGCCAGCCATAGAACGCCGGCACCGGCGGAAAGATCACGGCGCCGAGCTCGGACGCCTGCGCCATGGTGCGCAGGTGGCCCGTGTGCAGTGGGGTCTCGCGCACCAGCAGCACCAGGCGCCGGCGCTCCTTGAGCGTCACGTCCGCCGCCCGCGTGAGCAGGCTTGAGGTGACCCCGGTGGCGATCTCCGACAGGCTACGGATGGAGCACGGCGCCACAACCATGCCGTCGGTGGCGAACGAACCCGACGACGGCGCCGCGCCAACGTCGGTGACGGGGTGAACCGTGTGCGCCAGCGCGTGCACCTCGGCGAGCTTGCGCTTGGTTTCCACCGCCAGCGTCTGCTCCGCCGAACGCGTCATGACCAGATGGGTTTCATGGCCGAGCTCGCGCAGGGCCTCCAGCATGCGGATGCCGTAGACGATGCCCGAAGCCCCACTGATGCCAACGACGATGCGCTTGGCCATGCGCGGCTACTTCTTCGCGGAGGGCCGCGTAAAGGTGGCGTTGAGGGGGATTTTCGTCGAGGTCGGTCGCTGCACGGACGGCGCCGTGTACTTCTTGATTGCCGCTTCCAGCACCATGATCAGCTCACGGCCAACGTTGCCGCCGTCGCCGGAGACGCGATCCTTGATCACGGCGCGCCAGAAGGGGATTGCGACTCAGCGGTCGTCATAGATGATCTCGATCTCCGACTCTTTCATGACCCGCCGCTCCATCGCCTGCGGCGACGGCCGGCGCCGGCGATCCGGCCCGAAATACGCTTCCGTGAGGACGAACTGGCGCGGGCGCTCGACCAGCGCAGTGAGGCGCCCGAGCAGGCTGTCGACGGAATACGGCTTGGCGAGGCACTCGGTGACGCCGAGATCGCGGCACACGCTGACGCGCTGGAGGTCCGCGTAACCCGATACCATGATGAAGGGCACGAATCGATCTGGCGACTCCTTCGAGCGCCGCACCCACTTCAGCAGCATGGTGCCGTCCACCGGTTCCATCTGCCAGTTGGAGAAGATGATGTCGATGGACGAGACGCCCGCCTCGGTCGGGCTGTCCTTCATCTTGCGCAACAGCTCGATCGCCTCGCCACCGTCGCCCGCGGTCAGCACGTGTCCGCCGCCGAGCGCGTACAGGAGAGTGCGCAGCATGCTGCGCATGTACCGGTTGTTCTCGACGACGAGGACATTGAACATACTAAAGTTGTACGTCGCCATTGGGTCGCCGGTGCGAAGCATCCCCAGGCCAAGCGGGAAGCAGTCCGCCGCCGAAAACGCGCCAAACTGCAAATCTAACAGGCAGGAATCCTGGTGTCCAAGACCAGAGTTCAACCTGTTTCGTAGGAGTTGCCGTTAACCTTACGCAACCTTTGGGCGAACTTGCAGCTCAACCAGGCAACGGTCGATCCACTGGGCGGTGAGCTTCTCCTGCACCGAGTTCTGGCGCAAACGCTGGGCCAGCGCCGGGAACTCGACATGGTCGAGAAGCTGGTCCTGGTTGAAGCACGAGAAGACCGCCGTGGACTCCCCGGTCTCGGGGTCGGTGTGGGGCTGCAAGCACTGGGCGCAGATCTCCTTCATCATGCACTGCATGGGCGAATTGATGCTGGCGATGGCGACGTGCTCGGGCTTGAGGAACGGCTTCAGCACTCCGTGCCGCGCCGCGCCCACCGCCGCCATCATGCGGTCGGAGCCGATGGTGATGATGCGGTCCACCTCGGACAGCTTGATCGGCGGAGCCCCGAGCTTGCCCTCCGCGTAGGCGAGCATCGCCTGCACGATGTTGCCGACGAAGGTGAAGTCGCCGGGATGGCCAGGCTTGAACGCGGTTCCCTGGTCCACGCACCAGACGATGGTGTCGGATGCCGCCTCGATGTCGGCGACGTGGTAGCGGTCGATGGCGTTGCGGTAACCGGCGAAGTACAGGACCTTCGATCCGGCCTCGCGATAGGCGCGGCCGATCGAGAACAGCACCGCGTTGCCGAGCCCGCCGCCCGCGAGCAGCACCGTCTCGCCCTTGGCGATGGTGGTGGGTTCGCCGGTCGGGCCCATCAGCACGCAGGGCTCGCCCTTCTTCATTAGGGCGCAGATGTCGGAGGAGCCGCCCATCTCGAGCACGATGAGGCCGATCAGCCCCTTGCGACGATCGAACCAAGCGCCGGTGAGCGCAAGGCCCTCCATCGCCAGCGTGGTGCCGTTGGCTCTGGGAGCGAGCGTCTCGAAGTTCTGCAGGCGATAGAACTGGCCGGGGTGGAACGCGCGCGCCGCGGCGGGAGCGCGCACCACCACCTCGATGATGGTCGGGGTCAGGCGGATGACGTCGTGCACCGTGGCGCGCCACAGGTCATTCAGCCTGCCGAGGAACGCGGCGCCGGACTCGGTGTTTGCGGGCGCGTGCTTCGCCAGCATGGCGGACACCACCGGGAATCCTTGCTTGGCGCTCGCCATGGCGCCCACCACGTTGCCGGCGAACGACGGGTGCAAGTCGCCGAAGAAGCTGACGGCGCGGCCGTCGCCGCGGATGTTGGCCAGCACGTGCGGCTTGGTGGGCTTGCGCACGTGCTCCGGCTTCACGGGGCGGCCGCTCTCATCGACGGCGCGGAAGTAGCGGCCGTCGATGGAGACGTGGGTCTTGTCCTCGCGCGCCAGAACGGTGTTGGGCTGCGTGCCGGCGGCGATCAGGATGCTGCGCGCCGGTAGGTGCTCCACCGTCTCGGAGGTGATCCACTTGTCGCCGTCCTGCTGGCGCGTCTGGCGCGACAGCTGAATGGCCTTGGCATGCCCGCGCTCGTCGACCTCGACCGCCACCGGCGACAGGCCCTCGGCGAAGAAGATGCCCTCTTCCAGGGCCTTGCCGACCTCTTCGTGGTTCAGCGTGTAGCTTGGTGAGTCGATGAGACGCTTGCGATACGCGATGGTGACGCCGCCCCACGACTGCAGCAATTCGCGCACCTTCGCCGGCCGCTTCTCGCGCGCGGCGACAGCGCGCTCGGCGCGGATGGCGCGCGCATGAGCAAGGAACTCGGCGGCGATCTCCGCCTCCTCCGCATCCCACTTGGCGCGCACGGCCTTCTCACCGCGCTCGGCTGCCAGCGTCTCGTAGCGGCTGAGGAACTTCTCGACCTGCACCGGGTAGTAGGCGAGCGACTCCGTCGCCGTGTCGACCGCGGTGAGGCCGCCACCGATCACCACCACCGGCAGGCGCAGCTGCATGTTGGCAATCGAATCGGTGCGCGCCGCGCCGGTGAGCTGGAGCGCCATGAGGAAGTCCGACGCCGCGCGCACGCCGCGCGCTAAGCCGTTGGGCAGCGGCAGCACGGTCGGGCGGCCCGCACCCATCGCCAGCGCGACGTGGTCGAAGCCCATGGCGAACGCCTCGTCCATGGTCACGGTGCCGCCGAAGCGCACCGCGCCGAACAGGGCGAATTCTGCCCGGCGCTCGAGCAACAGTCGGATGACCTTGAGGAAATTCTTGTCCCAGCGGACGGTGATGCCGTACTCGGCGACGCCGCCAAAGCCCGCCATGACGCGCGTGTCCAGCCGCTCGTACAACTCCTGCACGTCGCGGATGGGACGGAACGGCACGCGCTTGCCGTGCGCATCAACGCCGGGGAGCGCCGCCGGCAGCGGCTCGATCTTGAGGCCATCGACGCCGACCACCGTGTGGCCATCGTTCATCAGGTGGTGGGCGAGCGTGAAGCCCGCCGGCCCCATTCCGGCCACGAGAACCTTCTTGCCGGTCGGCGCCTTGGGGAACGGCCGCTGCAGGTCGAACGGCGTCCAGCGCGTCAGCAGCGAGTAGATCTCGAAGCCGTACGGGAGCGCGAGCACGTCCTTCAAGACCCTCGTCTCGACCTGCGGAATGTCGACCGGATCCTGCTTCTGGTAGATGCACGCCTTCATGCAGTCGTTGCAGATGCGATGACCGGTGCCGGCGCACATCGGATTGTCGATGGTGACGATCGACAGGGCGGCGAGCGAATGTCCTTCGGTCTTCGCCGTGTCCATCTCCGAGATGCGCTCCTCCAGCGGGCAGCCAGCGAGCGTCACGCCGAACGGGCTCTTCTTGAAGGCGGGCGCAGCTGCGCCTGGCGCCGGCTTGTCCTTCAGGCCGCGCGAGCAGCTGTCCTTGCCCTGGTTGTGGCAGAAGATGCAGTAGTGCGCGTGATCGAGCGCGTGCACGAGGTCGTGGCCGGGATCGGTGAGAGCGAAGCCCTCGCGCCGGCGCAGGTGGTGCTCGCCGAGCGCCCACGCCTGCACGTCCTTGCCAGTGCGCGGCAGGTGGTGGGTCTCCAGCGGCAGCAGGTGCTCCGGCTCGACCTTGCCCGGCACCTTAAACAGCACGCCGCCGGCGTGGCGGCGCTTGCCCGCCTCGGTGAGCGTCGCCCACGCCGCGTACTGACCCGCCAGCTCCAGCCCTTCGGCATTGGCGGCTTCGTTCTCAAGCATCGTGTTCACAACGCGGGCGAAGTCGAGCTCGCTGCCGGGGCCGTAGATCATCAGCTCCAGCATCGACTCGATCTGGCGCGCCAGCGCGGCGCCGTCGAGCCGCTCGGCCTGCTCGGCGTACTTCTTTACCGCGCGGCGCTGCACGAACAGGCGCTTGCAGGCGTACAGGGGCGCCAGCGCGTTGATCCGCGCCGCGAGCGCCTTCGCCTCCGCCTCGATGCCGAACAGCTTGGCGATGAAATCGTCAAGGTGCGGCGCGATCGCCAGCATGAGGTCAGCGTGCGCCTTGCGGTCGACGCCGCCCGGCGCGCCGCGTGCAACCTTCAGGCGCTCGGCGAGCGCCGCCTCGGCGGCCGCCAGCCAACGCCCAAACTCGGCGTCGATGCGCTCGACACCGGCGCGCTCGTACAGATCCTCGAACGTGAGGCCAAAGGCCAAAGAAAGCATGACGGCGGCGACGCCCTCCTTCGGGCGCTTCATCTAGGCCGGTCCGGTGCCGGCGTCGAGCGTTGGAACTTAGGCGACGATCAGCCGACGGCGATGATTATATGCTCGCGGGCGACGATGGTGCCGTTCCACACCCGCCGCGCCTCGGCTTCAAGGTGGATCATGAACGTGTCGTCGTGGCCGGGGTCGTGGTGGAAGATGGCCCGTTGCTTGGCGTTTGCCGCCTGGCACAGGCGCACGCCTTCCTGCCACGTCGAGTGGCCCCAGCCGACGTACTTCGGGTACTCGGCGTCGGTGTAGGTGCAGTCGTAGATGACGAGATCGGCGCCCTCGATCAGGCCGAGGATGTTCTGGTCCGGCTTGCCGGGCACGTGCTCGGTGTCGGTGACTTAGCACACCGCGGCGCCGTCCTTTTCCAGCCGGTAGGCGGTGGCGCCGCCGGGATGGTTGAGCTTCGTGGTGCGCACCTTGATCTGGTTGCCGATGTCGAAGCTCGTGCCCGGCTGGAAATCGTTGAAGTCCTTGCGCACGCCCATCAGCTCCAGCGGCACCGGAAACAGCGGTTGCTCCAGGTGGTCGGCGAGCACCTGCTGAATTCCGCCGCGTTCATGGAGGTGGCCGGCGTAGATCGCCAGGCTGCAGTCCTTGCGGAACACGGGGGCGAAGAACGGGAATCCATTGATGTGGTCCCAATGCGTGTGGGACATCAGCACGGTCGCGTGCTTGATCTCGCGGCGCAGGAATTCCGCGCCGAGGCCGTGGACGCCGGTGCCGCAGTCCAGGATGGCGGCAGGCTGATCGTCGATCATCACCTCGACGCAACTGGTGTTGCCGCCATACTTCAGATGCTGCTGGGACGGGCAGGCGATGCTGCCGAGCACGCCCCAGAACTTGACCATCATGCTCATGCGTGCGGTTCGGTAGATCGCCCCACGGCAAACCACAGGGGGCTACAGTGGCAGGAACCTACCAGGAGAGGTCGGCCGCGCCCCCGAGGCGGCCTGTAGGAACCTTGATACGGTACCGGGCGACGGGGAACAACTGCGAATTAGTCGCAAAACCCCCAAGAATGGCTCAAAAGGCCGCGATAGACGGCCTTCCCAATGCGGCTAGGCGTTCATCTTGCGCAGGCGCTTGGTCAGCAGGCGCACCATCGCGCGCACGAACGGGTCGGATTTCTCCAGCCGCCGTATGAAGTCGGTTGGCGTAATGACGATGCACGTCGTGTGGCCACTGGCCACCGCGGTGGCCGAGCGCGGCTGCGAGTCGACCAGCGCCATCTCACCGAACAGGTCGCAGGGGCCCAAGGTGCCGACGACCTTGTCCTTGTCCTCCAGGGGCACCGTGATATTCACGGCGCCGGCCTGGATCAGGTAGGCGACGCGGGGGCTCGCCGATACGGAAGATGACGTCGCCCGGCCCGAACACTTGGCGCTCCAAGGCACCCCCTGGGGGCCGCACCAGGTGCGGCCCGCACGTTTCCTCGGCGGGAATCATACTCCGACACGCCCGTGCCTGTCGCGCCCGAGCGTCATCGGGGGCGCGCAAGAAGCGCGCCGGGGCGCGTTGGTTGAGTTTTGCCGAGCCACCGATTATCTCGTTGTTTGTTACCCGCGAACCAGGCGACCCACGAACAACAGGAGGAATCGCTCGTGGCCCAAGCACCGAGTGCCGAGACGCCCCCCACCGCCGCCGCCGAGATGCCGCCGGATGCAGCTGCCCCGCCGCCGCCGGAAGACGAGAAGCCGGCGCTGCCCGAGCTGATGCGCGTGAAGGTGCACCGGCTGCGCCACGAGGCCGAGGATATCCGCGGCATCGAACTGGTTTCCGAGTCCGGCGCGCCCCTGCCCGCCTTCAAGGCCGGCGCGCACGTGGACGTCGAGGTCATCCTGCCCGGCAAGGTGCGGGCGCGGCGCTCCTACTCGATCGCCAGCCCGCCCGGCGAGAACCCCTTCGTCTACCACCTCGCCGTCAAGTGGGAGGAGCATTCCACCGGCGGCTCGGTCTTCCTCCACGAGAATGTCCGCCTCGGCTACGTCATCGAGATCACGCCGCCGAAGAACTTCTTCGAGCTGCGCCCCGACGCCGAGCACTCGATCCTCATCGCCGGCGGCGTCGGCATCGCGCCGATCCTCGCCATGGCGTACGAACTCGACGCCGAGTCGATGTCCTTCGAGATCCACTACACCGGCCACACCAGGGAGCGCATGGCGTTCCGGCCGCAGGTCGAAGGCTTCACCGGCAAGTCGACCATGTACGTCGGCCGCGACCCCAATAAGGGCGGCCTCAACCTGCGCGCCATCATGAGTCGGCCCAAGCCGGGCACGCACGTCTACGCGTGCGGGCCGACCAGCATGATCGAGGAGGTCCACGCCCTGGGCCACGAGTACAAGTGGCCCGACGGCGCGGTGCACTCCGAGGTCTTCAAGAAGCCCGAGCCGCGTCCCGGCGACGGTCCGGTCGAGGTGGTCATCAAGAGCTCCGGGCAGACCATCCAGGTGCCGAAGGACATGTCCATCCTCGACGCGATGCTCGCTGCCGGCGTCGAGTCCGACTACGACTGCAAGATCGGCACCTGCGGCACCTGCTCGGTGCAGGTGCTGGAGGGCATGCCCGACCATCGCGACAACGTCCTCCTCGAGGCCGAGCGCAAGGCCAACCGCATGTGCACCTGCGTCAGCCGCTCGGAGACGCCCCGGTTGGTGCTTGATCTGTAGCCACCCCCTCTCCCGCCTTTGGCGGGCGAGGGTGGGCTGAAACGGAGCGTATGGCGATCGTCTCGCCCAACAGGACCCGCGCGGCGCGGCGCCTTTGTCGTGACATGACGGAGGCAGAACGTCTCGTCTGGGGCAAGTCGCGCAAGGGCGCGATTGACGGCTTCCGTTTCCGCCGACAAGTACCGCTGGGTCCTTTCGTGGCCGACTTCTGCTGCAGAAGCGCCGGTCTGACAGTCAAAATCGACGGCGGTCAGCACGCCGAGTCGCTTCTGATGAAGTGCGCACGCACGCGCTCCAACTGCTTGGATTCCGTGTTATTCGCTTCTGGAACAACGAGGTGACGGAGAACCTCGACGGAGTCGTCGAGACCATCCGCGCAAAGCTCCGATCGCCGAAATGAGCTCTTACCCACCCTCGCCCCAGCCCTCTCCCGCCAAAGGCGGGAGAGGGAGCATTCCATGACTCCGCGCTGCCTCATCGTCCGCGAAGAATCGTGGGACATCGGCGGAGGGTTCAGCATCACGCGCGCCCGCAAGTGGGCGGCCGAGGTCCTGATGGTGGAGATCCACCAGGACGGCGTGCGCGGCCGCGGCGAAGGCGTACCGTACCGCCGCCTCGGCGAGAAGCTCGACAAAGTCGCCGGGCAGATCGAGGGGCTGCGCAAGCGCGTCGAGACCGGCAACCTCACCCGCGCCCAGCTGCAGGCGGAGCTCGGCCCCGGCGCCGCTCGCAGCGCCCTCGACTGTGCCATGTGGGACCTCGAGGCCAAGCGCCGCAAGGTGCCGGTCTGGCAGCTCGCCGGCCTGCCCGAGCCGCAACCGCTGGTGACGGCCTACACCATCGCCCTCGACAAGCCGGCGGCGATGGCGGCCGTCGCGGGCGGAAAACGCGCACAGGCCGCTGCTCAAGCTCAATCTCGGCGGGCCCGACGACCTTGCCCGCATCCGTGCCGTGCGTGCCGAGGCGCCGGAGTCCGAGATCATCGTCGACGCCAACGAGTCGTGGACGCCGGTGCTGTACGCCGAGTACGCCGCCGAACTCGCCCGGCTGCGCGTTCGCCTGGTGGAGCAGCCGCTGCCCGCCGGCCAGGACGCGGCCCTCGACGGCCTTGGCCGCGGTGTGCCCCTGTGCGCCGACGAGTCTGTGCACGATACCCAGGACCTGGCGGCGGCGGCGCGCCGCTACGACTTCATCAACATCAAGCTCGATAAGGCCGGGGGCCTCACCAAGGCCATCCGCAGGGTGCAATATGCGCAGGAGCGAGGCATCGGGGTGATAATCGGCTGCATGATCGGCACGTCTCTCGGCATAGCGCCGGCGTTCCTGCTCGGCGCGTTCGCGTCGGTGATCGACCTCGACGCGCCGCTGCTCTTGAGCCACGACCGCACGCCCGGCATCGCCTATGACGGCGGCCTTATGCAGCCGCCGCCCGCGGAGCTGTGGGGCTGATGGCCGACCCGCGCACGGAAGCGCCGCAGCACAACGACGCGCGGCCGAAACGCGCCAAGCCTCTGCCCGTCCGGGTCGTGCTCGCCGACCGCAGCCCGGTGGTGCTGTCCGGTCTCGAGCGCATCTTCTCCGAGGACGAGCGCTTCCGTGTCGTCGCCGTCGCCGCCGACGGCGAGCGTTTCCTAGAGGCGGTCGAGCGCCTGTCGTTCAAGGTCGGCATCATCGGCTGGGCTATGCCGTACCTCGACGGCCGCGGCGTACTGCAGGCATTGCGCGACCGCGCCGAGGCGCCGCGTATCGTCGTCTACGCCGACGATCCGGCTGCCGACCTGCCGGGCCAGGTTATGGCGCTTGGCGCGGCCGGCTTCTGCTCCAGCAACGCGCCGCCGGAGGAGCTTCTCGACACCGTCGCCGCCGTCGCCGACGGGCGCATGGTGTTCCCCTACCTCGATGTCCGCACCCTCGACACCGATCCGTTCGTGGCGCTGACGCGACGCGAAAAGGAGCTGCTCGCGCTGCTGCGCGCCGGCCGCCCCGCCGCGAACATCGCTGCCGACCTCGGCATCTCCGTGAACACGGTCAAGTTCCACCTCAAGAACCTGTACGGCAAGCTCGGGGTGCACAACCGCACCCAGGCGGTGAACGCGTATCTCTCCGCGCAGGTCGAAGGCGGCCGCCTGGCGCCCGCGACGCCGGCGTCCGCCGGCCTACCCGCGACACCGGGACGCACTGCCGAACGCCGCTCGAGGGTTGGATAATTGCCACCCTCTCTGGTGGGTAGGACCAAGTAGCTGCCTGTTAGGGTAGGTACGACCTACCCAATTGGGGGTTCTTTCGGGTTCACGAATTCGTATAATGAGCGCGCTCCGGGGTCGTTGGGCACGGGCGGCGGGGCGAGCGCCAGGGTTGCTCCCGGTGAGTTCTTGTGAGGGTAGCTGCTGGCGTCCGCAGGCGGGCGGACGCCAGCAGGCGCGCGCGGTGCGACGGCGGACAACGCTGCGACAGCACCGGCAACGCTGCGACAGCACCGGCAGGGAGGAGTTGGAATGTTGCAGGGCAAGGTGCTCGTCGCGCAAGGCGGCGGTCCGACGGCCGTCATTAACCAGTCGATGGTGGGCGTCGCCCTCGAAGCGCGTCGCTTCTCGGCGGTCACCAACGTCTACGGTGCACGTCACGGTGTGCGCGGCATCGTCAACGAAGATTTCGTCGACCTTTCCCAGGAAACGGCCGAGAACCTCGAGGCGGTCGCCGCCACGCCGTGCGCCGCGCTCGGCAGCACGCGCGACAAGCCAGACCTGCAGTACTGCCAGAACATCCTGAGCGTGCTGAAGGCGCACCAGATCGGCACGTTCTTCTACATCGGCGGCAACGACTCCTCGGATACCGTGCGCATTGTCGCGGAAGAGGCGCGCAAGGCGAAGTACGCGCTGACCTGCATCCACATCCCGAAGACCATCGACAACGACCTGATGGTCAACGACCACACGCCGGGCTTCGGCTCCGCGGCACGGTTCGTCGCCAGTGCGTTCGCCGGCATCGACCTCGACAACGAGGCACTCACCGGCGTCTACGTCGGCGTCGTCATGGGCCGGCACGCCGGCTTCCTCACCGCCGCGTCGGCGCTGGCGCGCCGCTATCCGGGCGCCGGTCCGCACCTGATCTACCTGCCGGAGCGCGTGTTCGACGTGCCGCGCCTCCTTGCCGACGTGAAGCGCGTCAACGACCAGTACAAGCGCTGCGTCATCGCCGTCTCGGAGGGCGTGCACGACGCCGACGGCACGCCCATCATCACCAAGCTTGCCGGCCCGAACGTGGAGCGCGACGCCCACGGCAACGTGCAGCTCTCGGGCACCGGCGCGCTCGCCGACCTGCTCACCGACAAGATCAAGAACGACCTCAAGATCAAGCGCGTGCGCGGCGACACCTTCGGCTACCTGCAGCGCTCATTCCTCGGCTGCGTGTCGGACTCCGACCAGCGCGAGGCCCGTGAAGTGGGCGCCAAGGCGGTGCAATTCGCCGCATTCGGCAAGGGCGACGGCACCGTTACGATGCACCGTATCGGCAACTACGCGATCGACTACCGTTTCTCGCGGCTCGAGGACGTGGCGGGCAAAACCCAGGTTATGGACGATTCCTTCATCGCGTCGAACAACTGTGACGTGACGGAGGCGTTCATGAATTACTGCCGCCCGTTGATCGGCACAAACATGCCGGTGGCGACGCGACTGCGCAGCAACCCTGTGCAGAAGATCCTGGCGAAGTAGCCCAGGCTCTTGTTCCGGTACCGAGTGGTTATTCCTTACAGGGAGAATCGTCCCGTGGGAGGGGCGAGTAATCTCAGATGAGCAGCACGGGAAGGTTCATTATGGGCGCCAAGAAGAAGCCACATACGATCCTGGGCATCGTCGGCGACTCGGCGACCGGCAAGACGACGATGACCGCCGGCATCGCCAACATCCTCGGGCCGGATCGCGTGACGGTAATCTGCACCGACGACTACCACCGCTACGACCGCAAGGAGCGAGCGGAGAACGGTTTGTCGGCGCTCGACCCTCGCTGCAACTACATCGACATCCTCGAGCAGCACATCCGCCTGCTCTCCCAGGGGCAGCCCATTCTGCAGCCGATCTACAACCACGACCACGGCACCCTCGACCGCCCGGTGTACGTGGAGCCGAAGGAGTTCATCGTCTTCGAGGGACTGCTCGGCTTCACCACGCGTAGCTTGCGTGACTTGTACGACGTGAAGATCTACGTTGAGCCCGACGAGGACCTGCGCATCCGCTGGAAGATCGCCCGCGACACCGCCAAGCGTCATTACACGAAGGAAGAAGTGCTGAAGTCGCTGAAGAAGCGCGAGAAGGATTCGCCCGCCTTCATCTGGCCGCAGCGCACCTTCGCCGACATCGTGGTGAGCTTCTATCCGCCGGAGAACAACGCCAAGGAGTCGGGCGCGCACCTGAACGTGCGTCATACGTTGCGCCCCACCCTGCCGCATCCGGACCTTTCGCCGATCCTCGACTCCGGCATCAAGAACGGCCTGCACCTCGAACTGGTGCGTGACCGTGACGGCAAACCCGTGGACGTGCTCGAGATCCCGGGCAACATCGCCGACGACGAGGCGAAGAAGCTGGAAGACCTCATCTGGGGGCACCTTCCGGAGGCGCAGCACCTCCGGGCAAAGGTCGGCAGCTACGTCGACGAGAAGCAGAGCCAGAAGATCAGCCATCCGCTCGCACTGACCCAGCTCCTGATCGCCTATCACATGGTCAAGGCGCAGGTCGGCGTGCACGCCATCTAGTTCGGGGGAGAACGTCTATGGCCGTCGCAGCAAAGAAGATCGAGACGGAGACCGGCGTCACGCACACTGACATGGCGAATGCCATCCGGTTCCTGTCGATCGACGCGGTTGAGGCAGCAAACTCCGGTCACCCCGGCATGCCGATGGGCATGGCCGACGTGGCGACCGTGCTGTTCACCAAGTTCCTCAAGTTCGATCCGACCCAGCCCGAGTGGCCGGATCGCGACCGCTTCATCCTGTCGGCCGGCCATGGCTCGATGCTGCAGTTCGCGCTGCTGTATCTCACCGGCTACCCGAAGTGGACGATCGACCAGCTCAAACGCTTCCGCCAGCTGGGCTCGATGGCCAACGGCCACCCGGAGTTCGAGGGCCATGCCAAGCACCCCGGCATCGAGACCACGACCGGTCCGCTCGGCCAAGGCATCGCCAACTCGGTCGGCTTCGCGCTTGCCGAGCGCCACCTGAACGCGCTGTACGGCGGCGACATCGTCAATCACCACACGTACGTCATCGCCGGCGACGGCTGCTTGATGGAGGGCCTCAGCCAGGAGGCGATCTCCATGGCCGGGCACTACAAGCTCGGCAAGCTGATCGTCTTCTTCGACGACAACTCCATCTGCATCGACGGCCCGACCGAACTCTCCGAGAGCGACGACCAGCCGGCGCGCTTCCGCTCGTGCGGCTGGCACGTCCAGGCGATCGACGGCCACAACCCCGCCGAGATCAAGAAGGCCATCAAGGAGGCCCAGGCCGTCGCCGACAAGCCGTCGATGATCGCCTGCAAGACCATCATCGCCTACGGCTCGCCCAACAAGGCGGGCTCCGAGTCGGCCCACGGCGCCGCGCTCGGCAAGGACGAGGTTGCGGCGACGCGCGTCAAGCTCAACTGGCCGCACGGGCCGTTCGTCGTCCCCGAGCACATCCTGTCTGCCTGGCGCAAGGCCGGCACCCGCTCGCTCAAGGCGGCGACCGATTGGCGCGTCCGCCTCGACAAGCTCGACAAGGCCAAGAAGGACGAATTCACCCGCCGCGTCGGCGGCACCCTGCCGTCCGCCTTCAAGGACGCGGTGCTGTCGCTGAAGCGCAAGTTCTCGACCGAGGCGCCGAACGTCGCTACGCGCAAGTCGAGCCAGCTGACGCTCGAGGCCTACAACCCGGTGGTGCCCGAGATGATCGGCGGCTCCGCCGACCTCACCCACTCCAATCTGACGTTCACCAAGCCGATGGGCGTGATGAACCCGAAGAATTGGGCGGGCCGCTACATGCACTACGGCGTGCGCGAGCACGGCATGGCCGCCGCCATGAACGGCATGGCGCTCCACGGCGGCGTCATCCCGTACGGCGGCACGTTCCTGATCTTCACCGACTACCTGCGCCCGGCATTGCGCCTCTCGGCGCTGATGCACCAGCGCGTCATCTACGTCATGACGCATGACTCCATCGGCCTTGGCGAGGACGGTCCGACCCATCAGCCGGTCGAGCACCTTGCCGCCCTGCGCTGCATGCCCAACGTGCTGGTGCTGCGCCCGGCCGACGCAGTCGAAACCGCCGAGTGCTGGCAGATCGCCATCGAGCACAAGACCGGTCCGTCGGTACTGGCCCTCACCCGCCAGAACCTCGCCACCGTGCGCAAGACCCACACCGACGAGAACCTGTGCGCGCGCGGCGCCTACGAGATCTCACCGGCCGCCGGCACCGCCAAGGTCACCCTGCTCGGCACCGGCTCCGAGGTGCACATCGCCCTCGAGGCGCAGAAGGTGCTGCAGGCCGAAGGCGTCGCCACCCGCGTCGTCTCGGTGCCCAGCTTCGAGCTCCTGGAGAAGCAACCCGAGGCGTTCCGCGACCGCATCCTCGGCGTCAACACCGTGCGCGTCGGTATCGAGGCGATGGTGCGGTTCGGCTGGGATCGCCTGGTCGGCAAGAACGGCGCCTTTGTCGGCATGACCTCGTTCGGCGCCTCCGCGCCGATCAAGGACCTCTACAACCATTTCGGCGTCACCGCCGCGAACGTCGCGGCCGCCGCGAAGGCAAAACTCAAGTAATCGGAACCTTTTCGCGTCCAGCTTCATCGAATCGGGCCAACGCACTATCGCATCGACGGGAGAGATCGAATGGCGACCAAGGTAGCAATCAACGGGTTTGGGCGTATTGGCCGACTTGCACTGCGCGCGATCCTCGAGACCAATCGTCCCGACCTGCAGGTAGTCGCGCTGAACGATCTCGGCTCGGTCGATGAGAACGCGCATTTGTTCCGCTACGACTCGATCCACGGCCGGTTCGGCGGCACCGTCACCACCACCAAGGACACCATGGATGCCGGCAAGGGCGCCATGAAGGTCCTGGCCGAGAAGGACCCGGCCAAGCTGCCGTGGAAAGATCTTGGCGTCGATCTGGTGCTGGAGTGCACCGGCCGCTTCACCAAGCGCGAGGAGGCCGAGGCCCACCTCAAGGCCGGCGCCAAGCGCGTGCTGGTTTCCGCCCCCGCCGACGGCGTCGATCTCACCGTGGTCTACGGCGTCAACAACGACAAGCTCGAGAAGAAACACACGGTCGTCTCGAACGCGTCGTGCACAACGAACTGCCTCTCGCCCGTCGCGATGGTGCTGCACCAGGCGTTCGGCATCGAGAAGGGCTTCATGACGACGATTCACTCCTACACCGCCGACCAGCGCCTGCAGGATACCCTGCACAAGGACCCGCGCCGGGCGCGCGCCGCCGCCCTGTCGATGATCCCGGCCTCGTCGGGCGTCGCCAAGGCGGTCCAGCTCGTGCTACCCGAGCTCAAGGGCAAGCTCGACGGCACCGCCATTCGCGTTCCCACCGCGAACGTCTCGGTCATCGACCTGAAGTTCGTACCGAGCAAGAAGGTGACGGTCGATGCAATCAACAACGCGTTCATCGAGGCGTCCAAGGGCAACCGCCTGAAAGGCATCCTCAACGTCTCCAATGAGCCTCTGGTTTCGTCGGACTACAACCACTCGACCTGGTCCTCGACCATCGACCTACTTGAGACAAAGACCGTCGGCGACAACTTCGCCCGCGTCCTGTCCTGGTACGACAACGAGTGGGGCTTCGCCTGCCGCATGATCGACACGGCGCTGGCCATGGCGCGGCTTGGCTAGGACCGCGAATATGGCCACGCCGCAGGGCAAGAGCTTCAAGACGCTCGACGACCTCAAGGTCTTGGGCAAGCGCGTGCTCGTGCGCGCGGATCTGAACGTCCCGATGAAGGACGGCAAGGTCACCGACAAGACGCGCATCGAACGCACCGCCGACACGCTGCGCGAGCTGTCGCGCAACGGCGCCAAGGTGATCCTCATCGCCCACTTCGAGCGTCCCAAGGGCAAGCGCGTGCCGGAGTACTCGCTGGCGCCGGTCGCCCGCGCCGTCGGCGACGTTCTCGGCCGCACAGTGACGTTCGTCAGCGACTGCATCGGACCGGACGCTGAGCGTTTGGTCGGCAAGATGCAGAACGGCGACGTCATGGTGCTGGAGAACCTGCGCTACCACAACGGCGAGGAGGAGAACGATCCCGCGTTCGCCCGCGCGCTCGCCAAGCTCGGAGACATCTACGTCAACGACGCTTTCTCGGTGTCACACCGCGCGCACGCCTCGGTCGAGGCGATCGCCAAGCTGCTGCCGGCCGTGGCCGGCCGCAGCATGGAGGCCGAACTGGCCGCGCTGGACAAGGCGCTCGCCAACCCGGCGCGCCCGGTGGCGGCGGCGGTCGGCGGCGCCAAGGTGTCGACCAAGCTCGAGCTGCTGGGCAATCTCATCAAGAGGGTCAACGTCCTGGTGATCGGCGGCGGCATGGCCAATACCTTCCTGCTCGCGCGTGGCGCGCAGGTTGGCAAGAGCCTGGCCGAGCCCTCCCTCGTCGAGACCGCGAAAACGATCGATGCCGACGCCAGGAAGGCGGGCTGCGAGATCATGCTGCCCGACGACGTGGTGGTGGCCAAGGAATTCAAAGCCGGCGCGCCGTCGCAGACGGTATCGGTCAACAGTGTGCCCGCCGACAGCGTGATCCTCGATGTCGGCCCGAAGGCGGCACAGGCGATCGTCGCCAAGCTCGGCACGGCCAAGACCATCGTGTGGAACGGCCCGCTGGGCGCGTTCGAGATCCCGCCCTTCGATGCCGCGACGAATACCGTGGCGCGGGCAGTGGCGAAGATGTGCCAGGACGGCAAGGTGCTGGGCGTGGCCGGCGGCGGTGACACCGTCGCGGCGCTCGCCCACGCCGGCGTCGTCGATCAGTTCACGTACGTATCCACTGCCGGAGGAGCCTTCCTCGAATGGCTCGAAGGCAAGGAGCTTCCGGGTGTCGCGGCTTTGTCCAAAGCCAAGAAGACCGCGTAAGCGCGTAAGCGACCGGCATCCGCCGGAACGGAAACACAAAGAGCGAAGACTCAAAAAGAGAGAGGACAAGGAGACGGACATGGCGAAGCCAGAAATCGGTAAAGGGCAACTGACGGGTGCCGAGCGCTACAAGGCCGGCGTGATCGAGTACAAGCGGATGGGCTATTGGCAGCCGGACTACGTACCGAAGGAGACGGACGTCCTCGCGCTGTTCCGCATCACGCCGCAGCCCGGTGTGGACCCGGAGGAAGCCGCCGCCGCGGTGGCCGGCGAGTCCTCCACGGCGACGTGGACGGTGGTGTGGACCGACCGTCTGACGGCTGCAGACCTCTACCGCGCCAAGGCGTACCGCATCGATAAGGTGCCGAATTCGCCGGATCAGTTCTTCGCCTACATCGCCTACGACATGGACCTGTTCGAGCCGGATTCGATCGCCAACCTGACGGCGTCGATCATCGGCAACGTGTTCGGCTTCAAGGCGGTCAAGGGCCTGCGCCTGGAGGACATGCGCATCCCGGTCGCCTACCTGAAAACGTTCCAGGGCCCGCCGACCGGCGTCATGGTCGAGCGCGAGCGTTTGGACAAGTATGGCCGTCCCCTGTTGGGTGCCACCACCAAGCCCAAGCTCGGCCTGTCCGGCCGCAACTACGGCCGCGTCGTCTACGAGGCGCTGAAGGGTGGCCTCGACTTCACCAAGGACGACGAGAACATCAACAGCCAGCCGTTCATGCACTGGCGTGACCGCTTCCTGTACTGCATGGAAGCGGTGAACCGCGCCAACGCGGCGACCGCCGAGGTCAAGGGCCACTACCTCAACGTCACCGCCGGCACCCATGACGAAATGATCGAGCGCGCCGAGTTCGCCAAGGAGCTTGGCTCGGTCATCATCATGATTGACCTCGTGCTCGGCTACACGTCGATTCAGACGATCTCCAAGTGGGCGCGCAAGAACGACATGATCTTGCACCTGCACCGCGCCGGCAACTCAACGTACTCACGCCAGAAAAACCACGGCATGAACTTCCGCGTCATCTGCAAGTGGATGCGCATGGCCGGCGTCGACCACATCCACGCGGGCACCGTCGTCGGCAAGCTGGAGGGCGACCCGCTGATGGTGAAGGGCTTCTACGACACCCTGCTGCAGCCGCACACGCCGGTGGCGCCCGAGCTCGGCTTCTTCTTCGAGCAGCACTGGGCGTCGCTGAAGAAGGTCATGCCGGTGGCGTCGGGCGGCATCCATGCCGGCCAGATGCACCAGCTGCTGCACTATCTCGGCGAGGACGTCGTCCTGCAGTTCGGCGGCGGCACCATCGGCCACCCCGACGGCATCCAGGCGGGCGCCGAGGCCAACCGCGTCGCGCTGGAATCGATGGTCCAGGCCCGCAACGAGGGCGTCGACTACATGGCCAAGGGTCCCGAGATTCTTGCCAAGGCGGCTCGCTTCTGCAAGCCGCTGCAGCACGCGCTCGACACGTGGAAGCACATCACCTTCAACTACGAGTCCACCGACACGCCGGACTACTCGCCGCAGGTGACGCCGGCCCGCTAATTGGAACAGCGTCCCGCATGCTGAGCTTGTCACAAGAACAGCGCGAAGCGCTTTCTGCGGCAAACGTCGCACCAGCGTCTGGTGCGACATTTGTCAAAGCATGAGGGACCAGGAATAGGATTTTAGGAGAACCACGATGCACGAAAATCCACGCAACATGACGCAGGGCACGTTCTCGTTCCTGCCGCCGCTCACCGACGACCAGATCAAGGCGCAGATCGCCTATGCCATCAAGATGGGCTGGGCCATCAACGTCGAGTACACCGACGACCCGCATCCCCGGAACACCTACTGGGAGATGTGGTGCCAGCCGATGTTCGACACCAAGGACCCGGCTGCCGCGTTCATGGAGGTGCAGGAGTGCCGCAAGGTCTACGGCAACATGTACATCAAGGTGAACGCTTACGATAACACCCGCTGGCGCGAGTCGGTGGCGTTGTCGTTCATCGTCAACCGGCCGAAGCACGAGCCTGGCTTCCACGTCATTCGCCAGGAGGCCAACAGCCGCGCCATGCACTACACGCTGCACAGCTACGCGACCGAGAAGCCGCGCGGCGATCGCTACAAGTAAGCTAGGCGAAGACGACTCTCCCGGGGCGTTGTTCGACGCCCCGGGAGCACTACATTCCGCTAGCGGGGCAACAGGCTCCCCGGCCCCGGGCAACAACGCAGGCCCCCATGACTGCCGAAGCCGCACAGAATCTGAACGCCGTCTCCTTCGATCTCGAAGGCGAGTTCGCCCGCTCCAACGTCCAGCAGGTGCTCGACAAGCTCGATCGCGAGCTGGTCGGCCTCGCCCCCGTCAAGCAGCGCATCCGCGAGATCGCCGCGCTGCTGCTCGTCGACAAGGCGCGCCGCGCGCTGGGGCTCGAGAACGAGCCGCCGACGCTGCACATGTCGTTCACCGGCAACCCCGGCACCGGCAAGACCACGGTGGCGCTGCGCATGGCCGAGATCCTCAAGAACCTCGGCTACATCCGCCAGGGCCACCTCATCTCGGTGACCCGCGACGACCTCGTCGGCCAGTACATCGGCCACACCGCGCCCAAGACGCGCGAGGTCATCAAGAAGGCGATGGGCGGCGTGCTGTTCATCGACGAGGCCTACTACCTCTACAAGCCCGAGAACGAGCGCGACTACGGCCAGGAGGCGATCGAGATCCTGCTGCAGGTGATGGAGAACAACCGCGACGACCTCGTCGTCATCCTCGCCGGCTACGCCAACCGCATGGAAGTCTTCTTCCAGTCCAACCCCGGCTTCCGCAGCCGCATCGCCCATCACCTCGACTTCCCCGATTACTCCGAGGGCGAGCTGTTCGCCATCGCCAAGCTGATGGTGGCGGCCCAGCACTATGTGCTGTCGCCGGGCGCCGAGAAGGTGTTGAAGGATTACATCCCGCGCCGCATGAAGATGGCGCACTTCGCCAACGCGCGCTCGATGCGTAACGCGCTCGACCGCGCCAAGCTGCGCCAGGCCAACCGGCTGTTCGAGCGCAAGGACCGCACCAAGCTGACCCGCGCCGACCTCACCACTATCGAGGCCGAGGACCTGCTGCAGAGCCGCGTGTTCCAGGGCTAGGAGCACCGCGCCCATCCCGCCCGCCAGCGTAGGTTGTCGCGCCACAACCAAGGCGGGCGGCGGAGACGGGTGGCGGCGCCCGGGCTGGCACCCTAACTCTCCGGGAAGCGGCGCAACTCGGCGTATCGCCGTAGTGCAACCGAGGCCAAGCCGCGCTAGATTTCACGCTCCATGGCAGGCAACGATCCCAGGGCTCGCAACGTCGCCATCCTCGCCGCCGGCACAGGCATGGTCGGCGTGCTGACGTCGATGGCCGTGGTCTTGCCGCGCATCGATCCGACCTTCGTCATCGCCGCCCAGGCGAACGAGGACACTTCGCCGTTCGTGGACCTCGCCGCCACGCCGCACCCACCGAATCCGTTGTCGATCGCCCTCTTGCCGATGGCCACCGAGCCGGGCGCCAGGGTGCCCCTACCCGTCGCCGAGGCGCTCGCCCGCGACGTGACCGAGGAGCTCGGCGGCCTCGGCCTGCGGGTCGCCGACGACCGCGCCGCCGCGGCGCTGCGCGGCCGGACCATGCCGGACCATGAGCAGGGCCGCGTCTTGGGTGTGCGCTACGTGCTGGCGGCGACGCTCGGCGGCACCGAGGACGACCTGCGCGTGCACGCCACGCTCACCGACTGCACCACCAAGCGCATCTTGTGGAAGGGCACCTTCTTCAAGATCCGGCGCGGCGCCTCGGACGAAACCGAGCGCGAGATCGCCTTCGCGCTGCGCACCGTGCTGCCGCTCGACCGCGGCACCCGTGACCCCGAGGAGTGGTGAGGCTCCAGCTTTCCGCGCGCCGCCCTAGGACGGCGTGAACGCGTCCAGGAGCCGCTCCACCGCCGCGGCCGGATCGAACGGCCCGAGGCCGACGCCGAGCAGCGAGGCAATGCCGAGGGCCGCCACCGCGCCGCAGCGCCTGACCCCAGGCTGGCTCGAAGGCAGCATCGGCCGGGCGCGTTATGCCGTCGGCTTTGCACAGACCGAGGAGGTGTCCTCGGTGTTCCGCACCACCTCCTCGGGCGTTTTCGGGACCTTCACGGGCACGCGCAGCCGCTTCTTCACCCTCGGTGGCGACGCGCCGCTGGCCAGCCGTGCGTCCGCGTTCGCCGTGGCGACCACCACCATCGCCGACCCGGACACGACCCCGGGCCTCCTGTCGGACTGGAGCGACGTGCGCGCCGGCGCCTACAGCGTCGGCCTGCGCTTCCGCGACGTGCTGCGGGACGGCGATCGCGTTGGGATTGCGCTCGGCCAGCCGCTGCGCGTCGAGTACGCCGAGGCAGACCTCGCGGTGCCGCAGGCGTTGCGCGCCGACGGCGGCGTCGCCTGGAGTCGAGAGCGGGTGCATCTCGAGCCCGGCGGCCGCGAGATCGACCTCGAGATTGCCTATGGTCGCCGCCTCGGCCGCGCTGGGTCGATGTCAACCTTCGTCGGCATTGCCCGCGCGCCCGGCCACATCGCCGGCGCGCCGCCGACGGCGTTCGCCGGCCTGCGCCTGTCGATGGGGTTCTGATGCGCGCCACGCTGGTCGTGCTGCTGGTTGCCGCAGCCGCGTGCGCGCCGCGCCAGACCATGTTCCAGGTCGGGCCCGACACGTGGATGATCGAGATAGCGGGCGGCGACCCGGCCTGCCTCGCCTACCGCTTGCAGTCGCCGACCCAGGCGACGGTGCAGGCGCTGTTCTATCGCAAACGCGACGGCACCTTCACCATGAACCGACTGGAGGCGTGCGGCGCGCCGTGACCTCTCAAAGCAGGCCGCGCTGCTGCAGCCAGGCGACGATGCCGGTATGCGCCCAGCCGCCGAGCTGCACGTACTCGAACGCGGCGTGGAGGATGGCGGGGTCGGCGTAGCCCGGCAGGCGCAGCACCTCGCGGCCGTCAGCGAGGCGGAACTCCATGGTCGGCGTGCCGGCGACGCCATGGCGCACCGCGACGTCGCCCTGGCGCCCGGCGAAGCCGTCGATGTCGATGAGACGCTCCTCGCCGTAACGGTTGAGGCGCAGCGTGTAGAAGCATTGTGCCGGGTACGCGCGCACCTCGGCGATGCGCAGGGCGTCCTGGTGCAGGAGCGCCGTGTAGGGACACTCCTCGCGTTCCCACCAGAGGCTCAGCACCTTGCCCTCGCCCGCCGCTTGGGCAAGGTCGCGGCGCAGGTCGCCCGTCGTGGGGCGGAAGAAGTCCTCGGCGAGCAGGGCCACGCCGGCGCGCGCCCTAAAGGACGCCTTTGGCGCGCAGCCACGCCGCAATGGTGCGGTCCTTGTAGGCGCCCTCGGTGGCGAACTCGAGGGCGGCCTGGAGGAATTTCGGATTGACGTAGCCGGGCACGCGGCCGACATCGCGCTTGTCGGCGGTGCGGAAGACGATGGTCGGCGAGCCGATGACCTTGTGCGCCAGACCGATTTCGCGCTCGGTGCGCGGCACGCCGTTGAAGTCGACGACGTCCCTGGCGCCAAGCTTGTCGTAGCGCACGCTGTACATGCCGTCGCCGGCCAATGCGCGCAACGCGGGGTCGCGCAGCGCGGCGTGCATCTGGGTGCAGTATGGGCAGGGAGACATTTCCCAGAACATGGCCAGCACTTTGCCTTCGGCGGTGGCGCGGGCGAGGTCCTGGGAGACGTCGCCGGTCGTCGGCCGCTGCCACTCGGCGAGGTAGAAGCCCTTGGCGTCGAGGGCCGGCATGGGCAGCAGGTCTGCCGCTCGCGATGGAAGCGACGGAAGCAGGGAGGCGGTCAGGCCGCCCAAGACGACGGTGCGGCGAAGCATGGCCGTGACAATACACGAAATGAGATGGGCCGGCATGTGGCCGGCCCATCCGGAGACCTGGGCTCCACGCGAGCGGAACGCGAGGAGCCCAGTCGAGGAGACGTACTACGCGGACTTAAGCGGAGATGAGGCCGAGCGGCTTCTCCTTGATGAAGGGCGTCGGGATGCCCCACCACTCCTGGGCCGCCGTCGCATACATGCTGCGGAAGTGCGTGGTGTGCTTGAGGTTCTCGCCGTCGAACAAATCGTCCAGCGAGGGCTGCTGCCCATAGATGCCGCCCTTGACCTTGCCGCCGGCGATGAAGTGTGGCGCCGCGGTGCCGTGGTCAGTACCGCCCGAGCCGTTCTCGCGCGGACGGCGGCCGAACTCAGAGTAGGTCATGACGAGCACGCGGTCCCACAGGTTGTGCTTCTTCATCGCCTCGGCGAACGCGGCAATGCCGGCGCCGACCTGGGTGAGCAGCGGCGGCTGATCGGTGAGCTGCGCCGCATGGGTATCGAAGCCGCCGATCGTGGCCTTGATCACCGGCACCTGGACGCCGCCGCCCAAAAGGCGCGCCGCCATGGCCAGCTGGTTGCCGAAGTCGCCGGCCGGGAAGGTCGCGCCCGGATCGACGCGGTCGACGTTCTTCGCCAGCACGGCGGCCGACGAGATCTTGAAGCTCTGCTGCGTCTGCAACACGTGGGCGAGCGCGGCATTGCCGCCGCCCATGCCGGCGTTGCCGGCCATGCGCTTGGCCTCGTTCATGGCGGCGGCGCCGCCGTTCTCGAGCACCAGGATGCGGCGGTCGGGAGCCTTGAGCGGACCCACCGAGCCGCGGCCGACGACGATGCCGTCGGCGGCGTAGTCGGCGGGCGGCGCCTCCAGCTTGAACACCTGGCTGAGCCAGCCGACCGTCGATGCCTCGTCGGCGTTGGTGGCAGTGTGCCAGATGTCGATGCCGCGGAAGTGCGACAGGTTCGGATCGGGATAGCCGACGCCCAGCACGACGGCGAGCTGCTTGTCGCGCCACAGCTTCATCATCGGGGAGAGCTCGGGGCCAAGACCCAGGCGTTCGTCGAGCTGCAGCACGCGGTCGCGCGCCACCTTGATCGTGGGACGCAACTCCGCGTACTTCGGATCGGCATACGGAATGACGGTGCTGAGTCCGTCGTTGCCGCCCTGTAGCTCGATCAGCACCAGGATGCGATCCCAGCGCGCCGCAGCATGCGCAAGATGGAACGGGACGAAGGATACCAGCGGCGCCACGGCCGCGGTGCGGAGGAAGTCTCTGCGTTTCATGGCTGCCTCTTACTTCAGATTGAACGTGGGATCGAGCAGCAGCGCGCCGAGCGCGCCGCCGGGTCCGGCGGGACCTCCGGCGGGCGGCACCGGCAGGAGCAGCTCCGCCAGCTCTTCGCCCGGCATGGCGCCGAGCTTCTTGACCGTGTTGGCGTCGATGCTGGTGACGGGCAGGTTGCGCATGTCGCGGCGCGCCTGCGTCGCCAGCGTCTGCATGCCGGTCGCCTGCACCTCCACCGCCGCCGCGACGCCGAACATGAAGGCGTTGCGCGCGGGCAGCAGCGAGGTGTCGATCCAGGAGAGGCCGCCCGGCCAGCCCTTCACGTTGGGCGGGTCCAGGAGGTCCTGCCCAAGCGCGCGGCCGACCGCCGGGAACAGCGACGGGTTGGCCGGCGGCGTGCCCAGCACGCGGAAGGTGCCGACGATCAGGTCGGTCGGCGACTTGACCAGCGCGCCGCGGTTTTCTGGATCGCGGAAGGCATCCGACTTAAGAATCGTCGCGATCACCGGCCGCAGCTCGTACTTGGAGTCGCGGAATTGGCGCGCGAGCTTCTGGATCGCGGCAGGATCGGGCGCGTCGTTGATGAAGTTCAGCCACAGCTTCTCGGCGATGAACTCCGCCACCTGCGGCTGCTGGAGGATGATGTCGACGATATCGTCGCCGTCGAAGCGGCCCCGGCGGCCCATGAAGCGCTTGACGCCGCCGTCATGGAGCGTGCCCTCGACGCGGAAGCCGGCGTTGGTGTTGCCGGTGACGACGCGCCAGCCGGTGAAGGCGCGCGCCGCTTCGCGCACGTCCTGCTCGGTGTAGCCGCGGCCCTCACCCAACGTGAAGAGCTCCATCAGCTCACGCGCGAAGTTCTCATTCGGATTGCCGGCGCGGTTCGAGTTCGTATCTAGGTACACCAGCATCGCCGGGTCCTTCGCCGCCGCCTTGACGAACTTCTCGAAGTTGCCGATGGCGTGGGTGCGGAACAGCGCCGTCTGCTTGAACATCAACTCGGGGCGGTTGACCTTGTTGATCGCCGAGGTGAAGTGGTTGTGCCAGAACAGCACCATGTGCTCGGTGAACGGGCGCGGCGTGTTGAGCATCTCCGCCCACCACCACGCCTTCATCTCGCGCTGGTCTTCGCGACGCTCCATCTGCATCGCGTCGCGGCGCTCCTTGGGCAGGTTCGCCTCGATCTGCGCGAACAGCGGAACGTTCAGCCAATCGGGGGTGGTCAGGAAGGGCTTTGGGCTTACGTTATCGAGAAGTCGCTCCACGGCATCCGCGTAGGAGCGGCCACTCAATGCGTCGATCTCCTCCCGCTTCGCCATACCGAAGCCGGTACGCGCCAGCAGGTGCCGGATCTCTGCGTTGGGTCGGGCCATACGAACGCCTATCTCACCAAACGACGCCACCGAGACTAGATCAGGGGCGTGAGCGTCGCTGTGATGCCAAACGGCGAGGGATGCGCTTCCTGTCGGCAAACCGCGCGAACTGGCAGAGGGTCACACACTGCCGCGCGCCGTCACATCGCCCTGCCTGCCGTCACAATACGATCCCTGCAGTGTCGGCCATGGTTACTGTCGCACTATCATGCCGCAGCTACCAACGGTTTCTTAACGCGCGCAGCGCAACGAAGGCTTCTTTTGAGGTAGCGGGAGCGTTGCCGTTGGGCAAATCGAGCCCCGCCCGCACCTCCGGCAGGTCCATGCGCAGGAAAACGTTGATCTCGCGCTCCTCGCCCAAGGTGAGGATCGGCGCGTCGATACCCTCGATGTTCTCGATTCGTTCGAGAAGATGGCGGGCGGTGCTGTTGCCGGGCTCCCGGTCCAGGGTGAAGGCGAGATTGCGACGCAGGTACTCGTGGCCCGGATGGACCTTCACCTCGTTGGGCAGCGACGCGAGGGTGGTCACGAACGTGTCTTACAGGATGGCGGGGTCCCCGCCGGCGCGGCAGTTGCCGGCGCCGGCGTTGAAAAGGGTGTCCCCCGAGAAAAGCGCCGGGGCGGCACCGGACCCCAGCAGGCAGACGTGGGCCGGCGTATGCCCCGGTGTCGCCAGCACCTCCAGGCGCACGGAACTGCCTACCGCGACCACGTCGCCGTGACCGATGGTGCGGTCGATACCGGTGATGCGCGCGGCCGCTTGTGCGTGGGCGAGGACCTTGGCACCCGTTGCAGCGACGACGGTGGCATTGCCGGCGATGTGGTCGCTGTGCTCGTGGATGTTGACGATCTGCGCGATGCGCCAGCCGTTTGCCTTCGCCGCCGCGACGCACTGTGCGCCGTCGTACGGATCGACGACCAGGGCCTCGCCACCGGCGGGACATGCCACCAGGTAGTTGAAGTTGCGGCCAGTGTTGCCGACCCAGATGCGTTCGACGAGCACCGGTCAAGCCGACGCCGCGGCTCCCCGTGCGGTGGTGAGCGCAAAGGGAACGTGGTAGGGGTGAAGCTCCCCCACTTGTTGCATTCGATGCTTCCGGCGGCCATGCCTGATGTCTCTCGGCGCACGTTCCTCATTGCCGGTACTGCGGCTTCGGGAGCGTTTCTGGTCGGCACCGGAACGCTGCCGCTAGGCGAGGCCCGGTCGCGAGCCGCGACGGATTTGCCGCAGCGGCTGAACGCTTGGCTCGAGATCGCGCCGTCAGGAACCGTCACCGTCGCTCGCGTCGAGATGGGTCAAGGAACCTATACCAGTCTGGCCATGTTGCCGGTGGAAGAGCTCGACTTCCCGTGGGCGAACGTCAAGGTCGCCGCCGCGCCGAGACCGATGTCGCCGCCGAGGCGGCGGCGCTGGCGAAGGAAGTCCCCGGCCGCGCGGTGCAGCTCTTGTGGACGCGCGAGGAGGACATGCAGCACGGCTGGTACCGCCCCGCCGTCGTGGCGCGCCTGCATGCCGGCCTCGATGCGCAGCGGCGGATGGTGGCGTGGCAGGCGCGCGTCGCCTCCAGCCCGGTGATCGGCCCCTTCCTGAAACGGGCGATGGGCATTCCGATGGGCACCTTCCCGGACCGCGGCGAGGTCGGCGACGCCGTCACGCCGCGCTACCGGGTGCCGAACCTCACCATCACCTGGCTGCCGGTGACCACACCGGTACCGACCGGCACCTGGCGCTCAGTGAGCAACTCCTACGGCGCCTTCCTCACCGAATGCTTCATCGACGAGGTGGCTCGCGAGGCTGGCGCCGATCCTTACCTGTTCCGCCGCGGCCTGCTCGAGGAGCATCCGCGCCATCGTGCGGCGCTCGACCTCGCCGCCGACAAATCCGGGTGGAGCCGACCGCTCGCGCCTGGGCGCGGCCACGGCATCGCTATCCACGAATGCTTCGGCTCGATCGTCGCCGAGGTCGTTGAGGTGCACACCCTTGCTTCCGGCGCGATCCGCGTCGACCGCGTAGTGGCAGCGGTGGACTGCGGCTTGGCGGTGAACCCGGCCGGCATCGAGCAGCAGATCGAGAGCGGCGTCGTCTACGGCCTGAGCGCGGCGCTGTACGGCGCCATTACGGTGAGCGGGGGGGGGGGGGGGGGGGCGGTCGAGCAGACCAACTTCCGCGACTACGACGTGCTGCGCATGCCTGCCATGCCGCGCATAGAGACCTATATTGCCCCGCCAGGAGGGCCGCTCGGCGGCATCGGCGAGGTCGGCACGCCGCCGGCCGCGCCCGCCGTGGCCAATGCGATCTTTTCCGCCACCGGCAAACGGGTGCGGACGTTGCCCTTGCGCCTTGCAGGATTTGTCTAGGCTATGCCTAGCAGGAGCTAACCAGATGGACGCCGCCAAGACAGACACCCCACCGGTCATCCGCCTCCTCGACTACGAGCCGCCGGCCTTCCTGGTGGATCGCGTCGTGTTGGAGTTCGACCTCGGTGAGCCCGTGACGCGCGTCCACTCCAAGCTGTCGATGCGCCGCCATCCGGCGATGGAGTACCGCCAAGGTCCGCTGGTCCTGAATGGCGACGGCGTGAAGCTCATCGACATCGCCGTCGATGGGCGCAAGCTCACGCCGGAGGAGTATCTGCTCGACGAGAAAGGCATCACCCTCGCCAAGGTGCCCTACAACCTCGTAGTCGAAGTGACGACCGAGGTCCGCCCGGCCGAGAACACCCAGTTGTCGGGGCTATACGTTTCCAAGGGCAACTTCTGCACCCAGTGCGAGGCAGAAGGCTTCCGCCGCATCACCTTCTTCCCCGATCGCCCCGACGTGATGGCCCGCTACCAGGTGACCATCCGCGCCGACAAGAAGAAGTGCCCGGTGCTCTTGTCGAACGGCAACCTCATCGACAGCAGGGACCTCGGCGACGGCCGCCACATGGCGGTGTGGGACGACCCGTTCCCCAAGCCCTCCTACCTGTTCGCGCTGGTGGCGGGCGACCTCGCCAAGGTCGAGGACACCTTCACGACGCTGTCGGGCCGCAAGGTCGCGCTGCGCATCTACGTCGAGCATGGCAACGAGCGCCGCACCGGCTACGCCATGGACGTGCTCAAGCGCTCGATGAAGTGGGACGAGGAGCGCTTCGGCCGCGAGTACGACCTCGACCTGTTCAACATCGTCGCCGTGTCCGACTTCAACATGGGCGCAATGGAGAACAAGAGCCTCAACGTCTTCAACGCGCGCTACATCCTGGCCGATCCCAACGTCGCCACCGACATGGACTACGCCGGCATCGAGACGGTGGTGAGCCACGAGTACTTCCACAACTGGACGGGCAACCGCATCACCTGCCGCGACTGGTTCCAGCTGTCGCTCAAGGAAGGCCTAACTGTCTTCCGCGACCAGGAGTTCTCCTCCGATCAGCGCTCGCGACCGGTGAAGCGCATCGCCGACGTGCGCAGCCTGCGCGCGGCACAGTTCCCGGAGGATGCCGGACCGCTCGCGCATCCGGTGCGGCCGTCGTCGTACATCCAGATCAACAATTTCTACACGGCGACCGTCTACTCGAAGGGCGCCGAGGTCATCCGCATGATGCAGACCATGCTGACGCGCGACGGATTCCGCCGCGGCATGGACCTCTACTTCGAGCGGCACGACGGCCAAGCGGTGACGTGCGAGGACTTCGTCACCTGCATGGAAGATGCGAACCTCATCAACCTGACGCAGTTCAAGCTTTGGTACAGCCAGGCGGGCACACCGGTGCTGAATGTCACCGGCAAGCACGATCCCGAATCCAAGGTCTACGAGCTCACCGTCAAGCAGACCGTGCCGGAGACCCCCGGGCAGCGCGAGAAGCTGCCCATGCAGATGCCGTTCGCGGTCGGCCTCCTCGACAAGGACGGCAAGGAGCTGCCGCTGTCGCTCTACGGTGACAAGCCCGGCTGGGAGCCGCCGACCACGCGCCTGCTGAACGTCAGCAAGCCGCGCGAGACATACCGCTTCATGAACGTCGCCGAGCCGCCGGTGCCGTCGCTGAACCGAGGCTTTTCGGCGCCGCTGCGCGTGGAGATGGCCTACGCCGATGCGGACCGCGCCTTTCTCATGGCCAACGATCCGGATCCGTTCGCGCGTTGGGAGGCGGGCCAGCAGTACGCCACCAAGGTGCTGCTTGACCTCATCGCCGCCGTGCAGAGGGGCAAGGAGCTGGCCGACGACGCGGCGCTCATCGACGCCATGGGCAAGACGCTGCGCAACGAGCGGCTGGAGCGCGCCTTCGTCGCCCTCGCCGTGGTACTGCCGTCGGAGGGCTACCTTGCCGACCAGATGACGGTGGTGGACGTGGACGCGATCGCGACCGCGCGCGAGTTCTTGCGCCGCGCCATCGCCAAGGCGCTGCGCGACGACCTGCTGGCGACGTACCACAACAACCGATCCAACCAGCCCTTCTCGCCCGACCCAGAGCAGGCCGGCCAGCGCGCCCTGAAGAACGCCGCGCTCGCCTACCTCGGCGCGCTGGAGGATGCGGCTTCGCTCGAGCTCGTCACCGGCCAGTACCGCACCTCGGACAACATGACCGACACCGTGGCCGCGCTTGCCACCGTCAACGACATGGACTTGGCCGAGCGCAGCAACCTCCTCGACGACTTCTACGCCCGCCACAAGCAGAACCCGCTCGTGGTAGAGAAGTGGCTGAGCCTGAACGCCATGTCGCGCCTGCCCGGCACGCTTGCGAACGTGCGGGGCCTGCTCGCCCATGAGGCGTTCGAGCGCAAGAATCCGAACAAGGTGCGCGCGCTGCTGGGCGCGCTCGCCGCCGGCAATCAGCAGCGGTTCCATGCCGCCGACGGCTCGGGCTACGACTTCATCGCCGAGCAGGTTCTCCTGCTCGACAAGCTCAACCCCCACGGCTCGGCGCGGCTGGCGCAACCGCTCGGGCGCTGGAAACGCTACGACAGCGCGCGCCAGCAGAAGATGAAGGACGCGCTCAACCGCATCGTGAACACGCCGGGCATCTCCACCGACCTCTACGAGATCGCGTCGAAGAGCCTGGGGTAGCGCTACTTCTTCGGATCGGCCGCCTTCGGCTCGAAGTCGAGGGCGGCGGAGTTCATGCAGAAGCGCTGGCCGGTCGGCCGCGGCCCGTCGTCGAAGACGTGGCCGAGGTGGGCGTCGCAACGGCTGCACAACGCCTCGGTGCGGATCATGCCGTGGCTGAAGTCCTGCTTGGTGGACACTGCTTCCGTCTTCACCGGCGCGTAAAAGCTCGGCCAACCCGTGCCCGAGTCGAACTTGGTCTTGGATTCGAACAGGTCCTGGCCGCAGCAGGCGCAGCGGTATAGCCCGGCGCGCTTCTCGGCGTGGTACTTGCCGCTGAAGGCGGGCTCGGTGCCCTGCTTGCGCGCGACGCGATAGACGTCGGGCGGCAGGCTCGCCTTCCACTCCGCGTCGTTCTTGATGATCTTGCCGGCAGGATTGGCCGCGCCGCTCTTGTCCGCCATCAACTGGCTCCTTCTGCAATGACCGGGTGCGACAAGGTGCCGATGCCGGTGATCTCGGCCTCGACCTCATCGCCCCCCTTCATATAGAGCGGCGGCTTGCGAACGTAACCCACCCCGCCCGGCGTGCCCGTGGCGATCACGTCGCCGGGAGCGAGCTCGGTGAAGCGCGAGATGTAGGCGATCAGGGCCGGGACGGAGAAGATCAGGTCGCTCACGCCGCTCTTCTGCACCTCGACGCCGTTGAGGCGCGTGGTGAGGACCATCGCGGGCACCGGCGGCGCCTCGTCCGGCGTGACCATCCAGGGTCCCATTCCGCCGGTGGCGGGGAAGTTCTTGCCCGGAGTGAACTGCGGGCTGTGGCCCTGCCAGTCGCGCACGCTGCCGTCGTGATAACAGGTATAGCCGGCGACATGGTCGAGCGCCCGGTCCTCGGGGATGCGCCGGCCGCGCCTGCCGATGACGACCGCCAGCTCACCCTCGAAGTCGAACTTGTCGGACTCGGACGGCTTCACCAGCGGCTGGCGGTGGCCGACCTGCGTGTCGGCGAAGCGCGTGAACAGCACGGGGTACTTGAGCTTGTCGCGCCCGGTCTCGATGCGATGCGCCTCGTAGTTGAGTCCCACGCACAGGATCTTCGCCGGATCGGGGATCACCGGCAGGTAGATGATGTCATCGAGGCGCGCATCGGCGGCAGCACCCTGCGCCAGCTGCGCGAGCTGCGCGACCGGGTGCTTGGCGAGCGCTTCGCGCAGGGTGCGTGTGCCGGCGCGCGGCGCGAGGTCGCAGACACCCTTGCCGGTCACGGCACCGAACGTGTCGCGGCCGTTGTGGCGATAGCTGAGGAGCTTCATGGCGACACCGTACGCGAATGATGGTCGCCCGGCACGAAAGGATCGGCGTGCAGGTCGCCCGCCTTCAGCCCGCGCGCCAGGAGCACGTCCTGGGTGGCGCTGACCATCGCGGGCGGGCCGGCGACGTAGGCCTTGAAGCCGGTGACCGAGGAGAAGTCGGCTGCCACGACCTCCGAGACGTAGCCCTTGCGATGCTCGCTGTCCGGCACGGCGACGCTGCACTCGACGTGCAGGTTGCGATGGCGCGCGGCGAGATCGCGGAAGCGAGACTCGGCGTAAAGGTCGGCGGCGGAGTACGCGCCCCAGTACAAGTGGATTTGCTGCTGCATGCCGCTCTCCAGCGCGGTGGTGACGATGGACTGGATCGGGACGACGCCGGTGCCGCCCGCCACCGCCAGCAGGGGACCACGATGCTCGCGGCGCAGGAACGCGTCGCCGTAGGGTCCATCGACGCCGACCGCCTCGCCGACGCGCAGGCCCTCGGCGACGTAGCATCCCACCGCGCTCTCGGCGGTGATGCGGATGTGGAACTCGAGCGCTGCCTCGCCAGGCCGATTGCCGAGCGAATAGTCGCGGGCCGGCAATCCGTCGAACCACAGGCGCACGTACTGGCCAGCCTGGAAGCGTAACGGCTCCTTGGGCCGCATGCGCACCACGCGCACGTCCGTGGTCGGCGCGGCGATTTCCGTCACCGTGGCGGTGCGCCGCTCGTCCTGGCTGCTCATTTGCCACCGGCTGTTAGCAGACCGTAGCGACTGCGCCAACTGGCGCACCGGGGCGAAGCGTGGTTAGGTGCCGCGAGCCTCAAGACCGCGCCTCCCCCGCCCTTGTCTCTCCATCGCCTGCTCGAGTGGCCGCCAGACTGGCTCTGGGAGCCAGCTTTCGTCGCCGGAGTGCTGCTGCCGCTGCTGGGCGCCTTCGGCATCGCCGGCCTGGCGCGCCTGCTCGGCGGTGCGGCCAAAGGTCCGCACCTGGCGGGCGCCGCCGCCGGCGCGGCCTTCGTCCTCGTCTATGCCGCGGTCGTGCGCAGCCGCGGATTGCCCGACCTCTCCGAGCACGCGCCGCTGGCGCTTGCCGTCGTCGGGCTGCTGACCAGCGTTCTGCTCGACACGGAGGGCTGGGGCGGCCGGCGGCAGCGCTGGACGATCATCGCCATCGGCCTCGCCGCGCTGCTGTGGTCGGTGTTCGACGACCTCTTGCGCACCGAGCCGGGACCCGACCGCACGTTGCTGATCGCCTACCTCGCGGCGGCGGCGCTGGTGTTCGTCCGGGCGACGCGAGTGGCGGGCAGCGCTGGAACCGTGCCAGTGCAACTCGCCGTAGCAGCAGTCGGCGTCGCGGCCATCGGCGAGGTCGCCGGCATAGAAGAGACGGCGCGCCTCGCCGCCGCGCTCAGCCTGGCGCTGCTGGGCTTCGTGCTGTGGAACTGGCCGGTGGTGCGCTTCCCTCCCGGAGCGGCGCTGGCCTGCCGCTGCTGGCGCTGGCGCAACCTCTGCTCGACGAGCACGGAGCGGCGCTGGCCGTGCTGCTGCTGGTGTTCTTCTCGGGGTGGATCGCCGCCCAGATGCGCGTCGGCAGCGGCAAGGGCCTGCGGCCGCTGGCGCTGGCGGTGGCCAGCGGGCTGGTCGTCGTCGCCGCTGTGCGGGTGGCGCGGTGGAAGGAAGGCTGGGGCCTTCCCTTCGTCGGCTAGCCTAGGCCGGCACCGCCAGGGGCTGCGCGGTCCATCCCGCGTCGTTGGCCGCGCGCGCCGGCGCGGCGGCAACAACGAAGTCCAGAGTCGCCTTCACCGGCAGGTGGTCGGAGGCCATGCGCGCCAGCGGCGTGTTGTGCACCTCGAGACGGGTAAGACACTTGCGCGGCGCCACCCAGACGCGATCGAAGCCGATCACCGGCCGCGTCGCCGGGAAGGTCGGCGGATTCGGATGCGCGCCCCACGCGTCGTGGAAGTGGGTGTGCGAGCATCCCTTGGGCAGCCACTCGTTGAGGTCGCCAGCGAGCACCAGCATGCCGTCCTCTGGCGCACACAGGTGGCGGGTGAGGCGCTCGGCCTGGCGCTTGCGCGCGAATGGCCACAGCGCGAGGTGCGTGTTGGCGACGCGGACGGACATGCCGTCGATGTCGAAGTCGGCGACCATCATGCCGCGCTGCTCGAACTCGTCGGCGCCGCGGCCGATGTCGTGAAGCTCGACGGCCTTGGCCGAGAAGCGGGTGAGAATGACGTTGCCGTGGTAGCCGCGGCGGCCGGAGCGGGTCGGATGGATGTGCGCGGTGGCGCCGAGCTCGGATTCCAGGTCGGAGACGCTGAACCAGCAACCGTGCACCTTGCGTGCGTCGAACTCCTGGATGCAGAGGATGTCCGAATCGAGCTCGCGCAGCACCGACAGGATGCGGCCCGGGTCGCGGCGGCCGTCGTTCCCGACGAACTTATGGATGTTGTAGGTAGCGAGACGCAAAGGTCGCTGCAAAACCTCAGTCTCCCCCGTACCGCCAGCGCCCGCAGGCGCCGGTTGCCCAGCATCGAACCCGCCCAGACTCTCCTGGTTTCCCTGCCCCAGAGAGTAGGGTGCCTACCTCCCTTGCGCCAGTATCATCCGGTTTCAGTTCAGCGGACGACCACCGCACCGTGCCTGTGCCGCCGGGCGGGACGCAGCAGGGCTTTGACCAACTCCCACAGGAGCCAGCCGAACACCATGCCGGCCACGGCATAGGAGAGGCTGACCAGATCCAGCGGCAGCGCCGGCTGGTAGGCCCTGAATGTGGCGCCGGCGATGCCGAAATCAATATGTCGCGCAATGGTGAACGGCTGGAGCCAGGGGTCGGCGGCGGCCAGTGCGTTCCAGGCTTGGGCGATCTCGGCCACCCGCTCCTGCTGCGGTAGCGCCAGCGCCTGCCGCGTGGCCGCGTTCAAGCCGGGCACCTCGGCGCCCACCGTCTGGCGGTAGGCGAGCTGTGCCTCGGCAAGGTGGCCGCCAAGACGCTGGCGGTACTGCTGGATGAACTCCAGGAGCTGCCACGCGGCGAGGCCGGCAGCAGCCGCGAACAGGGTACCGACGAGAGAGTCGAGCTTACGTGCGATCCAACGCATTACGACGCATCGTTTCTCCTCCCCCTACGCCGCACGCCTGCGTTCGCGCTGCCTGGGCATCCCCCCCCGACCAGACCTAGCCGGTCGAACACCTTGAGCAGGAACGCGTAGATCAGCGCGATCTCCTCCAGCTTAGAGAATCGCCCCGCCGCGCCGGCGTGACCGGCTGCCATGTTGGTCTTGAGCAGCAGCAGGTTGGAGTCGGTCTTCTTGGCGCGCAGCTTGGCGACCCATTTGGCCGGCTCCCAGTAGGTGACGCGCGGATCGGCGAGCCCGGCGGTTACCAGCAGGTTGGGATAGGCCTTGGCGGCGACGTTGTCGTACGGCGAGTAGCCGAGGATGGTGCGGTAGGCGTCGGCGTCGGTGATGGGATTGCCCCACTCCGGCCACTCCGGCGGCGTCAGCGGCAGCGTGCCGTCGGTCATGGTGTTGAGCACGTCGACGAACGGCACCTCCGCAACCGCGGCGCCGAACAGGTCGGGCCGCATGTTGACGGCCGCGCCGACCAGGAGCCCGCCAGCGCTGCCGCCGTGCGCGGCGATCCTGCCCTGCGACGTATAGCGCTGGGCGATGAGGTGCTCGGCTGCGGCGACGTAGTCGCGGAAGGTGTTGGCCTTCTTCTGCAGGCGCCCTTCGCGGTACCAGCGATAGCCGCGCTCGGTGCCGCCGCGGATGTGCGCGGTCGCGTAGACGAAGCCGCGATCCACCAGGCTGAAGCGGTTGGGCGCGAAGGCCGACGGCATCGAGGCGCCGTACGCGCCGTAGCCGTACAGCACGCACGGAGCGGTGCCGTCGATCGACGTGTCGCGCCGGTGCAGCACGGTGATCGGCACCATCTCGCCGTCCGTGCTGGGCGCCATGAGGCGACGGCAGGCGTACAGGGCCGGATCGTGGCCGGACGGGACTTCCTGGCGCTTCTTCAGCACGCGGCTGCGCGCTTCCATGTCGTAGTCGTAGACCTCGCGCGGCGTCGTCGGCGACGAATAGGCGAAGCGCAACGTGGTTGTGGCGTACTCGTAGCCCGGCAGAATGCCAAGGTCGTAAGCCTCCTCCTGGAACGCGATGGTGTGCTCGACACCGTCCTCCAGACGCCGGATGACGATGCGCGGCAGGCCGTCGACGCGTTCCATGCGCGCCAGGAAGCGGGCCGTCATGCGCATGCCGAGCAGCAGGCGGCCAGGCTCATGCGGCACCAGGTCCTGCCAGTTATCGCGCGCGGGGGCATCGACGGGCGCGGTGGCGATCTTGAAGTCCTCGGCTCCGTCCGCGTTGGTCTGGATGTAGAAGCGTCCGTCGTGGTGGGTAACGTGATACTCGACCCCGGGCGTGCGCGACGCCAGTAGGCGCGGCGGCCGGTGCGGATCGTCCGCGTCGATGACGTGGAACTCGCTGGTGACGTGGTCGTGCGTATTGATGACGAGGAAACGCCGGCTCTCGGTCTTGCCCATGGCGACGAAGAAGCCCGGATCCTTCTCCTCGTAGACGAGCACGTCCTTTGCCTGTTTCTGGCCGATGGAGTGGCGGTAGATGAGGCTGGGACGGTGGTTCTCGTCGAGCACGCAATAGAAAAGCGTTCGCGAGTCGTTGGCCCACTCGATGCTGCCGTCGGTGCCCTTGACGAAGTTGTCGACGATTTCACCGGTGGCGATGTCACGCACGATGATGTCGTGCGTCTCCGAGCCCTTGTCGTCGCTCGAATAGGCAAGCAACCTGTGGTCGGGGCTGTGCTCGACGGCGGAGACGCGGAAGAACGGCTTGCCCTCGGCGAGGCGGTTGACGTCCAGCAGCACCTGCTCCGACTGCCTCCAGCTGAACGCCGGGCCGCCGTGCTCGTCGGTGATGCGCCGGTTGCGGCAGAAGATCGGGTGCTGGCTGTCGCGCTCGTAGCGCTGGTAGTACGCGCACGGCCCGTCGGGCGCCGGCACCGTCGAGTCGTCACGCTTGATGCGACCCTTCATCTCCTCGACCAGCGACTGGATCGCCGGCTCGGCGTCCTTCATCGCGGCTGCCGTGTGGGCGTTCTCTGCCTCGAGGTACTTGCGGATGTCGCGCTTCAGCACCTCCGGCTTCTGCATCAGCTGCTGCCAGTTCTCGTCGCGCAGCCACGCGTACGGATCCGTGCGCTCGTGCCCGTGGAACGTGACGGTGTGGGGTCGCTCCGCAGCCTTCGGCGGTCGCATAAAATGCCTGCGTTCTTTTCAATGGGTGGGAACGAGAGATTGGACCGCGATGGGACCAACCGGTCCCCTGCCCTTTCAATCAGGCCGTCTCGGCGTCCGCGCCAACGGGACCCTGACTGTCTCACCGTAATAGCGGTGGATTTACGTGGCCGACTCCTTCCTTCGGGCGTCACGCCCTTCGCCGGCTGATGGCTGGCCGGGTTCGCAGCTTATATACTAGATGTAACCCAGAGTCAGCACATTTCGTGGCGATCGGTTCCATTTTCACGGCAGCTTGAGCTTCGCCGTAAGATGACGACGCAGAGGGGGCGCGGTGAACGGCACACGGGGGTGTTCCGTTCGCGGCAGAGATGCATGCGTGGTTCACGCTCGTCCGGTCCACCGGACGAAACTGGCGTGCTGATTCTGGCGGCGTGCGTGGCGAAGGCTTTGCGCGACGCCGGCCCGGCGCTGCCGAGCACCATGATCTCGAGGCCCGCATTCAGCATGGGCAGCGAGAAGTCGAACTCCGCCTCGCGCGCCGACGTGATGGAGATGGCGGAGATGCCGACGTCGGCCCCGCCGCTGCGGACCAACTCCAGGAGGCCGCCAACATTGGGCGCCGCCGTGTAGGCGCTGTGCAGCTGCAGCCGGGCGGCGATGGACTGCCGCAGGTCGATGCTGAAGCCGGTGAAGCCGCCGTTCTCCTCGACGACCATGGGCGGCAGGACGCGCGTGGCCACGCGCACCTCGGCAATGCCCGGTACCGGCGCGTTCTGGGCAGCCGCACCCGCACCGACCATGACGGCAATCGCGAGCGCCAGCGCGGCGCCCCAAGTCACCTGCAAAACGCGCAAAGCCCCCGCTCCCCCGGCACCTTTCAACCACAGTTGGGCCGATTGGGGAACGCCTCACGTCACACGCAGAGCTAGGGGTCCATCGCGGCGGCCACGTCGGCAATCGCCTCGGCCAGCGCCCGATACTGCCTGGCCTGCTCGTCGTGCCCATCCTCGTCGGCGCCCTCGGCGAGCAGCTCGACGCGCTGGCGTTCCTGCACGGCGCCAACTCGAGGAGCTTGCAGCGCGTGATGCCCGGAGCGTGCCGCACGTGACGCTTGCGTTGCTCCTCGGCCAGGGCGCGAAAGCAATTCTGCAGCGCGAGGACGAAATCCTACGTCACGCCGCGGCCCGCCCGCGCATCACTGGAACGGCGTGCCGGGCGGGAAGCCGAGCTGGTCCATGCGCTGCATCCGCTCGCCGATGTCGCAGCGCGGCGCGTACTTGCGCTCTCGCCGCCCGCCGAGCACCTGGGCGGGGATGACGCGGGGCTGGCGCGCGTCCACCGTCGGCGGGCGATCGGCAATCTCGAGGATGAGCTTGCGCAGGATGGCCTCGGCGAACGAGTCGAAGCCATCGACGGCGACGACGAAGCTGCCCGGGCCGCCGATGACGCACTCCTCGTAGTAGACGTCGAGATCGCGCAACGAGTACCAGGTGATCTCGCGGTCGTTGATGGCGACGCCGTTGATGACGACGCCGGCGGCCACCGCTTCGTCGCGCGCCAGCGCGACGTTGCGGCCGTTGCTGTTGGGGCCGTCGCCGGTGATGTCGATGACCCGGCGCGGCGCGTCGAAGGAGTTGCTGCGCAGCAGGTCCATCGAAATGGCGACGGCGCCGGAGATCGACGTGCCGGAGCCGCGCGTGACAACGGTGTTATCGAGCTCGCGCGCGTAGGCGAGCGCATCCTCGGCGCTGGCGAGCACGCGCCACGGCGTCACGTTGTACCACAGGCCGAAGCGCGACCACTCGAGGTAGGTGACGGCAATGCGGCCGTGTTGGCCGTTGCGGATGGCCTGGGCGATGCGCGGATCGGCGAAGGCGCGCACGTAGCCGCCGCGCTGCAGCAGTCCCTCGCGCTCATCGACGCTCGGCGAAACGTCAACGGCGAGGACGAGCTCGAGATCGACGGGCACATTCTGCGCGGCAGTCGGCAGTGCCCCGGCGAACAGCACCGCAGCCAGCAGGGGGCGGACGCGCATCAACGCAGCGGCAGCATGGGCGGCAACTGCCCGCCGCCCCCGGTGGGCGGACCCTCGCAATAGGGACCGTAGCGCAGAGGACCGCTGGGAGCGGCGGCGCCGGGGCGCGCGGGCTGGAGGAACTGCGCGTGCTGCACCTTGGGCTGGCCGTTGTTGGTTGCGTGGCGCGCCCCTGGCGCGACGCGCTCCTCGCCGCCGGCCGGCGCGAGATTGGCGATCTCGAGGATAAGCTTGCGGGTGATGGCTTCGGCGAACTTCTCGAAGCCCTCGGCGACGACGACGAACGCGCCGGGACCGCCGATGACACATTCCTTGTAGTAGACATCGAGGTCGGGGAGCGGCGGCGTGCCGGGGCCGGGCCGCGTGTTGAGGATCGGCAGGCCGTTGATGGTGACGCCCGCCGCCACCGCGTCCTGGCGCGCGTCGTTGATGTGGCGGCCATGGTTGTTGTGGCCGTCGCCGGAGATGTCGATGACCTTGCGGTCGCCGTCGATGCCGTTGTGGGCGAACAGCGACACGCCGAAGTCGATGGCCTGGCTGATGGACGTGCGCTGGCCGGTCCAGATCGACTGCCGCCGCAGCACATCGGTGAAGGCGGCGGCGCTCGGCGCGTCGCCGATCACCATCCACGGCGCGACGAGGCGCACGTCGCCCCACGACGCCCACTCGAAATAGGTGACGGCGATGCGGCCGTAGTAGCCTTCCTGGATGGCCGCCAGCAGGAGCGGGTTGGAGAAGGCGGCGATGTAGCCTTCGCGCTGCAGGAGTCCCTCCTCGAAGTCGACGCTGCGCGAGATGTCGATCGCCAGCACGAGCTCGAGGTCGACGGCCTGTGCGGCGGCGGGCACCGGCGCCAGCAGGGGCGCGGCAAGCAGCGCGGCGAGCAGCACAGCGGCCTTGGCGCGGACGAAGCCCATGGCGCCTCCCGCACAAGAGTACCACGTCCGCCGCTGCGCGCCTTCGCCGGCGGACGTAAGATGCGCCATGGCGATGAGCCTGCGCAGCCCGGACTTCGCGCACCGGGCGCGCCTGCCCGACCGCTTCACCTGCCGCGGCGACAACGTCTCGCCCGCGCTGCAGTGGAGCGGCCTGCCGGCCGGGACCGCCTCGCTCGTCCTCATCATGGACGATCCCGACGCGCCGGGACGCACGTTCTTTCACTGGGGCATGTGGGACATCCCCGCCGACGCGACGGGCATCGCGGGCGGCTTCGGCCCCCGCGAACGCCTCGGCGACGCAAAGCAGGCAGGCAACGACTTCGGCGACCGCTGCTACGGCGGCCCCCGCCCGCCGCCCGGCAAGGTGCACCACTACCGCTTTAGGCTCCTGGCGCTGCGCGAGAAGGAGTTGCGGCTGGCGGGAAAGCCCCACTGCCGCGACGTCGCGCGGGCGGCGCAGAATCGAGGAGGCGACGCTGGTCGGCACCTACTCGCTGTAGGGAGCGGCGTGCAGCGCGTCGGCGCGGCGGCCGAGGAATGCGCTGGCCTCGTCGCCGTCGCGCACGGTGTAGCGCGCCCGGGTGGGATATGCCGGCGCGCCGATGACCACGCCGACGTCGTCGCCGCCCAGCACGGCAAAGGCGTCCTCGTCGGAGCGGTCGTCGCCGATGTAGATGGTCAGCGGCGGCCGGCTCCAGCGCCGCGGGCGCGCCGCGGCAAGCGCCGGGTCGCTGCCCTGCTCGCGCATGCGCGCGCGCATGGCGAGCAGCGCCTTGCCCTTGTTCCAGTCGATGGCCGGCTTGAGGTCGTGCACCATCTTGCCGAGCGTATGCGACAGCCCAGGGTTCTTGGCGATGACGTCGAGCACCGCGACCTCGAACGCGGACAGGTCGGCGCGCCCCACCCGGCGGTAATGCGCAGAGAGCGAGAAGCGCTTGCGCTCGATCTGCGCCCCGGCGATGGAGCGCGTGCGCTCGCGCAGCTGCGCCTCGACACGATTCGGCGGCGGCACGAAGCGTTCCCCTTCGGGGTGGTGCCACTCGTTGCCGTCGGGGGTCATGAAGTCGAAGCCGTGGCTGCCAGCATAGGCAATGTTGGCGAGCCCGACCCTCTCGCGCACGTCGGCGAGAACGCGCCCGCTGATGATGGCGACCGGGCACCGCTGCGCGAGGCGCGTCAGCACCTCGACGGTGAGCGCCGGCAGGTGCGCCTCCTCCGGCCGCTCGACGATGGGCGCGAGGGTGCCTTCGTCGTCGAGGAACACGAGCGGAGTGCGGCCGGCGAGGCGCGCGCGCAAGTCGATGTCGAGCGCCGACGGCAGGGTGCGCGCATCGCGCTCCGGGACATGGTCGTCGGGTGCCAAGCCACCTCCTGCCCATCCGCCTCCCTGGCGCAAGCTGCGCGGGAGGCCGCCACCATCCCCTGAAGGCGAAGATGGCAATTGCCCGCCAGCGGCCGTATGAGGGTGGCGTCGGCAGGGCGGGGCAGCAGGCGGCGCACGGCCAGGTGGGTTTTGCTGGCGGGGCGCGGCAACCGCGCGCGGCATTTGGCATCGCGGCGGGGCTTCGGCTACTTTCCGGCCGTGGCCGACAAGACCAGCCCAACACTCGCCCCAGAGGCCGCATACGTGGTGCCCCTCGACGAGGTGGGCATCGCCGACATCGCCGTCGTCGGCGGCAAGAACGCCTCGCTCGGCGAAATGATGTCGGGCCTGCGGGCGGCCGGCGTCCCGGTGCCGATGGGCTTCGCCATCACCGTCGCCGCCTACCGGGCCTTCCTCGCCGCCAACGGGCTGAAGGACCGTATCCAGGCCGCGCTCGGCGACATGAAGCACGCCCGCGTGCCCCTGGCCGAGACCGGCCAGACCATTCGCCGCCTGATCGAGGCCGGCCAGTGGCCCGACGACATCGCCGGCGCCGTCACGGAGGCCTACGCGGCGCTGAAGCAGCGCGCCGGCGGCCGCGCCGACGTCGCGGTGCGCTCCTCGGCCACCGCCGAGGACCTGCCGGACGCCAGCTTCGCCGGCCAGCAGGACACGTTCCTCAACATCTCCGGCGACGAGGCGCTGCTCGACGCCGCCAAGAAGTGCTTCGCCTCCCTGTTCACCGACCGCGCCATCAACTATCGCGACCAGAAGGGCTTCGACCACGGCAAGGTCGCTCTGTCGGTTGGTGTTCAGGTGATGGTGCGGGCCACCAACGGCGGCTCGGGCGTCATGTTCTCGATCGACACCGAGACGGGCTTCGACCGCGCCGTGCTCATCAACGCGGTGTGGGGCCTGGGCGAGAACGTGGTGCGCGGCCTCGTCGATCCGGACGAGTACGTCGTCTACAAGCCGCTGCTCTCCGAGGAGCAGCTGCTGCCGATCATCGAGAAGCGGCTCGGCGCCAAGGCCATCAAGATGATCTATGCGCGCGCCTCGGACGAGCAGCGCACGCGCAACGTGCCGACCTCGAAGGTCGAGCAGACCAGCTTCGTGCTCTCGGACGCCGAGATCCTCAAGCTGGCGCGCTGGGCCAAGGCCATAGAGGACCACTACCGCCGCCCGATGGACATGGAATGGGCGCGCGACGGCGAAACCAACGAGCTGTTCGTCGTCCAGGCGCGCCCGGAGACGGTGCAGTCGCAACGCCGCCGCGGCCTCTTGAAGACCTACAAGCTGAACGAGAAGGGCCGCAAGCTGCTCACCGGCCTCGCCGTGGGCGACGCGATCGTCTCGGGCATGGTGCGCATCGTCCGCTCGGCTGCCGAGATCGACCGCTTCCCCGAAGGCGCCATCCTGGTGGCAGAAAACACCGATCCCGACTGGGTGCCGATCATGAAGCGCGCCTCGGCGATCGTCACCGACCACGGCGGGCGCACCTCGCACGCCGCCATCGTCAGCCGCGAGATGGGCCTTCCGGCAGTGGTGGGCACGCGCACCGCGACGCACGTGCTGCACGACGACCAGGAGATCACCGTCTCCTGCGGCGAGGGCGCCGACGGCTTCGTCTACGACGGCATCGCCAGCTTCGAGGTCAACGACATCGACCTCGGCCGCGTGCCGGAGACACGCACCAAGGTGATGCTGAACATGGCCAACCCGGCCGCGGCGCTGCAGTGGTGGCAGCTGCCGGCAGACGGCATCGGCCTCGCCCGCATGGAGTTCATCATCAACAACGTCATCAAGGTCCACCCGATGGCGTTGGTGCGCTTCGACCAGCTGCAGGACCAGAAGGCGCGCGAGCAGATCGCCGAGCTCACGCGCGGCTACGACGACAAGTCGGAATACTTCGTCGAGCTGCTGGCGCGCGGCATCGCCAAGATCGCCGCGTCCCAGCATCCGCGCCCGGTCTTGGTGCGCATGAGCGACTTCAAGACCAACGAGTACGCCAATCTGCTGGGCGGTCGCCAGTTCGAGCCGCACGAGGAGAACCCGATGCTCGGGTTCCGCGGCGCCGCGCGCTACTACTCGCCGCGCTACCGCGACGGCTTTGCGCTCGAATGCCGCGCCTTGAAGCGCGTGCGCGAGACGATGGGCTTCACCAACATCATCGTCATGATCCCGTTCTGCCGCACGCCGCAGGAAGCCGACAAGGTGCTGGAGACCATGGCCCAGCACGGCCTGGAGCGGCACAAGAACGGCCTCAAGGTGTACGTCATGTGCGAGCTGCCCTCGAACATCGTCCTCGCCGAGCAGTTCGCGCGCCGCTTCGATGGCTTCTCGATCGGCTCCAACGACCTCACCCAGCTGGTGCTGGGCGTGGACCGCGACTCGGAGGTGCTGGCTGAGCACTTCGACGAGCGCCACGAGGCGGTGACGCGCGTCATCCGCCAGGTCATCGATGCCGCGCACACGGTGGGCACGCTCATCGCCCTGTGCGGCCAGGCGCCCAGCGATTATCCGGAGTTCGCCGACTTCCTGGTGGAGGCCGGCATCGACGCCATCTCGGTGAGCCCGGACAGCTATCTGTCGGTCAAGCGCACCGTCGCCGAGGCCGAGAAGAAGTACACGAAGAAACGAGCGTAGCGTCCCCGAGCGAACTCCTTAGCGCACCATTCCAGTTGCCGTCATCGGCACCAGTCAGAGCGCGTTCGGTCCCTGCTGCGGGATCAGGAGCAATACCGTCTAGGCCCGCAGCGGCTTCCAGTTTACCGCCCGCCCCAACTAACGGCCAAGTTCACGCGAGGATGGGCCGCACCCGAAGGAGCGCAGCCGTTCTTGCTAGTTCGGCCGGCGGAACAAGCCGAGATACACCGCCTTGCCGAGGATGTGGCCCTGCATCGCCGCCATCACCTTGGTGCGCCGTCGCGAACGCGTCGGCGTCGGGCTCGATCGCAAGCGGTATGTCCAGCGCGTAGAGTTCGAAGACGTAGTGGTGCATGGGTCCCGCGGCGCCGGCGCCGGTACCACGGTAGACCGGGCCGGTGGCGCTGATCCGCCAGCTGCCGTCCGCCAGCTTGGCGCCGCGCGGCAGACCTTCGGGCAGCGACATCGTGGTCGCCGGAATGTTCCACACCAACCAGTGCCGCTGGTCGTCGGTGGTGCGATTGCGCACGACTTCCATGTCGTGCATGTGCAGGACGAAGCTGCGCGTGTTGGCCGGCGCATTCGTCCACTTCAGCTCGGGAGAGGTTCCTTCGCCGGGGGCGGCGCCAGGAGCGGCCTGGCTGAAGCGCACGGGGATGACGCCACCGTCAGCAAAGGCGGTAGTGGACATCGTGAACATCGCCGCGCCTCCTCCTCCTCCGCCGGCCGCCGCGCCGCCGCCGCCAGCAGGCGCCTGGGCGACGGCGACCGAGGTCCACGCCAACGCGCCAAAGAGAACCAGAATCGCGCGGCCAAGGGACATCGCTCTCTCCTGTGCTCGCAACGGTGGCGCACTCTAGCACCCGCGCCGCGCGCGGAGTACAAGCGCGCAGAACGAAAAAGGAGAATGCACGCATGAAGGGCTTCGCAGCAGACATCGAGAAGCTGACGGTCGAGAATGCCGACTTCCGCCGCGTGCTCTACACCGGGGCGAACCTACAGCTGGTGCTGATGTCCCTGCCCGCCGGCGTGGACATCGGCGAATAAGTCCACGACGACCGTGACCAGTTCTTCCGCTTCGAGGAGGGCAGCGGCGAGGTGCGGATTGACGGCAAGCGCAACGCAGTGAAAGCGGACGATGCCGTCATCGTGCCGGCCGGGGCCCGCCACAATGTGGTGAATACCGGCAAGAGCGCGCTCAAGTTCTACACCCTGTACGGGCCGCCCGAGCATCGTGACGGAGTTGTGCACCGCACCAAGGCCGACGCCGGCGGCCACGAACACTCCGACGGCAAGACGACGGAGAGGCGCTAACGGCGCCGCCCCCAGTCATCGATGCCGCGCGCACGTGGGCACGCGCATCGCCCCGCGCGGCCAGGCGCCGAGCGACATCCTGAGTTCGCCGCCTTCCGGTGGCCGCAACTGACGGTGCGGCCGTAACGGGTGCTACTCGAGGCTGGCAAAAGGTTGCGCGCCCGCGACCTCGGCGGCCACGCCGTCGTACGAAGCGGCCGGCCGGGTAAAGGTCATCGTCACGCTCGTTCCCTTGCCGGGGCTGGACTCGACGTCAAACGTGGCGTGGGCATTGTCCGACAACGCCTGCAGGATCAAGGCACCGAGCTTGCCGCGACCCGGCCATTCGACGCCCTTGGCGAAGCCGACACCGTCATCGGCGACGGTCACCCGGCAATGTTCGCCCTCGAGAACGCTGCGGACGGTGATGGTCCCATGACTGCGTCCACCGAACGCGTGCTTGAGGGCGTTCGTCAGCAGCTCGTTGACGGCCAGCCCGACAGGCATCGCAACGTTGATCGGCACCGCCAGGGTGTCGACCTTGAGGTCGAGCCGTACGCCCTCGACGGCGTAGGCGCGCATCGCCATCGACGCGACCTGTGTCAGATAAGCGCCAAGGTCCACCTCGTGACCCTGCTGGTCCGGCCCAAGCGACTGGTAGAGCAGCGCCAGGGCCTCGATGCGACCGGATAGCCGGTCGAAAGGCTCACTGGGGATCTTGCCATAGTTGCGGGCCTCCATGCGGATCAGGGCGGTGATGAGCTGCAGGTTATTGCGAACGCGGTGCTGCAGCTCACGCAGGAGCAGGTCCTTGTGCTTGACCTTGGCTTCCAGCGCTTCCCGCTCCGCCTGCGCGTGAGTCGTGACGTCAACCAGGGCGACGATGCGGAAGACGGCGCGCCCCTCGTCGTCCTCGATGAGGTTGGAGTAAGCGTCGACCACCACCTCGGTGCCGTCCGAACGCCGCACCACGAAGGTGCCGACGAAGTCGTGCGCCGTCGTCACGGCTGCGCCGAGGCCCGGCCCGGCGGCGCCACGCGCGCTTCCCTGCAGGACGCTCCAAGGCTTGCCTTCGATGTCGGCCGCGCGGGCGCCGGTAAGCTTCTCGAAATGCGGGTTGGTGTAGGCGACGCGCTCCTCACGCCTGAGCTTGGCCACAGCCACGGCGAAAGGCACTCGATCGAGGAGATGACGGAAGGGCTCGCTCTCCAGGGCGTCGGCAAGCCGGGGCGCGTGGATCAAGCGCTCTACGGCTTCGTCGTCTTTGTGGGGCATGTACGACTCTTGGGGGAAGACGGGCGCCCGCTGGGAGCGGGAGTACCCGCCAAGAGTTACATCGCGGTATCCTTTCGCACAGTGTGCAAAGTGGATAGCCCGGGCCGTTGGTTGGGCGCCGTCCTAGTCGATCATTCCGCCCGCCCTCGCCGCGCCGCGCGGCACGAAGCGGTGAAGTTCATCGACGAGCTCGAGCGCGCCAACGGCACCAACCGCGCGGCCTAGATCCGAAAAGAAACAGGGGGAAGACGATGTCTTCCCCCTGCCCTTTTCGGCGGCCGGCCTCGTGCGAGGCACAGCCGATGCGCTGGCCGTTAGCCCGGCAGCGCGAACACGTACAGGGTCGAGCCCGAACGACGGTAGCGGTTGGCATCGTCCGGAGCCGCGTTGGCGGCAACGGCCGTATTGGCCGCGGCCGACGACGCGATCACCGCCACGTACTGCTTGTTGTTGTAGCGGTAGGTGATCGGCGACTGACGGCAGCGTGCGCCCCAACGGAACGTCCACACATCGTTGCCGGTCTTGGCGTCGATGGCGCGGAACGTGCCGTTGTCGTTGCCGCAAGTGAACAGGAGATCGCCGGCCGTGGCCATGACCGGGACCATGTTCGAGCGGCGGTGGTTGACGGTCCACGCCGTCTTGTTGCCGGCGACGTCGATGGCGACCAGCTGACTCTCGTTCGGGGTGTTGGTGCCGTCGATCAGCTTGTTAGGCAGGCCGCCCGGCACAGCGACTGTCACACGCAGCGTGTAGCCCTGGCCTGGAACGTAATCGCCCTTGATCATGCGCTGGCACAGGCCGTCAAGGCTGGTGCTGAAGTACAGCATCCCGGTTCTCGGCGAGTACGCGTCGTTGTCCCAGTTGCGGGACGCGAAGCCGGGGTAGTAGCACAGCTCAGTGCCCGTATAGCCGGCCACCGTGTTGGGAATCGGGGGGTTGTTCTGCCGATTCGGCAAGTACTTGTCCTGGTCGGCCTTGTCCGTCCAGTAAGCCGTGCGGATGTCGTAGTTCGGACGGCCGGTGGTCTTGTTCACCCACTTGCCTTGGGCATCCTTCTTGAAGACGTCCTGGAAGGTGTGCATGAACGGATCGTTCAGAACCTCGCCGGTCTGGCGATCCCACACATAGAACAGGCCGTTACGCGCGGCCTTGATGGCGACCTTCTTGCCGCCGACGTCGAGCAGCGGCGTGATCAGCGGCTCGTCGAGGTCCCAGTGATCCTGCGGCGTCATGTTGTACGCCCAGATCAGCTCGCCGGTGGTGGCGTCGCGGGCCATCTGCGAAGCGCAGTAGTTGCTGCGCCAATGCTCGAGACCGCCATTCGGGTCGAGGTCGAACTTGCCCCACTCGCGGCGATAGTCCGGGTTCCACGGACCGCAGTTGCCGGTCGAGTAGTAGAAGACGTTGATGTCCGGATCCCACGTGAAGTAGCCCCACGCGGTACCGCCGCCACGCTTCCACGAGTCACCGAACCAGCTGTCGAGGGCCGGGTTGGGCTTCTTGTCGTCGACGTAGAAC